>DATLJF010000106.1:0-8936 GCA_035539015.1 Stenotrophomonas sp. | reverse complement strand
CATCGCATCCTACCCAGCTACGAAGCCACCGCCGAAGGCTGGGATGGCGAGCGCCTGGTACATGCCCTGCTGGACCGGGTGCCGCTGCCATGACCGGCACCGCCGCTGGCGGGGGCGTCGCGGCTTGAGGCGGCCTTGAGCATGGCCGCGAGCCCCACCTCCGCCGAGGGAACGCAGGCCACCGTGACCGGCCTGCAGCCCACCCTGGCCGAACTGATCGCCCTGCGCGGCGCCAGCCGCCATCGGGTGCTGCCCGGACGCGGGCGGCTGGGGCTGGTCGGGCAGTCGCCTTCCTCGTTGCGCGGGCGCGGCATGGAGTACGCCGAGTCGCGCGAATACGTGCCTGGTGATGACGCGCGCCATATCGACTGGCGTTTGACCGCGCGCAGCGGCCGTGCCCACACCAAGTTGTTCCAGGCCGAGCGCGAGCGCCTGAGCCTGATCGTCGCCGACACCGCGCCGACGCTGTATTTCGGCACGCGCACGCGCTTCAAGTCGGTGCAGGCCGCGCGTGCGGCCGCCGTTGCCGCCTGGCTGGCGCAGCGCCAGGGTGATCGCGTCGCCGCGCTGCGCGGCAGCCTGCGCGAAGCCCCGGTGGCGCCGGCCGGTGGCGCGCGCGGTGTGCTGCGGGTGCTTGACGCGCTGGTGCGCTGGTATGCGGAGCCGCCGGCCGATGACGCCGGCCTGGCCCTGGCCCTGGACCATGCCACCCGGCTGCTGCGCCCCGGCTCGCGCCTGACCGTCTTCGCCGACCCACACAGCGCTATCGCGCTGCCGGCGTCGCGCTGGTCCGGCCTGGCCTTGCACCACGAAGTCGTGCTGGTGCTGTTGGTCGATCCGCTGGAAATGGCACCGCCCGCCGCGGTGCTGCCGTTCCTCAGTGGCGGACGACGGCTTGAGCTCGATCTGGCCGCGAGCGCTGCACGCGAAAGTTGGCAACGGGAATTCGGTGCACCGCTGCAACGCCTGCAGGAAGAACTGCCGGCTCGCCGCGTCAGCGTGCGCGTGCTGCGCACCGATGACAGCAGCGATGCCTGGCTTGGCGGCGCGACCCAGGGAGTGCGGTGATGGCCCCGGCCGAGCTGCCACTGCGCGATGTGCATTTGCCGCCGCCACCGGGCTGGTGGCCACCGGCCGCCGGTTGGTGGTGGGTGGGTGCTGCCCTGTTGTGTGTGCTGGCGTTCGTGTTGCTCATCGTGATGCGCCGGCGCGCACGGCGGCGGCGTTGGCAGGCTTTGTTCGAGCAGGACAGCGCCGGTGCCACCGCAGCCGAACGCATCGGCGCGATCTCGGCCTTGCTGCGCCGCGCCGCGCGTCGGCTCGATCCGCGTGCCGACACCTTGCAAGGCGAAGCCTGGCTGCAATGGCTGGACGGCCGCAAAGGCACGGAGTTCTCGCGCGGTCCCGGACGGGTCTTGCTCGAGGGCGGTTTTCGTCCACACGCCAGCGATGCCGAACTGGCGGCGCTCGAACCGCTGGCGCGGGCGCGGTTCCTGCAACTGATGGCGCGCAAGCGATGAGCACCCTGGATGTCAGCGCCTGGCTGCAAGCCTTCGCCGGCAGCGCCTGGCCGTGGGCCTGGTGGCTGTTGCCGCTGCCATTGCTGGTGTATCTGTTGCCGCCGCTGGCCAGCCGCGCAGCCGCGTTGCGGGTGCCCTACGGTGAGGCGCTGCAAGGCATCGCCGCGGGTGCGGCGCATCGCCCGGCGTGGCGCCGCGTGCCCTGGTTGCTGGCCTTGGCCTGGTTGTTCCTGTGTGCGGCGCTGTCGCGTCCGCAGGAGCTCGGCGTACCCATCACGCCGCCGCACCAGGCCAGGCAGATGATGCTCGCAGTCGACCTGTCGGCGAGCATGACCGAAACCGACATGCAGCTAGGCGGCCAGGTGGTCGATCGGCTGACCGCGGCCAAGGCCGTGCTCGCCGACTTCCTCGACCGTCGCCAGGGCGACCGCGTCGGCCTGCTGGTATTCGCCGAGCGCGCCTACGCGCTGACGCCGCTGACCGCCGACCTGGCCACCGTGCGCGACCAACTGCGCGATGCCGTCGTCGGCCTGGCCGGCCGCCAGACCGCCATCGGCGATGCGCTGGCGCTGTCGGTCAAGCGCCTGCGCGAACAACCCATGGGGCAGCGGGTGGTCATCCTGCTCACCGACGGCGAAAGCAACGCCGGCAGCATCACTCCGGAAAAGGCTGCCGAATTGGCTGCGACCACCGGCGTGCGCGTGCATACGATCGCCTTTGGTGGCGCCGGGGGCTATTCGATGTTCGGCATTCCCTTGCCCGGCGGTGGCGACGAGATCGATGAAACCGCGCTGCGCCAGATCGCCGACAAGACCGGCGGGCGTTTCTTCCGCGCCCGCGATGCCGACGAACTGGCCGGCATCTATGCCGAGCTGGACCGACTCGAACCGGTCGCAGCTGCCGGTGTTGCGGTGCAGCCGCGGATCGAGCGTTACGCCGGGCCGTTGGCGCTGGCGTTGCTGCTGGTCCTGTTGCACTTCGCCCTGCCGTGGAGGCCGCGATGAACGCCTTCTGGCAGGCCTTTCACTTCCTGCGGCCGCACGCGTTGTGGGCGCTGTTGTTGCTGCCGCTGGTGGCGCTGGCCTGGCACTCACGCCTGCGCCGCGCCGATGCCTGGCGCGCCAATGTCGATGCGCATCTTTTGCCAGCCTTGCTGGCCAGCGGTGGACGGCGCTCCTGGCTCGGTTTCCTCGCCGCCCTGGTGGCGTGCGCGATCGCGATCCTGGCGCTGGCCGGGCCGAGTTGGCGCCAGGACGCGCAACCGCTGTTTCGGACCCATTCGCCGTTGGTGATCGCGCTGGATCTCTCCGCTCGCACCCAGGCGGCCGATCTGCCGCCTTCGCGCCTGCTGCAGGCGCGCGCCAAGCTGGCGACCTTGCTGCGCGAACGTCGCGCCGGCGAAGTCGCGTTGCTGGCCTACGCCGGTGACAGTTTTACGGTGGCGCCGTTGACCGATGACACGGGCAACGTCGCCTTGTTCCTGGACGCCCTCGACCCTTCGGTGATGCCGGTGGCCGGCCAGCGCGGCGATCGTGCCATCGCGGCGGCAGTGAAGCTGCTGCAGCAGGCCGAGTTCGCCCACGGCGACATCCTCCTGCTCACCGACCGTGCCGATGCTGCCGCGCGCACGCAGGCAGTGCAGGCCCAGCGTGCTGGCTATCGCGTGTCCGCGCTGGGCCTGGGCACACCGGCTGGCGCGGCGTATCGCGACAGCGATGGCAGCATCGCCCAGGCGCGGCTGGAGGAAGGCACTTTGCAGGCGCTAGCGCGTGCCGGTGGCGGCGGCTATGCGCGCCTGGGCAGTGGCGACGACGACCTGCGCGCCTTGGGCGTACTCGACCCCGGCCGCGAAGACAGCAACGCCGCCGGTGAGAACGGCGGCCTGCAATGGCGCGATGAAGGTTATTGGCTGCTGCCGCTGGCGATGTTGTTGCTGTTGCCGGCCTTCCGTCGCCGCGGCGCTTTGTTGGTGGTGTTGGTCTGCCTGTCGCCGGCGTTGCTGCCCACCGCGCACGCGGCCGAGGCGAGCTGGTGGCGACGGGCCGACCAGGTCGAGCAACAACAGCTGCAGAGCGGGGTTGAGGCTTACCGCCAGGGTGATTTCGCCACCGCCCAACAACATTTCCAGGGTATCGACAGCGACCAGGGCTGGTACAACCTGGGCAATGCGCTGGCGCGCCAGGGCCAGTACGACGAGGCCATCGCGGCCTACGACAAGGCGTTGGCCAAGCACCCCCGCATGGCCGACGCCGTTGCCAACCGCGCCGCGGTCGAGGCGGCGCGCAAGCGCAAGCAGTCTCACGACGACGACGGTGGCCAGGGCCAGGGCAACCAGGGCCAGCAGAACCAGAACTCGAAAGACCAGAAGGGCAATTCGGCTGGACAACCGCAGGCGGGGCAATCGCCGCCCGCGGCGGCTGACCCGCAGGGCCAGCCCAAGTCGCAGGATTCGGCCCAGGCCGAGCAGGCGCCCTCGAAACCGCAGCCAAGCCAGCGCGACAAGGCGCAAGACAAACCCCAGCAAAGCGACCCGCAGTCGCAGCAGCAAGCCGATGCCGCGCAACGCGAGCGCATGCGCCAGGCGATGGCCGGGCAACAGCAAGGCGCGCCCTCGCAGGGCGAGCAAGGGCAACGCAACGAGACCCCGCAGCAACGCGAACAGCGCCAGGCGCTGGAAGCATGGATGCGACGCGTGCCCGATGATCCGGGCAGCCTGCTGCGTACCAAGTTCCGCCTGGAAAACGAGCGCCGACAGAGAGAACAACCATGAGCGCACGTCGCCAACTGTTATCCGTATGGCTGCTGATCAGCAGCTTGGCCGCCGGTGCCATCGCCCCGGTGCATGCGGCCACCCGCGCCTGGCTCGATCGCGACACCGTTGCCGCCGGCACGCCGGTGACCTTGAACATCGAGACCGACCAGCTTACTGCCGGCCCCGACTTCAGCCCCTTGCGCGGCGAATTCGGCATCAGCGGCCAGCAAAGCAGCCGGCAGTTGCAGAGCGTCAACGGCACCGTGACCACGCGCACCAACTTCGCCGTGGTGCTGACGCCGCGCAACACCGGCAGCCTGACCGTGCCGGCCTTGCGCGTCGGTGCCGATACCACCGCACCGCTGCGCCTGACCGTGACTGCTGGCGCCAACGGCGCAGCGGCCGATGCTGCGGCCACGCCTGCGCGAGGCGATGAGGCGGTGTTCGTCGAAACCCGCGTGGACGACACCCAGCCCTATGTGCAACAAAGCGTCGGCGTGGTCGTGCGGCTCTACTACGCTACCCAGCTGGCTGCCGGTGCGCTCGAACTCGATGCCCCCAGCGGTGCCTCGCTGCAGCAGATTGGCGACGACGGCAGTTCGGTGCAGACCCTCAACGGCCGCGTCTACAACGTCGCCGAACGCCGCTACCTGTTGGTGCCCGAACGCAGTGGCGCGCTGGTGCTGCCGGGCGCACGCTTCAGCGGCCGCGCGGTCGGCGGATTCTTCGACGACTACTTCGGCCGCGGCAATGGCGAACTCAATGCCCGCAGCGCGGCGACCACGCTGCAGGTGCGTCCGCAGCCCGACCAGGCGCCGCAACCGTGGCTGCCGTTGCGCGACCTGCAACTGCGTTATGTCGCCACGCCGCAGCGCGCAGTCGCTGGCGCGGCGGTGCAGGTCGTGGTCGAGGCCACCGCCACCGGTGCCAGCCGCGCGCAATTCCCCGACCTGGTGTTGCCGCCGGTCAGTGGTGCGCAAGTCTTTCCCGAGCCGCCGCAGTACGACGAGCGCTTCATTGCCGGCTCGCCGCAGTTGAAGATGACGCGACGCTTCTCGGTGGTGCCGAACCAGGCCGGGCCGCTGCTGGTGCAAGGGCCGCGGGTGGACTGGTGGGACGTGCGCGCCGGCAGCGCGCGCAGCGCCAGCCTGCCCGACCTCAAGCTCGAGGTAGCCGCGGGGAGTGGCGCCTTTGCGGCCGCGCCGCCGGTCGCGGCACCGGCGCCGAGTGCTGCCGCGGTGCTCAAGGCCGATAGCACGGTGTCGGCCGCCAAGGCCACGCGCGGCTGGAAATGGCTGGCCGCTGCCTTGGTGCTGCTGTGGCTGCTGACGGTGGCGCTGGCGCTCTGGCTGTGGCGGCGGCGTCCGGCGCCGGCAGCGGTACTCACCACCCATGCAACGACGCCAGGCGACGGTGTCCCGGGCGCGGCCAAGCCGAGCCTGGTCGAACTGCGCCGCGCGATCGACCAGGGCGGCCTGGACGAGGTCGCACGTTGCCTATGCCTGATGGCCGGCGTAGCCGAACTCGATGAGGTCATCGCGCGCCTGGACTCGGCGCCGCAGCGTGAGGCCATCGCTGCGATGCAGCGCGCGCGCTGGGCCGGCGAAGGCGATGTCACCCAGGCACGCCAGCGCCTGCGCGAGGCCTTCCGCAGCGCGCCGCAGTGGCATGCGCGCGCGCCGGATCGCAACTCGGAACTGCCGCCCTTGTACCCCGCTGGCGGACGCGCCGCACGCTAGCCCAGCACACCGCGGTCGTTCCGGCGCGGGCGGCGAGGGCGAGGCCCCTGGTAAAGTCGGGGCTTCGTTCGCACCACAGCAGGAGCCGCCGATGACGACGACCCCGAACCATTCGCAGCCGCTTCCCGGCCCTTCCGCACCCCGGCGTGGCATGCCGCTGCACTGGAAGATGGGCATAGGTTTCATCGGCGGCCTGTTGCTGGGCCTGCTGGTGTTCTTCGCCGGCGGCGGTGAGTCGGCATGGGTGCAGGCGCTGACCCGCTACTTCACCACGCCGTTCTCGCAGCTGTTCCTCAATTTGATCTTCATGCTCATCGTGCCGCTGCTGTTCTCGGCGCTGGTGATGGGCGTGGCCGACATGGGCGATATCCGCGCGCTGGGCCGCATCGGCTGGAAGACGCTGGCCTATACCGTGGTGCTGTCCGGCATAGCGGTGCTGCTCGGCCTGGTGCTGGTGAACCTGTTCAAGCCCGGCGCTGGCGTCGACCCGCAATTGGCGGCGCAGTTGCTGACGGCCAATGCCGAGCGTAGCAAGGAGATCGTGGCCGGCGCCTCGGGCCAGCCGCAAGGCATGGACATGTTGATGTCGATCGTGCCGAGCAACGTGATCGCGGCCGCATCCAGCAACGGCGCGATCCTCTCCCTGATGTTCTTCGCGGTCATGTTCGGCGTCGGCATGGTGCTCAGCGACCAGGAGAAAGTGGGCACGCTGCGCCGTGGCATCGAAGGCGTGTTCGAAATTTCGATGACCCTCATCGGCCTGGTGATCCGCCTGGCGCCGTACGCAGTGGCCTGCTTCATGTTCAACCTGGCCGCCCTGTTCGGTATCGACCTGCTGGTGAAACTGGGCGCCTATGTCGGCGTGGTGGTGCTGGCACTGGGCCTGCACATGCTGCTGACCTACAGCATCGCGGTACGCCTGGCCGGGCGCTCGCCGCTGCAGTTCTTCCGCCAGACCCAGGCGGCCACGGTCATGGCATTTTCCACCGCATCGAGCAACGCGACCCTGCCAACCGCGCTACGCGTGGCCGACGAAATGGGCCTGCCACCGAAAGTCTCGCGCTTCGTGCTGACCGTTGGCGCGACCGCCAACCAGAACGGTACCGCACTGTTCGAAGGCGTCACTGTGATCTTCCTGGCGCAGTTCTTTGGCGTCGACCTGAGCCTGGCGCAGCAGTTCATGGTGATGGTGGTGTGCATCCTCGGCGGCATCGGCACCGCGGGCGTGCCGTCTGGCTCGCTGCCGGTGGTGGCGCTGATCTGCGCCATGGTCGGCGTCAACCCCGTCGGCATCGGCCTGATCCTCGGCGTCAACCATTTCCTGGACATGTGCCGCACGGCCTTGAACGTCACCGGCGACCTGGCGCTGACCACGCTGGTGTCCAAGGGCGAGGAATAGTCGCTTCGCGGCGATGAGGTGCGGGAGGGCCACTGTGCCCTCCCGCACCGCCAGGGGACGGCTCAGAACCGCATCGAATAGCGTAGGCCCAGGCTGTTGTCGCGGGCGTGGCTGGCGAAAGCGCCATGCCAGTTCAATTCAAGCAGGCTGTTCTCGCTCAGCCGTGCCGCAACGCCCAGTGAGGCGAGCGTGCTGTGCTTGGCCAGGGGCGCACCCCACACGGTAAAGCCTGGGCCTTGCTGCCATTGCATCTGTGCGGACGGCGTGAGGTCGCCGTTGGCCTGCTGGTAGGCCAGGCTGCCGCGCAGACTGAGCCAGTCCTGGACCTGACCACGCGCAGCCAGGTCGAAGCCGAAGCGCAGACCGCCGCTCCACTGGCCGACTGCCTGCTTGGCCGTTGCTACCGCCAGCGCCGCCTGCCCGCCTTGTTCCTGGGCGGCATCGCTGCGCAGGCGCAGGCCGGTGTATTGCAGGAAGGGCTCGATGCCGCCGCGTGCGTGCTCCCATCGATAGCCCAGCTCGACGAACCACTGCGAGGTATTGACCTCGTAGCGCGCCTGCGCCGCGGTGTCCTCGGCCTGGCCGGCCTCCGGCACCTGGCGCCGGCTGCGCACCTGTTGCCAGCTATGGACCAGGCCGGCGCGGACGCCGAGCTGGCCCCAGCGCTGGCTCACATGCAGGCCGGCGTGCGTGGCCTTGATCTCGGCGCGGTCGTAGCGCGCGCTCAGCTGTGCAGTGCGTTTGCCGCCGCCACCGAACAGGCCTGCCTGCCAGCCGCTATCGAATGCCTGGTCGTAGCCGACCAGCGCGGTGCTGCCACTGAGCCGGGCACTACCGGCATTGCCGTCGCCGTCCAGTCGATGCTGGTCCTGGCGCACGTCAGCCCACAGGCCATGCCCCCGGCCAGCGGCCGACTGCGCGGTGAAGGCGTCCTGGCCGTGACGGGCGCGGGCCAACGCCGCCTCGCGCGGCCCTTGCGTGTCCTGCAGCAGCAAGGTGCGCACGCTGGCATGCAATTCGCCACTCACCGCATCCAGCGCAGCGGGCACTTGCGCGGGCTGCAGCTGGGTCAGGCGTTGCGGCAGCACGTGGCCGTCCGGCGTGTGATCGACCGCGCCGGCCACGCCGCGCTGGTTGCGGGTGCGCGCGGCGCTGGCCAAGGGAAGGCCGCGGCCAACCTGCGCTTGTATCGCATTGCCTTCATAGCGCGCGGCGAAGGCGAGAAAGGGCGACGCCAGGGCGCCCTCGACGGCGGCGAAGCGGCCTTCCACGTTGTGCGCGGCCAGCACGCGCCAGCGCTGCCCGAGCAGGGCGCCCGCCGAGGTCGGTACCAGGCGCAAGGTGCCGCCTTGCAGGTGTGCTCGACCTTGCACCTGCAACAAGTCGCTGCGGCCACTCGGATCGACCTCGGCCTCGTAGACGCTGCCGGGCTGCTGCACGTAATCACCGGCAATGGTCAGCCTGCCGATCGAGTGCCCCGGTGCGATGGTGCCGGCCAGCCAGGTGGGTCCCAGCTGACCATTGCC
>DATLJF010000105.1:0-12539 GCA_035539015.1 Stenotrophomonas sp. | reverse complement strand
ATAGTCGCTGTTGGCAGCCGCCGCGGTGCTCGGCGGCGGCTGCCTCGGGCTGCCGTGCATCGAGCAGGATCCAGGCCTGGGCCACGCCGATCCGGATACGGGCATCGGCGCTGCCGGTGTCGCTGGCGCGGGTGGCCGCCGTGGCGATCGTCGCCAGTGCTTGCTCACGATGCCCATCGCGCGCGGCCACCAGTGCGCGTGAGACCGGTAGTTCGGCGTCGGCGTCGTCCGCCGCGGTGCTGCTGCGGGCCTGCCACTGGCGTGCCACCGCCATGTCGCGCTCGCGCAGCGCGGCCTGCACCCCCAGCAGCGTCAGTGCGGCGGTGGCATCGGCGCGTGCCAGCCAGCTACGTGACATGGCGAGTGCCTCGGCCGAATGCCCCTGTGCCAGCAGCAGGCGCAGCGTCAGCTCGGTCATTTGCCGGCCATCGGCGGCCAAGCCCAGCGTACGCAAGCGCGCCAGCGTCGCCTGCGCATCATGCAGGCGACCGTTGGCGATCTGCACCTGCGCCTGCACGCTATCGACACGGATCGCCAGGGTGTTGTCTTCGAGCGTGCTGGATTCCCTGCGCGCACGCTTGATTGTTTCCAGGGCGGTGCCGGGCTGGGCCAGCGCCAGCTCGGTCTCGGCCTTGGAGCTGAGCGCTGCGGCGAGATAGTCGCGCACGCCGAAGCGTTCGTAGGTGGCGATGGCGCGATCCAGTTCCTGCAGCCCCTGCGCATAGTGGCCACGGCGGCTCTCGATCATGCCGAGGTTGGTGCCGACCATCGCCGCCTCCACCAGGTCGCCGGCGCGCTGCATGGCGATGCGCGCCATCCCCAGGTCATGGACGGCCGCTGCCATCTGCTGCTGTTCGGCCAGTGCCACGCCGCGGCCGTTGTAGGCGTTGCCCAACATGCTGGGGTCGTCCAGGCCTTCGGGACCGGCCTGCAACAGTTCCACTGCCTGGCCGTAGCGGGCCTGGGCGTCGGTGTAGTTGCCGCGGCGGATGCCCACCGCGCCCAGGCCCATCAGCGTGCGCGCGCGCACGTCGGCGCCGGCCGCCGTTGCCTGCGGCCCCAATAGCGTCAGGAATTGTTGTTCGGCCTGGTCGATCTGGCCGGAGCGGAAGGCCAGTTGCGCTTGTCGAACCTGCAACCGTGGATCGGCGCGCTGCGCGTCCGGGGCTTGTTCGAGCAGGCGCCGTACGGTGGCCAATTGGCCGACGGTCAGTTCGGCGTCGATCTGTTGCAGGCGTTCGACCAGCGGCGTGGGCGAATCTTCCGGCGCGCGCTGGCCCTGGCGGCGCAGCCAGTTGTCGGTCGCGCTGGCGGCGGCGGCCAGCGGCGTATTGCCACGCGCCTCGATCACGCGTGCCTGGCCGGCTTCGCGCCATTCCAGGCGCACGCGCCAGCCATAACTATCGTGGCTGGCTTCCGGGGCGAGAATCCAGCGTGCGCCACTGTCCTGTCCGAGCCGTTGCCAATCGGGCGCAGTCGATGCGCCCGCCGTTTCCATCGAACCGCTCAGGTGCAAGGTCTGGTCGCTGGGGACCACTTTCAAACCACTGCGACGCAAGCGGCTCGCGATGTAGTCCATGGCGCCCAGGCGTACCCAGGAGGTCTCCGCCTCGGCCGGGACGACGCTGACCGGTAGCACCAGCGCCAGGGTTCGCACCGGCGCTGTGGTCGTCGGCGTCGCCGGCAGAGGGCTGCGCCACCGCAGCGGCACCGCCGCGAGTACGCCAACCAGCACGATGGCCGCGGCGTACCAGGGCCAACGCGCGGACCTGCGCGAGGGCGCTGGCGACGTCGGTGTCGGCAGGGCTTCGATCGTAGGCGCTGGGAGTTCTACCGCATCGGCGGCTGGGGCTATCTCTTCGATGTCGGGTTGGCCGGGGAAGCTCACCACCTCGCGCACCGGCGCGGCCCATTGGTAGCCGAAACGCGGCACGGTGCGCACCATGGCCTGGCGCTCGCCGCTGTCGCCGAGCGCCTTGCGCGCACGCAGCAGGGTCTGCGCCACCAGCGTGTCGCTTGCCTCGACCCGGCCCCACACCGCCGAGATCAGTTCGTCGCGGCCCACGGCGCGGTCGCGGTGGGCGATCAGATAGGCCAGGCATTCGAACGATTTCGGCGGCAGCGCGATCCGCTCACCGCTACGCCACACTTCCCGCGAGGCCGGGTCCAGCTCGAAATCGCCAAAGCGGTACCGCATCTGGGGCATTCCACATCCGCTCTTCACTTGCCCCGGCGTCCCCAGTCGGCGTCGGGCGGCAAGCTTCGATCCTAAGCGATAGCCGCAGTGCCTTGCAGCGCACGTCGATTCAGCGACTCAACGAATATGCAGATCGAAGGAGATCGATTCGCCGCGCTCATCGGCGCCTTCCCAGGTCCGCCGGTAGGCGAAGCGCAGGCGTGTCATGTCCGGCCGCAGCACCCGAAAGCTCCAGGTACGCATCTGGCTGGCCACCGGCTCGATCCCCGGATCTGCTTCCAGGCGCAGCGACGGCGGCACCTCCGATTGCAGGCTCCAGCGATATCCGGTGGCCGGGCTTTCCAGCAGATGTACGCGCAGCAGCTGCCCCGGCGCGAGGGCGACCGGAGCGGTGATGTCGCCGGCCCCGACATCCACCACGCCGGTCACGGGCGTCGTCGCGCGCTGCGATATGGCCGACGCCGGCACTGCAGGCGAGGGTGTCGCGGCCGTCGGCCCGCACCCGGCCAGCATCACGCTGGCCAGGCCGGCCGAAGCGGCAGCACGAAAGGAAAGCCGGGCTGCTGCCATCGTGCTTACAGGACCCGTGCCCGCACCGTTACGCCAGCGCTGTCGGTCGCGGCACTCACCTTGAGGTAGTAGTGCCCGGCGGCCGGCGCGTTGATCGTGACGATCTGGTTGGTGCCCGGGCGCGTGGACGCGGCGATGTTGCTGCTGGCCAGCGGTTCGGCCTCGAAGTTGGCGTAGGCCACCAAGGTGCCGCGGCCACCGTAGGTGGTGAACTCCAGCGTGCTCTTGCCGGCCGGCACATCGACCACGTAGAGCACGCTGGCGCCGGAAGCCAGGGGCGGCATCGACTCGGCCACGTTGGAGGTGAGCGGCCGCCCACTCAGCGGCTGGCCATAGCTCTTGGCCCGTTCGACCGCGGCCGCGGCATCGAGGATGCCCGCGCCCAGCGGTTTGCCGGTGTCCTGCTTGACCGGGAAGGTGCGCGCCGAAGCCTTCAGCAGCGCCTCGACCACCGAGGGCGTCAGCGGTTGCGGCGCCACGCTCTGCATCAGCGCGACCACGCCACTGACATGCGGCGTGGCCATCGAGGTTCCGGTCATGCCGACGTATTCGTCGCCCACCGGGGTGCTGGTGCCGGTGTTGTGGGTGGACCAGATGTAGCCATTGGGCACGCCTTCGGTACCGGCGCCGCCAGGCGCGGCCAGGTCGACGCCTGCGCCATAGTTGGAGTAGCCGGCACGCTGGCCGCTGAAGCCGGTGGCGCCCACGGTAACCACGTTGGCGCAGCTGGCCGGCGAATGGCTGCTGACGTTGCCGTTGTCGTTGCCGGCCGCCACCACCACCACGGTGCCACGCGATACCGCCGAGTCGATCGCCGCCTGGGTGTCGCTGTCGCAGGCGCTACCGCCGCCCAGGCTCATGTTGATCACCTCGGCCGGGTTCGGGTTGTCCGGTACGCCGTCGATATGGCCACCCGACGCCCACACAATCGCATCGTTGATGTCGGAGGTGTAGCCACCGCAACGGCCGAGTGCCCGTACCGGCACCACGCGCGCGTTATAGGCAATGCCGGCGCCGCCGGTGCCGTTGTTGGTGACCTCGGCAATCGTGCCGGACACATGCGTGCCATGCCAGCTGCTCGGCTCGGCGGCCGAACCGGTCCCGCAGTCGTTGTCCTCCACGCCATCGCCCTGGTCCCAGCCGCCCGGCACGCGGCCGTCGGTGTCGCGTCGCGCCATCCAGCCGTCGGTGATGAAGTCATAGCCGGGCAATAGATTCGGCTCGAGGTCGATATGATGGGTCGCGCCGGTGTCGATCACCGCCACCACCACGCCGGCACCGGTGGCACCGGCATCCCATGCGCTGGTCACGCGCGCACCGCCAGGACCGGTGCCGTAGTGCCACGCCTGGTAGGTGGCCAGCATCGGATCGTTCGGCAGCGAGGCCCGATGCATGAGCTTGTCGACGCCGACGTATTCGACATCCGGATCAGCGGCAATGGCGCGCATCAGCGCCTCGGCCTGGCCTTGGTCCAGCCGCTGCGAAGCACGTACGACGTGGCGGCCACCGACGGTGGTGCGCAGCGTGGTCACGCGCAGCGCTGCCTGGCCCGGCTGGGCCGCGGTGGCGGCGGCGCCCAGTTGCGGGCGCGCGCGTTCAGTGGCCGCGTCGAGTGCGCGCTGGCGCTGCGCCGGCTGCAAGCGCTCGGCGCTGCCATTGCGGTACTTGACGATGAAGCGCTGGTGGAAGCCGGCATCGTGCAGTGCCGACAGGTCGAGGTTGGCAGGCGCAACGGTGGCGGCAGTGGCCAGCGCGGGCGCGCAGGCGGCGGCGAGCATCAGGCTCAGGACGGTGCGACGGGCGATCATCTGGGTGGTTTTCCGGTAGGCGAAGTGAGTCCTTGCCGCCGGGCGGCGGCAAGGGAAGGCAGGAATGCGAGGGGTTACAGGTCGACGCCGAAGCCGACGCCGGCGGAGCGGTCGTCGCCGCTGAAGGCACCGCCGATGCTGATCGATGCGCGCTCGCCGATCGATTTGGCATAGCCGACCGACAGCGCGGTTTCACCGTTCTGCCAGCCGACGCCGGCCGCCACGCGTCCACGCGCGCTGCGGCTGTTGGCGGCATTGATGGACATGTTCATCATCGCCGAGCCCATCGCGCCCTGGCGGTCGATGCGCTTGTCCTGCAGTTGCAGGCGGCGCTCGATCTGGCTGCCGAGGCCGCTGAACTGGTCGCTCAACTGCTGCACGCGGCTGTCGGTGTAGCTGTTGGCGCTGCTCAACGTCTGGGTCGCGGTGGTATCGGTGTAGGCATTGGCCGTGGCTACGGCCTGCGCGTCTCCGGCCTGCACCTGCTGCACGTTGGCGGCATCGGTGGCGGCGCTGCCGGCCGCCACGTGGGTCACCCGGCGTTCGTTGCCGTTGCTGCCGACCGACACCGTGTTGGCCTCATCGGCCACCGAGCCCTGGCCCAGGGCGACAGCGCCTTCGGCCGTGGCCGTGGCGCCCTGGCCGATCGCCGTGCCGCTGGCAGCGCTGACGCTGGCATCGGCGCCGATGGCCACGGCATTGGTCGCCGCCGCACTCACCGTGACGTTGCTGCCCACCGCGGTGCTGCCATCGGCCTCGACGGTCGCGCCCTGGCCGATCGCTGTATCGGCGGCGTCGCGGGCCAGGCTGCCCGGACCGAACGCAATGCCCTTGCCGTGGCCGCCGGGCACGCCGCCACCGGGACTGTGTTCGAGCGAGTCGATGCGGCCGAAGACCGCATCGAGCGCCTGGTCCACGGCGCCGAAGGCAGCGGCGACATTGGTGTAGCGGCTGCCCTGCAGCGAATAGCCGGCTATCGCATAGCTGCCATCGAGCTGGCGGCTGGCGCCGCCCAGCAGCGAGGCGACCGAGTCGAGCTGGCCAATATTGGCCGCATCGCTGGCCACGCCGCCGGCGTGGACATTGCTGATCGTGGTGCCCTCGCTACCGCCGCCCAGGGTGATGCGGTCACGGGCCTGGGCGTCGTCGTACTTCACCGCCGCCGCGTCGATCGCACCGACATTACCGCTGACATCGGCCACCGCCGCGTCCAGCTGGCCCTTGTTCACCGCGTCGGTGGCATCGGTGCCGTCGGCCACGTTGACGATCTGGCGCTCGGCGCCGGCGCTGCCGACCGACACCGTATTGGCGCGATCGGCGAGCGAATTGGCGCCGATGGCCACCGCGTTGTCGGCGAACACCATCGCGCCATTGCCCAGTGCCGTCCCCAGTCGGTTGTCGGCAATGGCGTAGGCGCCGAGGGCGACACTGTCCTCGCCGCTGGCCATCGCGTTATAGCCGCTGGCCACGGCGTCCAGGCCGAGGGCAAACGCGTTGGTGCCCACGGCCACGCTGTTGCCGCCTTGCGCCAGCGCGTAGGCGCCGACTGCGGTGTCGTAGTCACCCATTGCCTGGCTGTGTTCGCCCAGTGCGGTGGCCGAGGTGCCGGAAGCCTGCGCGGCCGCGCCGAACGCGCTGGCCGAGTCGTTGTCGGCCAGCGCGGCATCGCCGAGGGCCAGGGCGTAATCGGCCTGCGCGCTGGCACCCATGCCGACGGCCATGGCATGGCTGATGTCCGGCCCGCCGCTGTAGCCGACCGCCGCCTCGTTGCCGAGCGCCAGGTTCGCGGTGCCAAAGCCGCCCCATACTTCCGTGTTCTTGCCGATGGCGATGTCTTCGCGCCAGGTCGCAACGGCATCGCGCCCGATCGCCAGGCTGTCGATGCCGTAGGCCACCGCTTCCTGGCCAATGGCAATCGCATAGGCATCGTGGGCGGTGCTCAAGGCGCCGATCGAGATGCTCTGGTGGCCGCCGGCGTTGGCATAGAAACCCAGCGAGGCCGAGCCATTGACCAGGGTCTGGTCGAGGCCGCCGTACTGGCCGGTGGTCAGGCCGTCATCGGTGACGTGGTCGGTATCGCGGTCGCCGGTGGAAGCCGCCGGGCCGACGGCAGCGTCGTAGTTGCCCCAGGCGTATGCACCAGAGCCCAGCGACTGTGCACCATACCCGCTGGCGAAAGCACGGCCGTACGAGCTGGACGCGCGGGGGTTGCCCGAATAGCCGCCCAGTGCCGGGTTGTAGTCGAGAAATCCGCCGATGGCCGTTGAAGACGGGCCGATCGCGTTGGCGTAATTGCCGATGGCCGTGCTCTTGTTGCCGTAGGCCGTGGCGTTGTAGCCGAAGGCGCTGCCCCAGCCGCGCACGGAAACGGCGCCCACGCCCACGACCGTGCTGTTCTCGTCTTTGTAGCTGGTGCCATATAGCGCATAACCGGTGTTCGGATCCTTCGCCGGCAGGCCGGTCACCGGGTCGAAGGCCAGCAGCACTGTATCCCCCTGAGTGCCGGCCCTTGCACCGATGACGACGTTGTTGGTGCCCTGCGACTTGGCGGAGGTGCCGATCACGATCGAGTCTGTGGCCGGGCCGACCGACTGCTTCAGCGTGGTCTCGCCGAAGCCGGTCATGGGAGTCTTCACCAGCGCTTCGGCAAATGCGCCCGAGCCGAGGACGATGGTGCCCTCGCCGTTGGCGCGCGCCGCGCTGCCGATGGCGATCGCGTTCTTCGCCGGGCCGGCGACCTTGGTCGATACCAAGGTGGAAATGCCGTCGACGGTGTTCATCGATAGCGTTTCGGTGGTGAGCTCTGCGACCGCGCCGGTTCCCATGGCCAGGCTGTCGCTGCCATTAGCCCGTGCCTGCTGGCCGATCGCGACGCCGCCGCTGAAGGTGCCGGTGGCCGCCTCGCTGCTGGAGCTGCTGGTGACGTTGGAATAGGTGCCGGAAGTGATCTTGGTGGTGGTGGTCTTCAGCGCCTGGGTCTGCGCCTGGGCGCCCAAGGCCACGCTGTCGTCCTGCACGGCGACCGAGTGCAGGCCAATGGCCACTGCGCCAGCGCCGCGGGACTGTGCGGCAGCACCCACGGCGGTGGCATTGGCGCCGCTGGCCCAGGTGATCTCGTCGGCATCGACCAGGCCATCGCCATCGCTATCCACCCACGCACCGACCGCGGTGGATGCATCGCCGGTTGCCTGGGCAGCGGGGCCGCAAGCCAGGGCGCCAGCCCCCGTCGCCGTGGCATCGAGCGGCAGCGCGTTGCCGGCGTCGTCCACCAACTGGCAGTGCGTGCCGGCCGCCAGGGCCGGGAAGGACATCGCGGACAGCAAGGCGAGCGTGAGCGCGCGTCGGGGCAGGGCGGGTGCGGACGGCATGGAAGGCATGTCGGGTCTCGGTTGGCGAATGAGGAATCCCCGCTGTGTCGCAGGGGGCCTGCCGCAACCTGTGCTGCAATTCCACCTCGGGCTTGAACGCTCGATCACAACGCCGCGCGGCCTCATCACAGATCGATGACAACGCCTTCCAAGTGACTGATTTACGTCGGATGTCGCAGCGGGCACCGCCGGGTAGACAGCCCGCGTGCAGGGTCCGTGCCGCAGGTACCGGTTTTTGCAGCGCAACATGCCAAATCCGCAACTGCTGATAGAGTTCGGCCCGACGTCCGCGGACGTCGCAAGACCCGCCCTGTATTCAGTTTCTTCCTCAACGGCCCTGGTGCCGTTTTGTTTCCGGACCTTCTGTTAGCGCTAACGGAATAGCCCGGGAAAGAATCGGAATAGCGGGTGATGCCGTCCATCGAATCAATGTTTTAGGAGCATGGGATGAAGTTGGTCGCAGGCATCGATGCCGGCACGCAAAGCATCAAGGTGGTGGTCTATGACCCGCAGGCGCGGCAAGTAGTCGCTTCGGCCAGCGCGGCGCTGGAGTTGATCAGTGGCGAGGACGGCAGCCGTGAGCAGGAAGCCTCCTGGTGGCTGGACGCGGTGCGCAGCTGCTTCTCGCGCATCGACCCGGCACTGCGCGCGCAGGTGGCCGCATTGGCGGTCTCCGGCCAGCAGCATGGCTTCGTGCCGCTGGATGCCGAAGGCAATGTCCTGGCCCCGGCCAAGCTGTGGTGCGACACCAGCACCAGCGCCGAGTGCACGGAGATCATGGACGCCGTCGGCGGCGCCGCGCGCTGCATCGAACTGGCCGGCAACCCTATCCTGGCTGGCTACACCGCCTCCAAGCTGCCGTGGACGCGCAAGCATCGTCCGCAGGTGTACGCCAAGCTGGCGAAGATCCTGCTGCCGCACGACTACCTCAACTTCTGGCTGACCGGGCAGTACTTCTGCGAATACGGCGATGCCTCCGGCACCGGCTGGCTGGACGTGCGCACGCGCACCTGGTCGGCTGAGCTGCTGCGCGCCACCGATCCGCAGCGCGACCTCTCCGAGTGCCTGCCGCCGCTGGTAGAGGCGGGCGCGACCTTCGCCATCGCCGCCAATATCGCCGACGAACTCGGCCTGCCGCGCGCTGCAGTGGTGGCCGCCGGTGGTGGCGACAACATGATGGCGGCCTTCGGCACCGGCGCGGTGGTGCCGGGCAAGCTGTCGATGAGCCTGGGTACCTCGGGCACGCTGTTCGCCTATTCCGACGTGCCGGTGGTCGATCCCGCCGGTGCCTGGGCTGCATTCTGTTCCTCGTCCGGCGGCTGGATGCCGTTGATCTGCACGATGAACTGCACCGTGGCGACCGAATCGATCGCGCGCCTGTTCGGCTTCAGCTCGCGCGAAGGCGACTCCCGCATCGCCGCCAGCGAACCGGGCGCGGCCGGCCTGACCTTGCTGCCGTTCCTCAATGGCGAGCGCACCCCGGACCTGCCGCTGGGCAAGGGTGTACTGGCCGGCATGGACATGCACAACCTGGGCGAAGCCAACCTCTACCGCGCGGCGATGGAAGGGGCCACCTACAGCCTCAAGTACGGCTACGACGCCTTCGTCGCCGCCGGCATGCGGTTCGACGCCATCGTCCTCACCGGCGGCGGTAGCAATAGCGCGGCGTGGCGGCAGATGGTCGCCGACATCTTCGACCTGCCGGTCGAAGTGCCGCGCCAGGCCGAGGGCGCCGCCTTCGGCGCCGCGTTGCAGGCGTTGTGGGCATGGCAGGCCGGGCAGGGCGAGAACACCTCGCTGGCCGAACTGGTGGCCACCCACCTCAGCGCCGACCCGGCACTGGGCGCGCGCCCCGACCGCAGCCGCCATGCGGCCTACGCCAAGGCCTATCGCCGCTTCCTCGACCACCTCTCCGCCGTGCGGCCGCTGTACGCCGCTTGATCCATTCCCTCTCTGATCCTCCTCCCCAACTTGCAGACAGGTAAACGACCATGAGCACCCAACCTTTCATCGGCGCCAAGGAATACTTCCCCGGCATCGGCCGCATTCCGTTCGAAGGCCGCGACTCGGACAATCCGTTGTCGTTCAAGGTCTACGACGCGAACAAGAAGATCGGCGACAAGACCATGGCCGAGCACCTGCGTTTCGCGGTGTGCTACTGGCACAGCTTCTGCGGCAACGGCGCCGATCCGTTCGGCCCGGGCACCCGCAACTACGGCTGGGACGCCGGCAGCGACCCGCTTAAGCGCGCCGAAGCCAAGTCCGACGCCGCCTTCGAATTCTTCACCAAGCTCGGTGCGCCGTACTGGTGCTTCCACGACATCGACCTGTCGCCGGATGCCGAAGACATCGGCACCTATGAGAAGAATCTCAAGCATATGGTCGCCATTGCCAAGCAGCGCCAGGCCGACACCGGCATGAAGCTGCTCTGGGGCACCGCCAACCTGTTCTCGCACCCGCGCTACATGAACGGTGCGTCGACCAACCCGGACTTCAACGTCGTCGCCCGCGGCGCGGTGCAGGTCAAGGCGGCGCTGGAAGCCACCGTCGAGCTCGGCGGCGAAGGCTACGTGTTCTGGGGCGGCCGCGAAGGCTACGCCTCGCTGGTCAACACCCAGATGAAGCGCGAGCAGGAGCACATGGCGCGTTTCCTCACCGCCGCGCGCGACTACGGCCGCAGCATCGGCTTCAAGGGCAACTTCCTGATCGAGCCCAAGCCGATGGAGCCGATGAAGCACCAGTACGACTTCGACAGCGCCACGGTGGTCGGCTTCCTGCGCCAGCACGGCCTGGACAAGGACTTCAAGCTCAACATCGAAGCCAACCACGCCACCCTGTCCGGCCACACCTTCGAGCACGACCTGCAGGTCGCCTCGGACGCCGGCATGCTCGGCTCGATCGACGCCAACCGCGGCAACCCGCAGAACGGCTGGGACACCGACCAGTTCCCGACCGACCTCTACGACACCGTCGGCGCCATGCTGGTGGTGCTGCGCCAGGGCGGCCTGCAGCCGGGCGGCCTGAACTTCGACGCCAAGGTGCGCCGCGAGTCGTCCGATCCGCAGGACCTGTTCCTGGCCCACATCGGCGGCATGGACGCCTTCGCCCGCGGCCTTGAAGTCGCCCACGCGCTGCTGACCGCCTCGCCGCTGGAAACCTGGCGCAAGGAACGCTACGCCAGCTTCGACGCCGGCGCCGGCCAGGAATTCGAACAGGGCAAGCTGGGCCTGGCCGATCTGGCCACGTATGCTGGCAAGGCCGGCGAGCCGAAGCAGGTCAGCGGTCGCCAGGAAGCCTACGAGAACCTGCTCAACCAGTACCTGATCCGCTGAGCCTTCTCCAACCACCGACCTCCGACTGTTGGGTGAATACATGTCAAGTGTTCCGCTAGAGGCCGGCGCGCATGCCGGCGAAAACACGCGCTTCATCATCCTGATCAGCTGCGTCGCCACCATCGGCGGCTTCCTGTTCGGGTTCGACAGTGGCGTCATCAACGGCACCGTCGACGGCCTCAAGCAGACCTTCCAGTCGAGTTCGGCCGGCATTGGCTTCGAGGTCGCCTCGATGCTGCTGGGCTGTGCGATCGGCGCGTTCTTCGCCGGTCGCCTGGCCGACCGCTGGGGCCGCCGCGCGGTGCTGATCATCGCCGCGGTGCTGTTCCTGCTCTCGGCCATTGGTGCTGGCCTTGCGCACAGCTCGGCGGTATTCGTGTTCGCCCGGGTCATGGGCGGATTTGCGGTAGGCGCGGCGAGCGTGATGTCGCCGGCCTACATCGCCGAAGTCGCCTCGGCCCGCTACCGCGGGCGGCTGGCCACAGTGCAGCAGATCGCGATCATCAGCGGCCTGTTCTGCGCCTTCCTCAGCAACTTCCTGCTCGCACGCGCAGCCGGCGCTTCCACCGAAGCACTGTGGCTGGGCCAGGAAGCCTGGCGCTGGATGTTCTGGATGCAGGCGATTCCGTCGGGCATCTTCCTGCTGCTGTTGCTCACCATCCCGGAAAGCCCGCGCTACCTGGTGGTGAAGGGGCGTCGCGACGATGCGCTGGCGGTGCTGACGCGCCTGTACGGCGAAGGCGAAGCGCGCAACAAGCTGGTTGAGATCGGCAACTCGCTGGCCGAGGACCACCACCGCCCGAGCCTGAAGGACCTGGTGAGCAAGCACACCGGCAAGATCCGTCCGATCGTCTGGATCGGCGTCGGCCTGGCGGTGTTCCAGCAGCTGGTGGGCATCAACGTGGTGTTCTACTACGGCGCGGTGTTGTGGCAGGCGGTCGGCTTCTCGGAGAACGACGCGCTGCTGATCAACGTCCTGTCCGGTGCACTGAGCATCGGTGCCTGCCTGGTCACGGTGGTGCTGATCGACAAGATCGGCCGCAAGCCGCTGCTGTGGGTCGGTTCGGTCGGCATGGCGGTATCGCTGGCGCTGGTGACGTACGCCTTCGCCAGTGCCTCGGTCGACGCCACCGGCAAGCTGATGTTGGCCGGCGGCATGGGCACGTTGGCGCTGATCGCGGCCAATGTGTACGTGGTGTTCTTCAATATGTCCTGGGGTCCGGTGATGTGGGTGATGTTGGGTGAGATGTTCCCCAACCAGATC
>DATLJF010000104.1:0-11572 GCA_035539015.1 Stenotrophomonas sp. | reverse complement strand
GGTCGAGCTGACCATCGCCTTGTAGGCGTGGTCGCCGAGCGCGCGCTTCATGGCCAGGGTCTCGGCCAGGTCGCCCAGCGGCGTCGAGGTGCCGTGCGCGTTGAGGTAGTCCACTTGATCGGGATTGATCTTGGCGTCGCGGATGGCGGCCAGCATGCTGCGTGCCGCGCCTTCGCCGTCTTCGCTCGGGGCGGTCATGTGGAAGGCGTCGGAACTGGCGCCAAAGCCGATCAGCTCGGCATAGATGCGCGCGCCGCGGGCCTTGGCATGTTCGTACTCTTCCAGCACCAGCACGCCGGCACCGTCGCCCAGGACGAAGCCGTCGCGCTCCTTGTCCCACGGCCGCGAAGCCCGGGTCGGGTCGTCGTTGCGGGTGGACATGGCCTTCATCGAGCAGAAGCCGCCGATGGAGGTGGGCGAAGAACCGCGCTCGGCGCCGCCCGCCAGCATCACGTCGGCGTCGCCGTGCTGGATCATGCGCAGCGCCGTGCCGATGGAATGGTTGGAGGTGGCGCAGGCCGAGACCGCCGAGAAGGTCGGGCCCTTGATGCCCTTGATCAGGCTGACCTGGCCGGGAAGCATGTTGATGATGGTGCTGGGCACGTAGAACGGCGAGATCTTGCGCGCGCCGCCTTCGTGGAACTTGATGGTCTGTTCCTCGATGCCGTAGAGGCCACCGATGCCCGAGCCGAGGATGGCGCCGATGCGCTCGGCATTGTCCTCGGTCACTTCCAGTCCGGCATCGTCCATCGCCATGAAGGACGCGCCGATGCCGTAATGGATGAAGGTGTCCATCTTCTTCACGTCCTTGGCGGACGCGTAGAGGGTGGGATCGAAATCGCCGACTTCGCCGGCGATCCGGGTGGTGAACTGCGCTGCATCGATGTGGGTGATCGGGCCGATGCCGGAGCGCCCATTGACGATCCCGTCCCAACTGCTGGCCAGGTCATTGCCCAGCGGCGACACCATGCCCATGCCGGTCACGACAACACGACGACTCATTGTGGATCTCCTGCCCGATACCTTGCGGATTTGACGCGGGTGTTGACTGCCCTACTCTGACGCCGCCGCGGTGCGCGGCGCGTCATAAACACAGGGCCGCTTCAGCGGCCCCATGAATATTCGGCACGCGAGCGGGGCGATGCCCACTGCCCGCGGCCAGGAAACACATCAGCTCTTGACGTGCGCCTTGACGTAGTCGATCGCCTGCTGCACGGAGGTGATCTTCTCGGCTTCTTCGTCCGGGATCTCGCACTCGAATTCTTCTTCGAGCGCCATCACCAGCTCGACGGTGTCCAGCGAGTCCGCACCCAGGTCATCGACGAACGATGCGCTGTTGGTGACTTCCTCTTCCTTGACGCCAAGCTGCTCGACGACGATTTTCTTGACGCGTTCTTCGATGGTGCTCATTGGATATCGCTCCAGATGGAGTAGTGGTGGTTCAAAAAAACGCCATCGGGCTGCGATGGCCGCGTTGGATAGTGTAGTGGAAACCGCCGGAGCCTTGCATTGCATTACAAACCCCGGCCATTCAACCACTTAGCGCGTCCCTGCGCCACACGCATCAGGGCATGTACATGCCACCGTTGACGTGCAGGGTCTCGCCGGTGATGTAGCTGGCCGAAGGGCCGGCCAGGAACGCCACCGCACGTGCAATGTCGGCTGGCTCGCCAAGGCGGCCCAGCGCGATCTGGTCCAGCAACGCGGTGCGCTGCTCTTCCGGCAGCGCGCGCGTCATGTCGGTATCGATGAAGCCCGGCGCGACCACGTTGACGGTGACGCCGCGCGAGCCGATTTCCTTGGCCAGCGACTTGGAAAAACCGATGATGCCGGCCTTGGCCGCCGCGTAGTTGGCCTGGCCGGCATTGCCGGTCACGCCAATGACCGAGGCGATATTGACGATGCGGCCCTTGCGCGCCTTCATCATCCCGCGCATCACCGCCTTGCTGGTGCGGAATACGCTGCTCAGGTTGGTATCGAGGATCGCTTGCCAGTCCTCTTCCTTCATCCGCATCAACAGGTTGTCGCGGGTGATGCCGGCGTTGTTGACCAGGATCGAGATCGGGCCGAATTCCTTGGCGATCGCCTCGATCAGCGCGTCGATCGACGCGGCCTCGGTGACATTGAGTTCGCGGCCATGGCCGCCGACCGGGGCCAGGCGTTCGCCGATCGCCTGCGCGCCGGAGGCGGAGGTGGCGGTGCCAATCACGGTGGCGCCCTGGGCGGCCAGTTCGTCGGCAATCGCCGCGCCAATGCCACGGCTGGCGCCGGTGACCAGCGCGATTTCTCCCTGCAGGGGCTTGCTCATCTTGGTTTCCTCATTGGAGGCGGGCAATGGAGACGTAGGGCGTGCGCGCGACCGTTGCCAGCCTGCGCGCGGGCGCGCGAACGCGACGTAAGCTCAGGCGGCCCAGTCGGCCAGCGCGGCCTCGAGATCGGCCGGCGTGGCCAGTGGGCGCGCGTCCAGCGACTTGTCGATCCGCTTGATCAGGCCCGACAGCACCTTGCCGGGGCCGCACTCGGCCACGCCGGTGACGCCGCGTGCGGCCAGCGCCTGCACGCAGGAGGTCCACTGCACCGGCAGGTACAGCTGTTCTACCAGGGCCTGGCGGATCGCGTCGACGCCTTCGTGCACGCGCGCATCGACGTTCTGCACCACCGGGATCCGCGGGGCGCGCCAGTCCATCCCGGCCATGGCTTCGGCCAGGCGATTGGCGGCTTCGCGCATCAGCGGGGTGTGCGAGGGCACGCTGACGGCAAGCTTCACCGCCTTGCGCACGCCACGCTCGGCCAACAGCGCGATCGCGCGGTCAACCGCCGCGGCGTCGCCGCCAATGACGATCTGCCCGGGCGAATTGAAGTTGGCCGGCACGACCACCTGGCTGCCGGCAGCCTGTGCGCAGACCTCGGCGACCACGGCATCCTCGGCGCCGAGCACCGCGGCCATGGCGCCCACGCCAGCCGGCGCGGCGTCCTGCATCAACTGGCCGCGCAGGCGCACCAGGTGGGCGCCGTCACGCAGCGTCAACGCGCCGGCGGCGACCAGCGCGGTGTATTCGCCCAGGCTGTGGCCGGCCAGCACTGCCGGCTGGGCGCCGTGGCGCGACTGCCACAACCGCCACAGCGCCACGCCAGCGGCAAGCAGCGCCGGCTGGGTGTATTCGGTGCGGTTGAGCATTTCCTCCGGGCCACCCTGCGACAGCGCCCACAGGTCCACGCCGGCACCTTGCGAAGCTTCGGCGAAGGTCTCGCGGATCTGCGGGTGCAACTCGGCCAGTTCGGCCAGCATGCCCAGCGATTGGGAACCTTGACCAGGGAAGACGAAAGCGAGGGTATTTTCGGTCACGCGCGGAGGGGTCTGCGAAAACGAGCGGCGATCATACGGGTGAAATCGCCCCAGCGTCTGTACTGGCGCGTATGCAAAGGTACGGGTGAGGGGCGCTCAAAGGGCGGCATGCGGTGCGCCCGTTCGTTCTCGCGCACCGGCGCCGCGAAAGGCGCCGGCCGCCGGCTCAGTAGCGCAGCAGCGCCGAGCCCCAGGTAAAGCCGCCGCCGAAGGCCTCCAGCAGCACCAGCTGGCCACGCTGGACACGGCCCGAACGCACCGCCACGTCCAGTGCCAGGGGCACCGAACCGGCCGAGGTATTGCCGTGCTTGTCCACCGTCACCACCACCTGGTCCATCGACAACTCCAGGCGCTTGGCCGTGGCTTCGATGATGCGCAGGTTGGCCTGGTGCGGGATCAGCCAGTCCAGGTCGTGCTTGCCCAGCCCGTTGGCTTCCAGGGTCTCGTCCACGACCGAGTCCAGCGCCTTGACGGCGTACTTGAACACGTCGTTGCCCTTCATCAGGATCTTGCCGCCCTGGCCGTTCTCGCCGAAGCCGGTGGAGACGCCGACCGGATCCCACAGCAGTTCCTTCTTGCTGCCGTCGGCATGCAGATGCGTGCTGAGGATGCCGGTTTCTTCGTCGGCCTTGAGCACGACCGCGCCGGCGCCGTCACCGAACAGCACGCAGGTGGTGCGGTCGGTCCAGTCGACGATCCGGGTCAGGGTCTCGGCGCCGACCACCAGCACGGTGCGCGCATCGCCACAACGGATGAACTTGTCGGCCACGCTCAGGGCGTAGACGAAGCCCGAACAGGCCGCATTGACGTCCATCGCACCGCAGCCAGTCGCGCCCAGCCGCGCCTGCAGCAAGCAGGCGGTGGACGGGAAGATCAGGTCCGGGGTGGTGGTACCGACGACGATCATGTCGATGTCCGACGCCTGCACGCCGGCCGCTTCCATCGCCCGGGTGGCGGCGAAGAAAGCCAGGTCCGAAGTGGTCTGGTCGTCGGCGGCGATATGCCGCTCGCTGATACCGGTACGGCTGCGGATCCACTCATCGCTGGTATCGACGATCTTGGCCAGATCGTCGTTGGTCAGCATCTTCTCGGGCAAATAACTGCCCGTGCCCGCGATTCTGGAGTAGATCCGCTTGCTCATACCGTTTCCTGTTGCATTAGGGCCGTGCAAGAACGCGCGGCCCTGGAAGATGGCGCGTCGCCCACCGCGCAGCGGCAGGCGTCACGAATCAATCTTCTTCGACCTGCGAGGTCTTGGTCGCGATGACCTTCTTGCCACGGTAGTAGCCGTCAGCGGTCACGTGGTGGCGCAGGTGGATCTCGCCGCTGGTCGGATCGGTGGACAGCTGCTTGGCGGTCAGGGCGTCGTGCGAACGGCGCTGGCCGCGGCGGGACGGGGTAACACGGGATTTCTGCACAGCCATGGGATTGCTCCAAACTCGGTTCGTTTACTTCGGTGTTTCGTCGCACAGGCTGCGCGCCCGCTTAGACTTTCTGGTTTCCCGCCCCGACAGGCAGCGGTTATTGCTTCTTCAACTTGGCCAGCGCCGCAAACGGGCTGGCCTTGTCCAATTCTTCGGTGCTGGCAGGCCATTCGGACTGGACCTCGCCGCTTTCCGGCGAGACCGGCACCACCGGCACGGCCAGCACCAGCTCATCCTCGACCAGGTCCGCCGGCCGCAGCATGCCGTCTTCGGGCACCAGCAGCGCCTCGTAGTCCGGCGGCAGCGCGTCCTCCTCGGCCTCGTTGCGGATCAAGCCGAGGCGCAGGGCGATCTTCACCGGATGCAGGAAACGTTGCAGGCTGCGCTGGCATTCCAGCGGCAGCGCCGTCTCGACATGCAACTCGACAAAGGGCACCTTCAGCACATCGTCCTGGCCGAACTCGAGCGAATACTTCGCCTCGCCTTCGGTATCGACCAGGCTATCGCGCAACCGACGCATCGCCGACAGCGGCAGACTGCCATCGAAGCACCTGCGCGCCGCGACCATCCGCCAAGCATCCAGCTGTTCGGGAACGTTTGCGGACATAAGCCGCAGAATGTTAAGGATGCGCGGGGTTCCTGTCAAATCGCCGCAGCCCGGCTTGTTCGCAGCCCGCCCCGGCGCCAGACTCGCCGCCCGCCTGAACCAAAACCGCCCATGCCGCGCCTGATCCTCGCCTCCACGTCCGCCTATCGCCGCGATCTGCTGGCCCGCTTCGGCCTGCCCTTCGAGCAGGCGCGGCCCCAGGTGGACGAGACGCCCCAGGCCGGTGAAGCGCCGGCGGCCCTGGCCCAGCGGCTGGCCGAGGCCAAGGCACGGGCGCTGGCCAGCGCGGGCGCCTGGGCGATCGGTTCGGACCAGGTCGCCGAGCTCGACGGCCTGCCCCTGGGCAAACCGGGCAGCTTCGATGCCGCGGTGGCGCAATTATCGGCCATGTCCGGGCGCTCGGTGCGCTTCCATACCGCCGTTTGCCTGGCCAGTCCGACCGCGACCCACCAGGCCAGCGACCTGACCGAGGTCCACTTCCGCAGTCTCTCCGCGGCCGAGATCGAGCGCTACCTGCGCGCCGAATCGCCGCTGGACTGCGCCGGCAGCTTCAAGTGCGAGGGCCTGGGCATCAGCCTGTTCGAGGCCATCGATTCGCGCGACCCGACCGCCCTGGTCGGGCTGCCACTGATCGCCACGGCGCGGTTGCTGCGCCTGGCCGGCTTCGCGGTGCCCTGAACCGGCTCAGGGTAGCGGCTGCAGCCGGCACCACTGGTACGGGTGGGCGTCGGCACCCATCCGCGCCGGCAGGCGCTGGCAGCTGGCTTCGTCCAGGGCCCAGCCCAGCTCCGCCAAGGGCGCCGCGGCGGCCGCCCGGGTGCTGGCGTCGGCGGCGGCGACATCCATCACCGCATTGGCGCGCGGCAGCAGCAGGCAACGCCCGCGCTGGTGCTCATCCAGGCGCGCACGCAGGCCCTTGCCGGTGAGCCAGCGCAGGGTGGCGCAGCCCGGCTGGTCGGCCCAGCCCAGGCGCTGCGCCCAGCGGTTCAAACGATCGATTCGCTCGCTGCCGCGGTCCACGGTGGCGTGCAACATCGCGTAACGGTGAGACCGAGCAGCCAGCATCTGCCGCGCCCGCGCCTGGTAACCGGCGGACGCTGGAAAGTTCGAACCCGCCGCCAGATACACCGCTTGCGGCGGCAGCAGCGCCACCCGCCAGGCCTGCGGCTCGCCGCCGACCAGCACCACCGCGCTGTCGCCCGGCGCCGGCATGCTCGGCGCAGCCACGGCGAAAGCCGGTTGGCGCCACGGCGCATGGCCCCAGTCCCGGGCCGCGAACACCACGTGCAACGCCAGCAGCGCGATGACCCCCACCCGCCAGCGCACGCTGGCGGCCGGCAGCAGCCGCGGCCACGCCCACCACAGCAGCAAGGGCAGCAGGACCTCGATCGGCACCAAATAGCGGTGGATGCTGAAAACCAGCTGCCACAGTCCATAGGCGAGCAGGAAGAACACCAGCATCACGCGCGCGGCCGGCAGCATGGGCGCACGCTCGGCCGGCGCGCGCCGCAGCAGCAGGCGCCAACCGACGCCCAGCAGCGCCAGCAGATACAGCACCGCCCAGCCGAACTGCGGTAAGGCCAGGTCGCTCACCCGCTGCGGCCGCAGCGAGAACACGACCGGCCAGGTCAACCATTCGCCGAGGCCGCGCGGCAACCAGCGCGTGTCGGCCACCGACAGCGGCAACGCCAAGGGCGAACCGAACCAGGCATTGAACTGCGGGAACAAGGGATTGCCGAAGGTCTCCCACACGCGGAAAAACCACGGCCCAGCGACGATCGCAAAACACGCCAGCGCCGCGAGCGCCATCGCCGCGGTCCCGCCCAGGCGCGCGCGCCAGCGCCCGCCGTCGCACAGCGCCGCTACGCCCAACGCCACCGCATACAGCGCATTGGTGAGCTTGAACGCCACGGCCAGGCCCAGCAGCACGCCGGCCAGCAGCCAGCGCACATGGGCACCCTGCCCCAGGCGTGCGCGCTGCTGTGCCGACAGCAGCAGCGCCAGCGCACCCAGCACCGTTACCGCGGTGCTGTTGTCGCCCATGCTGTTGCCCAATTCGGAAAAGAACGCGGCAGTGAACAGACCGGCAAACGCCAGCCACGGCACGCGCACCGCGCGGCGCGGGTCGTCGGCCAGCACGCGCCAGCCGATTGCCGCCACCAGCGCAAACACCAACCCGTGCCAGGCCCCCATCAGGAACCCGACCAGCGGTGCTGGCAATGCCGTCATCAAGCCGTACTGCAGAACATCCAGTGCCGGGTTGAAATAGCTCTGCATCTGCGCCGCGGCCAGGTCCAGGCCGAGGCGACCGTGCAACGCGGCATACGCGTTGTAGAGATGGTAGTTGCGCAGGTCCCAGTTGCTGTCCTGGCCCCGCCACAGCGACCACACGCCGCAGAGCAGGCAGGCGGCGACGCAGGCGAATATCACGTTGGCGCGCGAGTCGAACGCGAGCCTGGCGCGCGCCATCGCCGCGATTCGCGCGCGCACGCCCGGCGCCGCAACGGCGGCCACGTTGGCAGAACTCAACGCGGCAGGCCCGATCGCGGCACCGACAGATAGGCCAGGTGCTTGGCTTCCACCCGCCCGCGCGTGACCGTATCCAGGATCAGGCCACAGGCCAGCAACAGGAACCCGAGCAGCATCAAGGCCACGCACAGGATCGCGGTAGGGAAGCGCGGCACCAGCCCGGTCCGGACGTAGGTCTCCAGCAGCGGGATGGACAGGGCGATCGAGCTCAGCGCGCAGGCAACAAAGCCCACCGAGAAGAACAGCAACGGCCGCTCGGCCTTGAACAGCTTGAGGATCGTCATCAGGATGCGCCAGCCATCGCGCCAGGTGTTGAGCTTGCTTTGCGAACCTTCCGGCCGCACGCCGTAGTGGGTGGCCACCTCGGCCACCGGCATGCGCAGTTGCAACGCGTGCACCGCCAGTTCGGTTTCGGTCTCGAAGCCATGCGCATGCGCGGCGAAGGATTTGACGTAGCGGCGCGAGAACACCCGGTAGCCGGACAGCATGTCCTCGAAACTACGGCCGAACAGCAGCCCGGCGCAGCGTGTCAGCAGCACGTTGCCGAAGCGATGGCCGGGACGATAGGCGGCCTGGCTCTGGTCGCGACGGGTGCCGACCACCATGTCCAGGCCATCATCGAGCAGCCGCGCTACCAGCGCCGGCGCGGCCGCCGCGTCGTAGGTGTCGTCGCCATCGACCAGTACATAGAGATCGGCGTCGATGTCGGCGAAGGCGCGCCGAATGACATTGCCCTTGCCCTGCAGCGCCACCGTGCGCACGTTGGCACCGGCGGCCCGCGCGCGCTCGCCGGTGGCGTCGCTGGAATTGTTGTCGAACACGTGGATCGCCGCGGCCGGCAATGCGGCGGCGAAATCGCCGACGACCTTGGCAATGGTTGCCGCTTCGTCGTGGCACGGCACGATCACGGCGATACGCGGGAAATGGGCAGAGGGGTGCGGTGCGGCTTCGGCAGTCATGCCCGGCATTGTCGCCGAAAGCCTCATCGCGGCGTGACCTCGAAGGGTTGTTCCCACCATTCCTCGACACTGCCGTCGTGCCCGTGCAGGCGCAGGCCCAGCCAATGCCGACCCGGCGCCAGGGCGCGGGTGTCGAGTTGGGCGCGGAAGGCGATATGCGGATGTTGCGGGTCGTTGCTCATCGGCCAATGCGCGCGCACGTCGAACACCCCGCCGTACACCGCGGTCGCCGCGGGGCTGCCATCCACCAGGATTTCCACCTCGCGCAGGCCCACGCCGTCCTTGAATGCCCAGCCATGCACTTCGACCGAATCGGCGACCGCATCGCCGGGGAAAGGTGCATCCACCCAGGCCATGGCCGGGGTCACGCACGGTCCACTGGCGCGTTCGGGCGGCAGGTGGAACAGCAGGAAGCGCTGGTAGCCATGGTCGGTACTCACCTGCCGCAGCGGTGGCGGCAGCGGCCCCACTTGCGCGCACACCTCGTGGTAGCGCTGCAATAGATCGCGATAGCGCTGGTCGCTCGGCGACAGCACCAGCAGTCGCGCCCCGGCGCGCTGCGGAGGGGCGAGCAGTCCCCACTGCGCCAGCTGGGCGCTGCGACCGTGCTTCTCGTTCAACGGCGACTGCAGCACTTCGATATCGGCATCGTCGAGGGCAAAACCGAGCTCGGCGCCGACCTTGAAATTGCCTGCCAGCACGCGGCTACCCGGCGGCATCGCCGCCAGCTCCTCGCGCACCGCGCGCGCCAGCGGGTTCCAGCCGGCGAAGTTGCGCGGGTAGAACTTCTGCCCCGCCGCTTGTTCGCGCAGCGCCGGGACCGAGGCGGCCAGGTAATAGCCATAGGCGCAGAGCATGCCCAGCACCGCCATCACCCAGGTGGCCCGGCGCCAGCGCCGTGGCCAGCGCATCAGGATCACCGGCACCGCGACCAGCAGTGCCAGGTAGCCGGGCAACGGCCAATGGAAGCTCAGGCGCTCGGCATCGCTGAAGAAGCCCAGGGCGAAGATCGCCACGGTCGACACGCCGCCGACCAGGCCGAAATAGCGCCACTGCGCGCGCACCCCGCCGCCGGTACGGGTACCGGCGATGGCCACCCGCAGCATCGCCACCGCCAGCAGCGGCGTGGCCATCAACGTCTGCACCAGCAGGAACTGGAAGCCGGTCCACTGGAAACGCCACGGGTGGCGGTCGATCAACTGGAAGCGCAGGCCGGCTTCGTCGTGGTCGGTGTTCCACAGCAGCAGCGGCAGCCAGGCCAGCAGGCCGGCGCTGAGCGCGATCCAGATCCGCGGATCACGCAGGATCGAGCGCCCCTGCGGCAGCACCGCCAAGGCAATGAAACCGACGCCGATCACGCCGGCGAACCGGTAGTGGCTGGCCGCGCCGATCATCAGCCCGCAGGCCAGCTGCAACGCACTGCCGGCCTCGATCTCGCGCAGCAAGCGGGCACCGGCGTCCAGGCACAGCAGCGCGGCCAGCGCCATCGGCACGTCAGGCACGGCGAGGATGCCCAGGGTCGCCGACAGCGGCATCAGCAAGGTCAGGCTGCCAGCCTGCCAGCCGCAGGTGCCACCGAACCAGCGCCGCGCGGTATGGGCGATCAGCCACGGCAGCAGCGAAGCGATGAAGAGGAACGGCAGGCGCACCGCCAGCACGTGCTGGCCACCGATCGCCACGCCCAGGCGAGTCAGCCAGGCGGTCATGCCGGGCAGGTCGGAATAGGCCGCCGCCAGGTGCTGGCCCTCCTGCCAATAGAAAGCCTCGTCGACGAAAAGCGGCAGGCGGGCGGCGATGACCACCTTGACGGCGGTCAACAGTGTCCACAGGATCACGAAGTTGCGATGCGCGCGCTGTTCTCCCTGCATTGCCTCAGCACTCAACCTTCATTGATCCGGGAACGTGATGTCGACACCGCCACCTGCGACGGAAATGCTAACCGATGCACTGCGCGAAGCGCTGCGCCAGGCCCAACAGCAAGTCAATTCGCTGCTGCTGGGCAAGTCGCATGAAGTGCGCCTGGCCTTCGTGGCCCTGCTGTCTGGCGGACACTTGCTGATCGAGGACCTGCCCGGCCTGGGGAAGACCACGCTGGCCCATGCCATGGCCTCCAGTCTGGGGCTGGGGTTCCAGCGCGTCCAGTTCACCTCCGACCTGTTGCCGGCCGATGTGCTCGGCGTCTCGGTCTACGATGCCCAGGCGCGCAGTTTCCAGTTCCATCCCGGCCCGGTGTTCACCCAGGTGCTGCTGGCCGATGAAATCAACCGCGCCCCGCCGCGCACGCAGAGTGCGCTGCTGGAGGCGATGGCCGAACACCAGGTCACCATCGATGGCCACACCCATCCGTTGCCCGAGCCGTTCTTCGTCATCGCCACGCAGAACCCGGTCGATCTCTCCGGTACCTTCCCGCTGCCGGACTCGCAGCTGGACCGCTTCCTGCTGCGCCTCACCCTCGGCTACCCCAACGCCGAGTCCGAGCGCGCCCTGCTCAGCGGCAGCGATCGCCGCGACCTGATCGCCCAGGCCCGCCCCTGCCTGGGCGACCAGCAGGTGCTGACGCTGCGCCGCGCCGTGGAACAGGTGCACGCCAGCGATGCGCTGATCCATTACGTACAGGCGCTGCTGGCGCGCAGCCGGCAGTACGCCGGCGTGCGCGTGGGCCTGTCGCCGCGTGCCGGTATCGCCCTGCTGCGCGCGGCCAAGGCGT
>DATLJF010000103.1:0-10987 GCA_035539015.1 Stenotrophomonas sp. | reverse complement strand
GGCACGTTCGGCATCGAGGGCAAACAGGAAGGGGCGGGCAAAGGAATACATTCAGTTCAAGCGGCCGGCGAAGGCGCGGGTCTGGTAGGCGAATTCGACATGGCCGTCGACGGCATGGCGATCGAACAGCGTGCGCAGGGCCTCGAGCATCGGCGCGTGGCGCGGATGGCCGGCAGCCGGTGCATAGGAAGAAGACAGCAGGCGGCCCCGCAACGCATTGAAGTCCATGCGCTGGACATTGGGGAACTGCGCGGCATCGACGAAGCCGGCACCGAACCACGCCCGCATGGTGGCATCGTCCTGGTAGCGCTCGGCCACCGCGTTGTAGTCGGTGCCGTACTCCAGCAGCAGTGCTTCGTAGCCGGCCAGGAACGGCGTGGCATCGAGCAGGCGCGAATTCCAGAACACCAGCGCCAGCCCGCCCGGGCGCAGGATGCGCGCCCATTCGGCGCGAACCGCGCGGGTATCGAACCAATGGAACGCCTGCGCCGCGCTCACCAGTTCGACGCTGGCATCGGCCAGCCCGGTAGCTTCGGCAGTGCCGTCCACGGTACTGAAGCCGGCTTCAGCGCCGAGCCATTGCTCGGCGGCGCTGCGCATGGCCGCATTCGGTTCGACCGCGATGACCGGGTGGCCGGCCTGCAGGAACAAGCGCGAAGAAATTCCGGTGCCGGCGCCAACATCGGCCACGCGCGCATCGGTGCGAACGCCGAGGTGGCCATGGACCCAGTCGAGCAATTGCGGCGGATAGCCGGGGCGGTAGCGAACGTAGTCCGCGACGCGGTTGCTGAAGCGCTCCCGGGAGGACAGGTCCATGGCTCAGCCGTGGGCCAGGCCCAACCACGCCAGGCCGCCGAAGAACAGCAGGAAGGCGAAGGCGGCAAGGATCCACAGCGCGACATTGACCCAGCCCAGCACCAGCCCGGCGATGGCCAGGCCGTCGCCATCGAAGCGCTCGGGTTGGCGGCGGATCTCGCCACGCGCCATGTGCCCGGTGATGATGGCGGTGAGGCTGCCGATCACCGGCACGATGAACCACCCGAGGATGCCGGCGACCAGGCTGACGATGGCCAACGTACTGGTCTGGCGGACAGTGCTCATGGATTCTCCGGGGCGGACGGGGGCGCTGCATGGCAGCGCTGTCCGAAGATTATCCTTGATCGCCGTGTGGATGGCACGTGGTGCGGGGCGCTTGCCCGCACCCGTGCCAGTGCCCGGGCCGCTTAGCGGCTGACGGCAGGGTACAGCGAGGCGGTGTCCACGCCGAAGCCCATCAGCAGAAGCGCGGACAACAGCCAGAACGCCAGGCTCAACCAGCCAAGCGACAGGCCGGTCACGGCCAGGCCACTGCCATCGCTGCCATCGCGCGCAATCCGCGCGCGGGCCAGGTGGCCGGTCACGATCGCCACGACCGAACCGATGATCGGCAGGATCAGGCAACCGAAGATGCCGGAGACCAGGCTAACGATGGCCAGGGGCTGGGTTTTACGTTGCGAAGACATGCGGTATTCCTTTTAGCCGTAAGAAAGCCTGCCCCTTTCGAGGAGCAGGCTGACGAGCTTAGGTCTACCGTTGCAGGCGCCGCATCCTCGAAAGTGCATCGGTGATGCACCGCGGCGGCCAAGGGTCCTGCCGTGGGTGGCTACAAATCGAACTTGATGCCCTGGGCCAGCGGCAGCGAATCGGAGTAGTTGATCGTGTTGGTCTGCCGGCGCATGTACACCTTCCAGGCGTCCGAGCCGGACTCGCGGCCGCCGCCGGTGTCCTTCTCGCCGCCAAAGGCGCCGCCGATCTCCGCGCCAGAGGTGCCGATGTTGACGTTTGCGATGCCGCAGTCCGACCCGGCGGCCGACAGGAAACGCTCGGCGGCCTTGAGGTTCTGGGTGAAGATCGAGGACGACAGGCCTTGCGGCACGCCGTTCTGCATGTCGATGGCTTGGTCGAGCGTGGCGTACTTCATGACATAGAGGATCGGCGCAAAGGTCTCGTGCTGCACGACCTCATCGCTGTTCTTCAGCCCACTGACGATCGCCGGCAGGACGAAGTTGCCGGGGCGGTCGATCGCGGTGCCGCCGGTCTCCAGCTTGCCGCCGGCGGCCTGGGCCTTGGCGATCGAGGCCAGGAACTCCTCGACCGCGCCGCGGCTGTTGAGCGGGCCCATCAGGTTGGCCGGGTCGGTGGGGTCGCCGATCTTGCCTTCGACCTGCTTGAACGCCTTGACCAGCGTGGCCAGCACGTTGTCGTAGATCGATTCGTGCACGATCAGCCGGCGCGTGGTGGTGCAGCGCTGGCCAGCCGTGCCTACCGCACCGAAGACAATGCCGGGCACCGCCAGTTTCAGGTCCGCGCTTTCATCCAGGATGATGGCGTTGTTGCCGCCGAGCTCGAGCAGGCTGCGGCCGAGCCGGCGCGCGACCTTCTCGGCGACCACGCGGCCGACCTGGGTCGAGCCGGTGAAGCTGATGAGCGGCACGCGGCGGTCATCGACCAGGCGCTCGGACAGCGCGGTGCCGGCATCGTTGATCAGGAAGAAGATGTCGGGAAAGCCGCCGTCCTTGAGCGCCTCGTTGCAGATGCGCAGGGTCGCGATCGCGGTCAGCGGGGTCTTGTTGGAGGGCTTCCAGAGGCAGACATCGCCACAGATCGCCGCCAGGAATGCGTTCCAGGCCCACACCGCGACCGGGAAATTGAACGCGCTGATGATGCCGACCAGGCCGAGCGGGTGGTACTGCTCGTACATGCGGTGGCCCGGGCGCTCGGAGTGCATGGTGTAGCCGTAGAGCATGCGGCTCTGGCCGACGGCGAAATCGGCGATGTCGATCATCTCCTGGACCTCGCCATCGCCTTCGGGCTTGCTCTTGCCCATTTCCAGCGCAACCAGCGAACCGAGCGCGTCCTTGTGGCGGCGCAGGGCCTCGCCACACAGGCGTACCGCTTCGCCTCGGCGCGGTGCCGGCACCGTGCGCCATTCCTTGAAGGCAGCCTGGGCGCGCGCGATCACCTGCTCGTAGTCCTCGACCGTGGTCGCCTGGACGTCGGCGATGACCTCGTTGGTGGTCGGGTTCAACGGCCGCAGGACCCCAGCGCCGGTGGCCGTGGACCAATGGCCACCACCGAGATAGGTACCGGCGTTGTTGGCCGAAAGGTCGAGCGACTTGAGCAGGGCTGCGGACATGCGAAAACTCCTGGGATGCTTTGAAGGCGCCGCCGCCAGCGGCGTGGGGGAGTGCGGCGCGTGAACCGGCGATTTTAGCAGAGGGGCAGCAGCGGCCTTGCTGCGCTGCGGGCGGCCTTGCCGTGCGCAGCTGTGGCCGGCGCGGGGGTTCATGCGACAATGCGCGGCCAGGCCCCGTAGCTCAGCTGGATAGAGCGTTCCCCTCCTAAGGGAAAGGTCGCCCGTTCGAATCGGGCCGGGGTCGCCAGAATCAAACACTTACGATTCTGATCAACATGTCCATTTGCCATATTTCGCCACTTTTCGCACCCGGACTGGCACAACTGGCACAGCTAGATTTCATCGGCCGCTTCATCGACCAGGTCGCCGAGGCGGGGCGAGGAACGGGCTAGGGCTCCGCTGAGGCAATCCTTCTTGTGCTGCTCGACCTCGACGGGCCTGATTGAATCGATCGGCCGACTCCCAAACCACTTGCGGAAGTGCTTTACCTCGCTGGTGGCCTGCTTGATCATCGTGGGGTGCTCGGCCTTGACCAGTCCAGATACCACTCCAGGTATTGGTCTACCGTCTGGTCCCGGGCAATGATCTTGACGCCATGGGTTAGCTCGGCTTCTTTCTGGGCGCGAACTTTCTCAGCCGCACGGGGCGCAAGTCTGCCAAGCGAGCGCCGGTATCGGTTGCCGCCTTCGTGCCAGTCAATGCAGGCAGTATCGCCACGCCAGTAGAGTCGAACCTGGTAACGGCTCGTAGGATCCCATGCCAAGCGCAAACCGCCCGCAAGGGTTGCCCGACTGGGCTGCTTCCACCCTGGTGGTGCCACAGCACCCATGAGATAGCGGCGCGCCGTGTCGGTGAAATCGGGCGACATTTCATCCGGCTGGCTGGCCGTGCGGAGGGCGGCGACCGTCTACCTGACGCCTGGCACCATGTACGACTACCAGTTCGTCTCGCCGGATAGCTGATAGCTCACAGGTCTGGACGCAGGGAAAACGTAAGCGCGGATGCGGGCGACGCAAGTGCAGTCTCGTTCTTGCAAGCTGGCAGTGGCGCTACGCCGCGGTCTTCGCAGGGCAAGACGAGAGACCGGGTGAGCGCGCGAGACTACGGCGTATTGGCTGACGGCGTCACCAATGACCTAGCTGGCCTGCAGGCTGCAATCAACTACTGCGCCGCCAACGAAAAGGAGCTGGCGTTGCCGGAAGGTGAAATTGTGCTTCAGTCGGGCCTTACGATTCCTTCCGGTGGCGCAATTCACATTCGTGGCGCTGAGGCCGGCACGCAGGGCACTCGCTTGGTCATCAAGGCCAACGCTCCGATCATCACCGTCGCCGCAGGGCAACAGGCCACGATCGAGAATGTAGGCTTCATTGGTGAAATGAACGCGGCCAAGGCCCTGCAATCGGGTGTGTACCTCAACAACTGCAACAACGTAAATATTCGACACTGCACCCTTGACAGCCTGTACGACAGCGTCGTGATGCTAGATACCGTGTTCTATTCGCAGATTGTGGATTGCCGCTTCTTCCAAGTCGTGCGCAACCAAATCCGCGGCACCGGCACGTCTGGCTCAGGCTACGCCATCCGAGTTTCCGGGTGTCAGGTTACCTCGAACGTTGGCACCGGCACGGACGTGTTCTATTTTGAGAACGCCGGTTCGCTACAGTTTTCGGATTTGATGGCGTCCCCCGCAACCTCGACGGGCCGCTGCCTTCGCATCGTCTCCAACGCCGCTGCGTCCGGAATCCATCAGTTCGACAATTGCGTGTTCGAGGGCTCCGCGCAGGAGGTGTGTCGGATCGAGGGCAACCCAGGGGCGCCAATCAAACACGTGTACTTCTCGAACTGCGATTTCATCCAGTCCGGCGCGGGGGGGGGGCGACGCTATTACCCTGCTCAACTGCGTGTGTATCTCGTTCGTCAACAGCATGATCTCAGGAACCGGAGCGGCCGTTTCCATTGCCGGAGACTGCAAGGAGATTCAGTTCGGGAATTCAGATTTTCCCGGCTCCTGCACGCCTGCAGTTTTCAGGGGGCTCGCGTCAGCGGCGATCACGCGGCTAAACATCGACAACCCGAGCCACGTGGGCACCACGCGGTTCCTTGACTTGTCGGCAGCCCTGGCCGCGAACATCACTGGGGTCAGCGTCCGCGGTGGGCGACTCGGCACGCACGCTGGGCCGGTTTCGGTTCCTGCCGCAGCGGCGCGCCAAATCAAGGTGGACACCGTGGGTTACACCATGACCAGCAACGGCGGCATCGCGCAGTTTAATGGTGGTGGGTCGCTGTTCTCTATCCCCCATGGCCTGCTCGGCACGCCTTCCAAGTTCGGCGTGTTGTCCAATTCAGTCGATGCTGGCACGGCAGAGATTCGCGAGGTGACGGTAAATTCCGCCACGATCGACGTTCAGTGCAAGGGGCTCCACTGCTGGTACGAACAAAGTCAAGTGGAGCTGGTGGGCTGAGACGTAACGGCCGTTGTGACCGGAGGCAATAGCCCGCCTGCCTCGGGTTCACTCTTGTTCCGGCCCTGTACCTTCTTACGAAGATGCTGGAAGTAGTCGTCCACGTACTTCATTGGGACCGACACCGCGATAGCTGTAAGCAGTTGAAGGGCCACCATTCCTCGCGGCGTCAGGTCGATCACGCCTTGCATGCGCAGGTGGTCGAATAGATACAGCACGCAGATGTGACTGAGGAACAGAGGATACGACAGGCTCCCGAGCAGGTTGTCCAGATTACGGTCGAGCGGCTTCGCGCGCCCCAGAACGACCAGTGCGATGGGGCCTAGAATCAGCCCGGCAAGAGACTCAAAGGCATAGGGCTGCGTAATATTCGGGTTGGAGAAGGCCAGGATGGTAAGGTGGATACAGGCAACGCTGATAATGGCGTAAAGCACCTTGCGCTCAGCTGGCTTCCCTGAAAACTCCTGCAGGATAGATCCCAGGAGGAAGAAGAACAGGGTTCCCGGCAGGTACTTGTAGCCCCATTGGACGGGGTTCAGGTGCCCGAGTGATGCCAGGACGAACACGGCATAGCTCAGGGGCAGCAGCGCGTAGCACAGGGGTCTAAACCGAACCAGAAATGGCAGCAGCAGGTAGAACTGCATTTCCGTTCCGAGAGACCACGTCGCACCGTTCATGATGGTCGGGTGGGCATTCAACCCGAACATTGTTAGGTTGACGAACGTCGATTTGGCGTCCAGGTACAGCACGCCATATCCGCTCAAGACGCTGAAGAGATAGATCATCACCAGCGACAGCAAGTACAGCGGATACACACGGAACAGTCGGTCCACGTAGAAGTGCCCGACGTTGCCAAGATCGCCTGCGAAGTTCGTCCGAAACGAATACGTCATCACGTAGCCGGCGATGAGGTAGAACACAACTACCGACATGGAGCCGAAGTGGAAGTCGGGGGTCAGGCCCATGTGGCTGAACGCCACGGCTAGGGCAAGGAGAAAGCGCAGCGATCCGAGCATGGCTTGGCTACAGGTGGATGTGAGTGTGGCGGCGATCCTACCGCAAATTCAGTTTTCCTTAAGGCTCCGCAAAGGCTTGCTGCTGTGGTACTCGCTACAATCCGGGCCATGGGGCTACCCCCCTGACTTCCACTGGATCCAGGCCCATCAGCACGAGCACGGCGCGCCCACTGCGCTGACCCTGGGCGACGTGCAGGTCGTGCGCCTCATGGACCGCCTGGACGGCTCCTGGTTCGCCAGGCTGGATTGCCACCTCAGCATGGACGCACCCCTGGCGCTGCGCGACTGCACAAGCTTCGAGCGGGGGCGACGGCGCCGAGGAATGGGTCAGGCGACATGAGGAGCGCATCCGCGCTGATGTGGAAGAGACCGTTTCGCGCAGGCGTAAGGACAAGGTTTAGCCACACATCTGGCACATAGGCGCGCCAACTACTTGATTGCAAAGAGCGCGCAATGCCCCTCCTAAGGGAAAGGTCGCCCGTTCGAATCGGGCCGGGGTCGCCAAGCCGTTGCCCCGAGCGCAGCGCGCGGCTCAGGCCTGATGCCGAACCGTGCGCCCCAGTTGCCGGGCGAAGCCCAGCAAGGTATCGATGATCTGCCCCTGCTGGTCGGGGAACCCGCTCAACAGGTCGCCATGGGCGCGGCTGAAGACGATATCGAACGTGCCCTGGTCGCTGGCACCGGCAGCGCGCAGCAGGGCGTAGGCCCGGGCGTAGGCGAGATCTATGGGCGTATCCATGCTCATCCTGCGCACTATAAGCGGTGCTGTCTCATGGGTTGAGACTGGCCCCCAGGGCGCGCCGGTTTATCAGGGGGCGAGCCGTTTGGCGAGTCCGCGCCCCTGGGCCAATTGGCTCGGGGTCAATTGCGCTTCCAACTGTCGTACATCGGCCGGCACAGCACGGTTGGCCGCGGCAGCAGCGGCCAACGCATAGGCGTAACCCACTACCGGATCGCGATCGACCACTCCGCCGGAGAGATAGGCGCTAGACAGCCTCGACATCGCTTCCGGGCTGCCGGCGGCCGAAGCGCTGCGCAGGTAGGCGATCGCGTCTTCGCGAAACCTTGCAACCTTCCCAGGGTTGCGCAGCATCTCGGTCGCGCCGCCGATCAGGTCCTCCGCGCGGTCGATATAGATGAGTTGTGCGTACGGGTCGCCTGCAGCGGCGGCCTTGCGCAACCAGTCGCCAGCCTGTTCGATCTGGCCGGCAGGTATCTTCTGGCACGCCTCCATTTCCTTCTCCTGTCCGGCGAGCGTGCTCGCTTCAAGATGCGCGATGAAGGCTTGCTCGGACATCTTGATCCTGTCCAGCAGGGCGCGGTCCACCTGCTGCGGCTGCGGCTCCGCGCCGGCATTGCGCGCCAGGTAACGGCAGCGCGCCAGTACCAGATAGAGCTGGCTGGCCGCGCGTGGATCGCCCGCGGCGGCAGCAGGATTCAAGCGCCTGGCGAGTTCGTCGGCAGGAAGATCGGGCAGTTCCTGCGTCTCCAGGAGAGAAGGGGGCCTCGAGCGCCCAGCCGCAGGTTTATGGGGCTCGGTGGCTGCCGCTATGGCCTGCGGCTCGTCGCCGGCGCTGATCGCCGTACTGGCGGTGCCAGGCAGTGGGTGTTCGCCACATCCCGACAAGCCCTGCATTGTCGCCAGCAGGATCACAAGCGGTGCCCAGCGCGGTGCGAGTTTCACGGAAGATCCTCCAGCGGACGCTGGGGAAAAGCTCGGTGAGCTCCAGGCAAAAGACAATTGGAAATTTCTACCAGGTTTCCGCAAGCGCGAAACGCCGTGGCACCATGGCCCACCTACCCAGCCAGCCCACCTCCATGCCTCCGATCCGCCTTCGCTTGCGCGTAGTGACTTTGTTCCTGGCCGCGCTCTGCGCACCGGCGGTTGCCAGCGAAATCGCCATCGTCGGCGCTCGCGTGTACCCCGCGCCGGATGCGGCGCCGCTGGACGATGCGACGATCCTGCTGCGCGACGGCCGCATCGCCGCGATCGGCCCACGCGGTTCGGTAACGGTGCCCAAGGCGGCACGGGTGATCCAGGCGCACGGCCTGTTCGCCACCGCCGGCTTCTGGAACAGCCACGTCCACCTGATCTCGCCGCCTTACCACCTGCCGGCCGATCAACCGGCCGCCGCGTTGTCCGCGGCGCTGCGCGAGCAATACACGCGCTGGGGGTTCACCACCGTGTTCGATGTCGGTTCGCTGCCCGGCGATGTGCTGGCGCTGCGCCAGCGCATGGGCCGCGGCGAAGTGACCGGACCGCGCCTGCTCACGGTCGACATGCCGTTCTATCCCGACCACGGCACGCCGATCTACGTGCGTGACCTGTGGGAGCAATACCACGTTCCTAGCGCCGAGATCGCCACGCCCGCGCAGGGACGCGAGCGCGCTGAGCGGCAACTGGATGCTGGCGCCGATGGCGTCAAGTTGTTCAGTGGCGCCATTGTCGGCGGCCCGCAGGGCGTGCTCGAGATGCCGGTGGCCGTTGGCCAGGCCGTAGTGGGCGCGGCGCACGCGCGGCACAAGCCGGCCTTCGCGCATCCTACCGATGCGGCCGGCCTGCGTTCGGCGCTGGAGAGCGGCGTGGACGTGCTCGCGCATACCGCGCCGGATGCGGGCGATTGGTCGCCGGCGCTGCTGGCGCAGTTCAAGGCCGGCCATGTGGCGCTGATTCCCACCCTGACCCTGTTCGAATCCGAGCCGCGGCGCCAGGGTGCGCCGGAAGCGGTGGTGGTGCGCTTCGTTGGCCAGGCGCAGCAGCAGCTCAAGGCCGCCAGCGATACCGGCGTCGATGTGTTGTTCGGGACCGACGCCGGCTATATCCAGATCTTCGATACCCATCGCGAATACCAGCTGATGAGCGCTGCGGGCCTGGACTGGCGGCAGATCCTGTCCAGCCTGACCACTACCCCGGCGCGCCGCTTCGGCGATGCGGCGCACGAGGGCCGGCTGGCGCCGGGCATGGCCGCCGACGTGGTCCTGCTTGGCACCGATCCGGCCACGGCGAGCGACGCTTTCGCCGACGTGCGCCTGACCGTGCGCGCCGGCCAGGTGATCCATGACGCGATGGACGCCAGCACCGCCCACGCGCACTGAGTGCGTCTCTCCAGTCTCGGCGCCTCGGTTGTCGCCGGTGCGTCGCGCTGGCTAGAATCGCCGATGCCAAGGTTGGCATCCAGGGGGAAAACATGAAGTCGATCGTTGCCGCCGTTCTGGCGGCATTGCTGTGCCTGTGCGTGTTCCAGGCGCGCGCGCAAGGGGAAGTGTCGTCGCTGCCGTGGCAGACCGGCAAGGCGGTGGGGGACATCGCCGGCAAGGCCACGTTCCAGATTCCGGAAGGCTATGCCTTCCTCGGTGCCAAGGGCACCCGCGAGCTCAACGCGATGATGCACAACCCGCAAGGCAGCGAGGACATCTACACGCTCGCGCCGCTGGACATGTCCTGGGTCGCGTTCTTCAACTACAGCAACACCGGCTACGTGAAGGACAACGACAAGCTCGATGCCGACGATCTCCTGACGTCGGTGCGCGAAGGCACCGAGGCGGCCAACCGCGAGCGCAAGGAAAAAGGCTGGGACCCGATGCACGTCACCGGCTGGCGCTTCCAGCCCAAGTACGACAAGGCGATCAACACGCTGGAGTGGGCGATCATCGGCGAGAACGAGACCACCCACGAGCAGAGCGTGAACTACAACACCCGCCTGCTCGGCCGCCATGGCGTCATGGAAGTGGTCGTCGTCGCGTCGCCGGAAGACTTCGACACCGCCATCGCCGATTTCAAGCGCACCTTGCCCGGCTACCACTACGTGGCCGGCGAGCGTTATGCCGAGTTCCGTGAGGGTGACCACGTCGCCGAATACGGGCTAGCCGCCCTGGTGACCGGTGGCGCGGCGGCGGTAGCCGCCAAGAAGGGCTTGTTCGGCGCGCTCGGTGCCTTCCTGGCGAGCATGTGGAAGCTGCTGGTGGCTGGTGCGATTGCAGCGGCGGCCTGGTTGCGCAAGTTGTTCGGCGGCAAGTCCAAGGCGGACAAGCAAAAGACCATCCAATGAGCGAGGCCGATCTCTGGCTGCTGTTGGGGATCGTCGCGTTCTATCTGTATGACGCGGCGATCCTGCTGTACGCCGACGAATTGGTGGCCTGGCCGCGCCGTCGGGGCTGGTCGGCCAGCGTCGGCAACGAGTTGCAATGGCGCGGCCGCTTTGTTTTCCTGCCGCCTCCATTGGCGCCCTGGCGTCCACTGCTGCGCTTGCAATGGCTGAGGCCGCCAGGCGACAGCGCACCGGTGCAACTCGACGATGGGCGCAGTTTGGCGCGCGCGCTCAGGCCGTTGCAGG
>DATLJF010000102.1:0-14795 GCA_035539015.1 Stenotrophomonas sp. | reverse complement strand
AACAGCGCGGGTGTGAACTGTTCACGCCGGCGCCGCAACGGAAGCCCCGCGACCGCCCGCATCTGCTCCTGCAACGAGTGAGGGGCTCTCATGGCCTGCCTATCCTCCGAATCCGTGGGAGTGGTGCGGCATGAATCAGTTGCCCGCAGTATGCACCGACACCCGCGGCTCGCGACAAGCTTCCCGATCGCCGCTCTTCACGGACGTATCACGAGACTTTCACGCCGCGCAGTTAGCCTGCAGCGCAGGAAACGACCGGATCCCGGTCACGCGAAGCGGGTCGTCGAATGTGGGTTTCGACACCGAAGCATCGCCTTTGCAAGGAGAAGAGCGCATGGCTCTTGCGATGTGTGAGGCGCTACCGGCAATGGCGCGCCGGCGCCTGGTACTGGCCGATGATCACCTGCTGGTCGCCCAGGGCGTGGAGCGCCTGCTGCTCGAGTACTTCGATGTCATTGCGCTGGTCTTCGACGGCAATTCGCTGCTCGACGCCATTCGCCGCGAATCCCCGGACCTGGTGATCGCCGATATCAGCATGCCGGGCATGACCGGCATCGACGTGATGCGCCGCGCACAGGAAGAGGCGATCCGGATCCCCTTCATCTTCCTCACCATGCATGCCGATTCGGAGATGGCCTCGCGCGCGATCTGCGCCGGTGGCAGCGGCTATGTTCTGAAGAACTCCGCTGGCGAGGAATTGCTCTACGCCGTGCAGCAGGTACTCGAAGGCAAGACCTACGTGACCCCGACGCTGGCGGCCAATGCCATCACCACCTCGCAGCGGCGCCGCCGCAATCTCACCGACAAGCAGCAGCGGGTGCTGGAATATGTCGCCCGCGGCTTGCGTTCCAAGCAGATCGCCTTCGAGCTGGGCGTGTCGGTGCGGACGATCGAATCGCACAAGTACGCGATCATGCAGGAGTTGGGGGTGCACGGCACGCTTGAACTGGTCCGCCGCGCCGAGCAGGAAGGCCTTATCTCCCCGCGCGCCTGAGGTATCGGTTCGCCAATTCATCGTGGCCCAGTAGTTTTACTTGGCCTACTACGGTCTTTTTGCCGACGCCAGCCACGGTCCGGGCGCGCACGATGGATGCCCGTGTCTGGAAGCCGGGAACATGAAGCGCGTACGCGTACTGCTGGCGGAGGATGGCTGGGCCATGTCACGTGAGCTCGGTGCGATCCTGCAACAGGATTGCGAAGTGCTGTCGACGGTGAGCGACGGCTACGCCCTGGTGCGCATGGTGCGGATGATGCGCCCGGACGTGGTCGTCACCGATATTTCGATGCCGGGCCTGACTGGCCTGCAGGCGGTGGAGCAGTTGATAGAAGAGGGCTTGGCCCCGCGTGTGGTCTTCGTCACCGTGCACGCCGAGCCCCAGTTGGTCTCCCATGCAATGGGCCTGGGCCAATGCGGCTACGTGCTCAAGGCCGACGCGGTGGAAGACCTGCTGCCCGCCGTGCACGCCGCCCTCGGGGGGAGGACCTACCTGTCCGCTTCCCTGGTCGCCCACTGAGGCTGGCGCGTCATGCCAGCAAGCCGAACAAGCTAGCGGCCAGCTCATCGACCGAAAATGCCAGCAACAGCAATGGGGCCAGCGGCAGCAGGGCGGCACCGCCGATCCGCAGGACGCCCCAGCGCGTGATCGGCAGTGGTGAGATCTGTCGAATGGTGGCGTAGACAGCGGTGAAATCGGCCAGGGCGGAGGAATCCGGGGCATCCAGCAAGTCGCGGCCGTCGTCGGCCGCCTGGCCACGGCGCCAGCGGCGGTCGAAGCTGCGTGCGGCGCGATTGCCGAGTGCGTCGTACTTCAGCAGGGCGTGCCACTTCAACCGCAGCAAGGTCGGCGAGAGCAATAGCAGCGGTGCCAGCACCAGCGCGGTCGCGCCGATGACATAGCCGGTGATCAGGTAGCGCAGGGAGAACAGGCTCGCGCCCAGGTACACCATGTGGTTGGCGAAGACCCCGCACAGCACCGCCCCATTGGCCAGCGAGATCACCGCGAAGCGTTCCTGCGCCAGGCCCAGGAAGCCCAGCCCGGCCGCGCCGTCGGGGTGCGCCGCGTGCAGGTCGAGCCTGACCCGGGTCAAGGTCCACAGCAGGTAGGTCCAGAGCAGCAGGCGCCACAGCCAGACCAGCATGATGAAGCGGAACAACGGCAGCGAGACATAGTGCAGCCAGAGGCCGGCCGAGCTCAGCTGGCCGTCGCTGTGCACGCTCCACTGGGCCACGCCGGGCAGGCGGTCGCCCAGAGGTGCGCCGGGAAGTGCCAGCGGCACCAGCGCGAGCAGCAGGCACGCCACTTCCGGCCAGGTGGCGTCGCGCCATTGCCGCACGCGTCTCAACGAGGCCGCCAGCGCTGGCTGGCGCGCCGGCGCCACCAGCGAGGCGTGGATGAACTGGCGCGCGGCCGCCCGCAGCATCTGGTCGCTGCGCGGCGCGAGCAGCACCAACATCGGTAGCGCGATCAACAAGCGGCTCAAGACGGCGTAGTCCGACAGCAGCGCCAGGTGCTGCTGCCCACGCCACAAGCTGCCGTCGAGCGCGCAATGCATGGCCAGCGGCGCGAAGGTCAGCACCAATAGCGTGACGCACAACCACGTGGCCGCACGCGTGCCCGGCCCGATCAGGCGCAGCCGCTTGAGCACGCTGTGCGTGGGGCCGCCACGCATCAGCGAAAGATTGTCGCCCGGCATGGCCGGAAGGTCTCCTGCAGGTGTCGGTGTCGGCCGACGTTGCCAGCGGTGCGGCGCCTGCGCGTCAGTAAAAATACTGGCGCCGGACTGGTAGTAACCCGATTGCGCGCGGCACCGCCCCAGCACGAAGCTGTTGACCTCGACATGGAGGCGGACGTGGACGCTTTTCTAGATTTCATCCACCGGTTCTGGTCCGACATGGTCGCCCGCACCGATGGCCCGATGACCTTCCGCCTGCTGCTGCAGCCGCTGATGGCGATCATCACCGCCACCATCGACGGCCTGCGCGACGCCAAGCTGGGCCGTTCGCCGTACTTCGTCAAGCTCATGCAGGGCGCCAGCTATGGCGAGCGCGTGCAGACTTTCCGCGAGGGTTTCTCGGCGGTGGCGCGCATCCTGCTGCTCGGCGTGGTCATGGATGTGATCTACCAGTTCAAGGTGTTTGGCGCTTTCAGCCATCCGCTGGAGACCCTGGTCATCGCCATTTTGCTGGCCTTCGTGCCCTACCTGGTGCTGCGGGGTCCGGTCGCCCGCATCGCGCGTCGCTGGCGGCAACGGCACGGCCACCCCTGAGGACCGAATCTATGACACAGACTCCCCACAACGGATCCCCCGCCTCACCTCGTGCAGCGGACACGCCGCCGGTGCGCCCCCACCGGCTCGAGGAAACCGCCCCGCCACCGCTGCCGCAGGTGGACGCGAACAACGCCGATGCCGCTTCGGTGACCTACTCGCACTACCGCACCGGCCTGTCCAACCATCGCACGCAGCTCTCCGAGCACCGCACCTCGTTGTCGGAGTACCGCACCGACCTGTCCGGCGAACGTACCGAGATGTCGATGCGCCGCACCGGGCTGTCGTTCCAGCGCACCCGCATGAGCGCAGACCGCACGTTGATGTCGATCATGCGCACCGCGCTGTCGCTGATCGGCTTCGGCTTCACCATCTACCAGGTCTTCAGCCACCTGGTGGAGCAGGCCCTGCATGTGGGCTTCAGCACGCATGCGCCGCGCAATTTCGGCATGGCCCTGGTCATCCTGGGCGTGTTGATGCTGACCCTGGGAATCGTCTACCACCTGCAGTTCATGCGCGCGCTGCGCAAGGAGCGTACGCAGATGGCACAGGAAGGGCTGATCCACGGCGAGAGCCCGTACCCGGTATCGCTGAGCCTGATCATTGCGGTCCTGCTTTGGATGGTGGGGCTGCTCGCCATCACCAGCATGGTGTTCGACCTCAACCTGCCGACCTGATTTTTGACTCGCTGCCCCGCGCTCCCCCGAGGATTTTGGTTATGGTCAAGTCACCCGCAAAGAAGGCGCCGGCCCCGAAGGTTGCCGCCAGGAAGGCCGCGCCGGCGGCTTCGAAGAAGCCCGCCAGCGGCGGTACGCGCAAGCCCAACATCCTGGTGATCTGGGGCGATGACGTCGGTATCAGCAATCTCAGTTGCTATAGCCACGGCCTGATGGGCTACCAGACCCCGAACATCGACCGCCTCGCCAAGGAGGGGATGATGTTCACCGACGCGTACGGCGAACAGTCGTGCACCGCGGGCCGCTCCTCCTTCATTACTGGCCAGAGCGTGTACCGCACCGGCCTTTCTAAAGTCGGCATTCCCGGCGCACCTATCGGGATGACCGACAAGGCAGTGACCATTGCCGGCGCGCTCAAGAACCAGGGCTACCGGACCGGCCAGTTCGGCAAGAACCACCTCGGCGATCTCAACCACATGTTGCCGACCAACCATGGCTTCGACGAATTCTTCGGCAACCTGTACCACCTCAATGCCGAGGAAGAGCCGGAGATGTACGACTACTATCCGGAAGCGGAGTTCGCCGAATTCCGCAAGGGGATCGAGCCGCGCGGCGTCATCCACAGTTGGGCCACCGACAAGGACGACGCGACCGTGCAGCCGCGCTGGGGCAAGGTGGGCAAGCAGAAGATCGAAGACACCGGTCCGCTGAACATCGAGCGCATGGAGACCTGCGACGATGAGTTCGTCGCGGCCGCCAAGGACTTCATCCAGCGTGCGCAGGACAAGGACGAGCCATTCTTCGTGTGGCTCAACACTACCCACATGCACTGCTTCACCCACACCAAGAAATCCAGCCTTGGCCAGGCGGGGCGCTGGCAGTCGCCGTACCACGACACCATGATCGACCACGACAAGAACGTCGGCGAGATGCTCGACTTCCTCGAGGAGCTGGGAATCGACGAAGACACCTTCGTCATGTATTCGACCGACAACGGCCCGCACCGTAACTCCTGGCCGGACGCGGCGACCACGCCGTTCCGCAGCGAGAAGAACACCAACTGGGAAGGCGCCTTCCGTGTTCCCCTGCTGGTGCGCTGGCCTGGCAACATCCAGCCGGGCGCCATCTCCAACGAGATCATCCAGCACCACGACTGGTTCCCTACTTTCCTGGCCATGGCCGGCGAGCCCGACATCGTCGAGAAGGCCAAGAAGGGCTACAAGGCCGTGGGCCGGACCTACAAGAACCACATCGACGGCTACAACCTGGTCCCCTACCTGACCGGCGAGGTCGCCAAGAGCCCGCGCAATCTCTTTATCTATCTCAGCGACGACGGCGACGTTCTGGGCCTGCGCTACGACAAGTGGAAGGTCGTTTTCATGGAACAGCGTTGCAAGGGGACCATGCAGGTCTGGGCCGAGCCCTTCACCCGGTTGCGCCTGCCCAAGCTGTTCAACCTGCGCACCGATCCGTATGAGTACGCCGACATCACATCCAATTCCTATTACGAGTGGTTCCTTTACCACGCCTACATCCTGTACGGGGCGTTTGCGATCGCGGACAAATGGGCGGCGACCTTCAAGGATTTTCCGCCTATCCAGCATCCAAACTCGTTCACGATCGACGATGCGTTGAAGATGTTGCAGGACGCTGCCACCGGCAGCCATTGACCCAAGCGTTCGTCCGGGTGCGGTTCCGCCGCCCCCGGCGAGCCCTGCCTCCAGGAGCGAGCCCGCATGTCCCGTCCCCTGCCATCATGGAATGACGGCGTCATCCGCGAAGCCATCACCGGCTTCGTCGATCGCGTGACGCGCGTGGAAGGCGACGGCTATGTGCCGCCCGCCGAGCGCATCGCCGTGTTCGACAACGACGGCACCCTGTGGGCGGAATACCCGTTGTACGTACAGATCTACTTCACCTTGAGCCAGGTCGAGCGTTTGGCGCGGCTGGATCCGTCGCTGCGCGAAAAGCCTGCGTTCCGCGCCATGCTCGAACATGACCTGAAAACCCTGCAGTCGTTGCCCAAGCGCGATGTGTTCGAGCCGGCCTTTGCAGTGCATGCGGGCATGACGATCGAACATTTCCGCGCCACCGCCGACGCCTGGCTGGCCGAAGCCAAGCATCCCAAGCTTGGCCGCTTGTTTACTGCCTGCATCTACCAGCCGCAGCTGGAATTGATGGATTACCTGCGCCAGCACGATTTCAAGGTCTTCATCGTTACCGGCGGCGGCATCGAGTTCGTCCGCGTGGTGGCCGAGCGTTTGTACGGGGTGCCCCCAGAGCAGGTGGTGGGTTCAAGCACGCGCGCCAAACTCGAGCTATCCGAGGGCAAGGCCGAGATCCGCAAGCTGCCGGAGCTTGGCAGCTTCGACGATCGCGACGAGAAGCCGGTGAACATCGCGCTGCACATCGGGCGGCGGCCGATCTTCGCCTTCGGCAACTCCGACGGCGACCTGGCGATGATGCGCTACACCCTGGCCGCCGAGGGCGAAAGGTTGGCGCTGGTCCTGCACCATGACGATGGCGAACGCGAGAGCGCCTACGATCGTCACTTCCTGGTCAGTCCGCTGAGCGAAGCGCTGGACCAGGCACAGGCGCTTGGCATCCATGAGGTGAGCATGAAACAGGATTGGGGGAGGGTATTCGCATGAGCCCGGCCGACGGCGATTGGCACGTACCCACCGAGATGGTGCAGCTTCCTGGCGGCGCCTTCCTGATGGGCTCCAACGATCACTACCCCGAAGAGCGTCCCGCGCACAAAGTGCAGGTGGCGGCCTTCGCGATCGACCGCTACGCGGTCACCAACCGGCAGTTCGCGCGTTTTGTCGAGGCGACCGGCCACCTGACCCTGGCCGAGCGGCCGGTCGACCCGGCCGATTACCCCGGCGTCGACCCCGCACTGCTGGTGCCGTCATCGGTGGTGTTCGTGCCGCCGGCTGGCCGCGTCGACCTGCGCAATACGCACAACTGGTGGCATTACGTGCCAGGCGCCGATTGGCGCCACCCGCGCGGACCGGACAGCACGCTGGAAGGGCTCGACGACCACCCGGTGGTCCAGGTCGGCTTCGACGATGCGCTCGCCTTCGCCCACTGGGCCGGCAAGGACCTGCCTACCGAGGCGGAATGGGAGTTCGCCGCGCGTGGCGGCCGCGACTCGGGGGAGTTTGCCTGGGGCGACGAACTGGTCCCGGAAGGGCAGTACATGGCCAACACCTGGCAAGGCGAGTTCCCGTGGGACAACCAGGTCCTGGACGGTTACGCCTGGACCTCGCCGGTAGGCAGCTTCCCGGCCAACGGCTATGGCCTGTTCGACATGATCGGCAATGTCTGGGAATGGACCAGCGACTGGTACCAGGCCCACGACCAGTTGCCCGGGCGGCCGTGCTGCACGCTGGATAACCCGCGCGGTGCCAAGCGCGATGACAGCGTCGACCCGCGCGCCAGCGGGCCGCGGATGCCGCGCCGGGTGATGAAGGGCGGTTCGCACGTTTGCGCCCCGAACTACTGCCGGCGCTATCGACCCGCCGCGCGCATGCCCCAGCCCATCGATACCGCTACCTGCCATCTGGGCTTCCGCTGTGTCGTGCGGCCAGGGGAGGGTTGAGTGCTCAAGACCTGGCTGATCGTCTTTACCGAGCCGGTGGTCGTGATCATCGACGGCATGGCGCTGCTGATCGTCGCGGTTGCCTCGGTCCACGCTTTCCTCGCCTCGGCATCGTTGTTCTGGGGCGAGCTGCGCGGCCACACCGTCGATGGCCATGCCCGCCGCACCCTGTGGCTGACCTACGGCCGCTGGCTGGTGGCCGCACTGACGTTCCAGCTGGCTGCCGACATCATCGAGTCATCCATTGCCCCGACCTGGAAAGAGGTCGGCATGCTCGGTGCGGTGGCGGTGATCCGGACCTTCCTCAATTACTTCCTCGAACGCGACATCGACGAGCTGCGCGAGCGCGAAGGACGCGCCCGCCTGGTTCCTGCCACGTCCGCCGATCCAGCTTCCCCTGTTGAGAAATCGCCATGAATCCTCCCCATCGACCCCGTCGCCTGCTCTCGCTGCTGGCCTGCCTGTTTCCTGCCATGGCGGCACTGCCGGCGGCGGCCACCGAGGGCGCGCTGGGCCGCTCGATCACCGGCGCGCAGATCCAGGCCTATGCCGGCATCGTGCCGCCCGAGCCGGGCATGCAGTGGTCGCTGGGGTATCTCCACTACGACGGCGAGATCGGCGCCAGTCGCCCCGCGCCGATCGCTGGCCGGGTGTCGCTGGGCCTGCGTGCGGATATGGACCTGTGGTCGGCCACCGGTGTGTACGTCTGGCCCACCGGCGAAGGCCGCTGGAATTTCGCCTCGATGGTGACCGCGCCCTACATCCTGCCCAAGGTTACTGCCACGCTCGACGCCGGTGCGGTGCAGCGGCGGGTCAGCGACAGCGCCTCCAACTGGTTCGACCTGTACTTCGCGCCGGTGATCGCCAGCTACCACATCAGCCCGGTCGAACACGTGTCCTATGGCCTGTACGTGTACGCGCCCACCGCCAAGTACGACCCCGACAAGTTGGCCAACCCCGGCCTCAACGTATGGACGTTCTCGCCCAGCGTCGGCTACACCCACCTGTTCCAGAAGGGCACCCTGGAGTTCAGCGTGCTCGGCGCGGTCGACTTCTACTCGCGCAACGACGATACCGACTACAAGAACGCGCCGGTCTGGCGTTTGGACACCATGCTGGTCAAGCGCACCGCCAACGGTTGGGGCTTTGGCGTAGTGGGCGGCTGGTTGCAGCAGTTGGGCGACGACTCCGGGCCGACCGCCGACCGCCTCGGCGGCTTCCGCGGCCAGTCGTTGGGCCTGGGGCCGATTCTCAGCTACGGCAAGAAGTGGTCCGGGGGCCAACACCTGGACCTGAGCGTGCGCTATGTCACCGAGTTCAACGTCAAGAACCGTTTCAAGGGCAACCCGCTGATGGTCACCGCTGGCTTTGGTTTCTGAGCCGCGGGAGGCAAACAAAAGCCCGCGTGCCGTCCGCCATGACGGTCCATGTACTTCACAGGAGAGCCACCATGAAATCCCGTTTCGCCACCCTGGCGCTCGCCGCGCTGCTGGTTGCCGGCTGCGCGTCCTCGCCCACGGTCAAGACCGACCATGACCCCTCGGTCAATTTCGCCCAATACCGCACCTATACCTGGGGCATGAAGCCGCAGGCCAGCTCGCCGCTGGTGAGCCAGCGCATCGTCGATGGCATCGACGCGCGCTTGTCCGCGCTCGGCTGGCGGCAGGCACCCGACGGCCAGGTGACCCTGGCCGCGCACGTCATCAACTCGCAGCGCCAGACCCTGGACACGTTCTATACGGGTACCGGCATGGGCGGCTGGGGCTGGCGTGGCGGTTGGGGCGGGGGCATGGGCATGGGTAGCGCCCAGACCACCGTGCGCACCTACGATGTCGGCACCCTGGTCGTGGACATGTTCGACACCAAGACCGAGCAAGCGATCTGGCGTGGCACCGCCAGCGGTACCGTGCCGAGCACGCCCGAGCGCGTCAATGCCGCCGTGGATGCGGGCCTGACCAAGATGTTCGCCGGCTTCCCGCCGGGTTCGGCGCCGGCCAAGTGACCGAGGCGCGACCTGCTGCATCGGCGCCGCGGCAATGCGGACCCGCCACGCGGCAGCTTCGCCGCGCGCCGATGCTGGGAAGGCTTGTGTTTGCTGCCTTGGGATGTGCGCTGGTCGTGGCCCCTCTGGCCGCGGCCAGCGATGGCGTTGCCGGCGAGGCCGCCGCTACTGCCGCGCCGGCCGCCGTGGCAGCGGCCCAGGACGCGGCGCCAGCCACTGACGCACCCGGCAAGACCGGTTTCCTGAAGATGCTGCACGACCCGCAGGACGGGCATCTGGATATGTCCGACTGGTTGCTCAACCACCGCGGCTTCCTGCCCATTCCGATCATCATCACCGAGCCGGCGCTGGGTTACGGCGGTGGCATCACGCTGGCCTTCTTCCATCGCCCCGAAGGCAGTGCGGCCACCCGCACCACCGCCAGTGGCAAGACCCGCTTCATCGCGCCCAACATCTATGGCGTGATGGGCATGAAGACCGAGAACGGCAGCCATGCCTACGGCGGCGGCGCGATGCTGCACTTCGATGACGACCGCTGGCGCTACAAGGGTGGTGTGGCTAAGGCCTCGCTCAACCTGGATTTCTATACCCAGGGGCGATTCTTCCCGGTGCAGGAGATCGGCTACAACGTCGATGGACTGGTGTCGTTCCAGCAGGTGGTACGGCGCATTGGCGACAACGACTTCTTCGTCGGCGCGTCGTGGATCTACATGGACATGGACATCGCCTTCGATGTCGACTCGGACCGCCAGTTCTTCACCGACAAGGAGCTGACGCAGAAGTCCTCCGGCCTCGGCATCACCCTGGAGTACGACACCCGCGACAACCCGTTCACCCCCTCCAGTGGCTGGACCGGCGTGTTCGACGGCAACTTCTATCGCGAGAGCTTCGGCGGCGATGTCGAATTCGATAGCTACCGCGCCCACGTCTTCGCCTACCAGCCGCTGTGGGACAAGCGCCTGATCATCGGCGGACGCCTGGACCTGCGAGCGGTCGAGGGCGATGTGCCGTTCTACCGCCTGCCGTATGTCGACATGCGCGGCATCGCCGCCGGCCGCTACCAGGATCGGCGTGCAGCGATGATCGAAACCGAATTGCGCTGGAACCTCACGCCGCGCTGGGCGCTGATCGGCTTCCTCGGCGCCGGCCGCGCATGGGGTCGCCACGACAGCTTCAGCGACGCCACCACGGCGGTGGCCAAGGGCGCCGGCTTCCGCTACCTGCTGGCCCGCAAGCTCGGACTCTACGGTGGCCTCGACTACGCATGGGGCCCGGAAGACCACACCTTTTACATCCAGATGGGCAGCGCCTGGCGCTGATGCCGAGGACATATGCCCGCGCCAACTGCCATGGTCGCTTGTTCGCCCCGCTGGCTGCTGGCGCTGCTACTGGCCGCCATGCCCGCGGGCCTCGCACTGGCGCAGCAACCGGCGCCAGCGCCAGCAATACCTGCGCCATTGTCCGGCCTGGATGGCCATCAATGCGGTGAGCGCCCCCCGGGCGATACCCGTCCGCGCATTGGGTTGGCGCTCGGCGGTGGCGGCGCACGTGGCATCGCGCATGTGCGGGTGCTGAAGAAGCTGGAGGAATTGCATATCCCGGTCGATTGCATTGCCGGTACCAGCGCCGGGGCACTGGTGGGCGCGTTGTATGCGGCCGGCCGCAGCCCGCAGCAGATCGAAGACACCGTGCTGGGCATCGACTGGCGCGCCACCTTTACCGACACCTTGCCACGTCGCGAACGCACGCTGCGGCGCAAGAGCGACGACTACACCCGCCTGGCGCCGGTCGGCATCGGCTTCGGCGGCGACAATCCGGGCGCGCGCCTGGCCGCCGGCATGAGCCAGGGCCAGCGCCTGATCGCGGTATTCGAAGAGGCCACCGGGGGTGGCCGCATTGCCGGCGACTTCAACGACCTGCCCATTCCCTTCCGCGCCGTGGCAACCGACATCAACACCGGGCAGGCGGTAGCGATCGACCATGGCAGCCTGGCCATGGCGATGCGCGCGAGCATGTCCCTGCCCGCGATCATGCGGCCGGTGAGCCTGGACGGTCGGGTATTGCTGGATGGCGGCATTGCCAACCAGATCCCGATCGACGTGGTCCGGGCGATGGGCGCCGAGCGCATCATCGCGGTGGATGTCGGCACGCCGCTGCGCGTGCTCGGCAACGATGCCAGCGTGCTCGACGTGGTCGACCAGATGAGCGGCTTCCTCACCGTCGGCAGCGCGCAGCGGCAGCTGGCCACGCTTGGCGCGGACGACCTGGTCATTCGCCCCGACCTCAGCGGCCGGGTGTCCACCGGCGAGTTCGAGAAGGCGGCGCTGGCGCTGGAGATCGGCCAGGTGGCCGCCGATGCCGCGGCGCCGGCGCTGCGCCGCTACAGCGTCGACGAGCACACCTATGCCGCCTTCCAGGCGCGCCAGCGCACCCCATTGCCCGCAAGTCCCACCCTTGCCTTCGTGCGCCTGGTCAATACCACCGGTTATTCCGATGCGGTGCTGATGAATTACCTGCCGGTCAAAGTCGGCGAGCCGCTGGACGTGGCGGCCTTGCAGGAAGGGATCCTGCATGCCTACGGCATGGGCACGCTGTCCGGCCTGACCTACGAGATCGTGCGCGAGGACGAGCAGACCGGGCTGGTCCTGACCGCCACGCCCAAACCCAACGGCCCTTACTACCTCGAAGCCGGCCTGACCCTGAGCAATGATTTGTCCGGCGACCAGGACACCAACCTGCGGGCCGGCCTGAGGATCTCGCCGATCACCCCCAATGGCGCCGAGGCGCGCGTGGTCGCCCAGATCGGTAGCGAGCCGGGGCTGACCGGCGAGTACTACGCGCCGCTGGACCCGCGCAACCGCTACGCCTTCAACGTGCTGGGCGGGTTCCAGACCAGCAGCTTCAATATCTTCGACGGCAGCGGCAACCGCACCGAGCGCTACCGCGTGCAACGCTTCGGCGGCGAAGTTTCGCTCGCGCGCAACTTCTCCAATGTCGCCGCACTGTCGATCAGCGCAGAGCGCTATACCGGCAACGCCGATGTGATGATCGGCGATCCCAGCTTGCCCGACCTGCACTTTCGCCAGGCCGCGCTGATCGGGCGCTTGCGCTGGGACGACATCGACAGCGTGTTCTTCCCGCGCGACGGCGGCTACGCCAGGCTCGGCTGGCGCAGTTCGCGCGAGTGGCTTGGTGCCGATGCCGATTTCGACCAGCTGGACTTCGATTTCATCGGCGCCCGCAGCTTCGGTCCGCACGCCATACAGCTGGGCCTGCGCTACCACGTCACCGCTTCGGGCGTGGCGCCGGTCGAGAGCTTGTATCGGCTGGGCGGGCGTTGGCGCCTGGCCGGCTTCCAGCGCAATGAGCTCACCGGCCAGGACTACGCGCTGGGTGTGGTCGGCTACAGCTACGAGCTCGGGCGCGTGTTCGGGCGCTCGGCCCAGGTCGGGGCCACGGTGGAGTACGGCAATGCCTGGCAACGCCGCAGCGACATGAGCCTGGCCGACGGCATCGTCAACGGCAGCCTGTTCATTGGCTTCGACTCCTGGATCGGCCCGCTGATCTTCGGCATGGGCATGCGCGAAGGCGGCCACCGCACGGTCTTCATCGAGCTCGGCCAGTCGCTGTAGGCGACCGGCCCTGCGCCTATTCAGCGTTGGGCCGCGGTTGGGCTGCGGCGGCGTAGTCTGCCGCCCGAAGGTAGCCGGGAGGGGCTCCCTGAACAGGGCGCCCACAGTGCGCCTACAGTGATGACCTAACATGGGCGGCGATATCCGTCGCGGCCGAGGAGTGCTTGTGTTCGTAGTGGTTGGGAATGCATTGCGCGGCAGCCCGCGGTACCTGGCCGGCGCCTGCGCTGCGGCGTGCCTGCGCCCGGCGCTGGCCGGAGCACGCTGAAATGAGTGCCACCGCGATCGATGTGGCCGCCGCCGACAGTGATGCCGGCGTGGCGGTGTTGCCGGCGCAGTCGCCGCTGGGCATGCCCGAGCAGTCGCTGCGCGAAGGCCGCCTGCAGGTACGCCGGCAGCGCACCGCTCCCCGCGGGATCGGCCTGCGCCGGCTGTATCTGATCGGAGGCACCGCGGCGATGACCCTGGCCGCCACCTGGATGATGTTGATGGTGATGTGGGAGGGCGGCATCAGCGTCCTCGAAGGCTGCCTGCTGGCGCTGTTCGTGCTGTTGTTCGCCTGGATCGCGATGTCCTTCGCCAGCGCCGTGGCCGGGTTCATCAGCGTGGTGTTCGGGCGCGGGCGCAAGCTCGGCATCGACCCCGACGCGCCCCTGCCAGCCCTGCACAGCCGTACGGCGCTGTTGATGCCCACCTACAACGAAGACCCGCGCCGCCTGCTGGCCGGCCTGCAGGCGATCTTTGAATCGGTGGCGGCCACCGGCCAGATCGAGCACTTCGACTTTTTCATCCTCAGCGATACCACCCGCGCGGACATCGGCCAGGCCGAGGAGCGCGAGTACCGCGCGCTGTGCGAGCGCACCGGCAACACCGGCCGCATCTACTACCGCCGCCGCGCCGACAACACCGGGCGCAAAGCCGGCAACATCGCCGACTGGGTCCGCCGCTTCGGCGGCAACTACCCGCAGATGCTGATCCTCGATGCCGACAGCCTGATGGGCGGCGACACCATCGTGCGCCTGGTTGCCGGGATGGAGGCCAATCCGGACGTGGGCCTGATCCAGAGCCTGCCGGCGGTGGTGAACGGGCATACCTTGTTCGCGCGCATGCAGCAGTTCGGCGGCCGCGTCTACGGCCCGATCATTGCCTACGGGGTGGCCTGGTGGCATGGCGCGGAGAGCAATTACTGGGGCCACAACGCGGTGATCCGCACGCGCGCCTTTGCCGCCCACGCCGGCCTGCCGGCGTTGCCCGGGCGCAAGCCGTTCGGTGGCCACGTGCTCAGCCACGATTTCGTCGAGGCCGCGCTGATGCGCCGCGCCGGCTGGGCAACGCACATGGTGCCGTACCTGCAGGGCAGCTATGAAGAAGGCCCGCCGACCCTCACCGACCTGCTGATCCGCGACCGCCGCTGGTGCCAGGGCAACCTGCAGCATTCCAAGGTGGTCGCCGCCAAGGGCCTGCACTGGATCAGCCGCATGCACATGATGATCGGCATCGGCCATTACTTCACCGCGCCGATGTGGGCGATGCTGATGCTGATCGGCATTGCGATCCCGCTGTTCGAAGGCGGCATCGACCTGGCCGCCGAGATCCCGTTCTCGCCGGCACGT
>DATLJF010000101.1:0-8894 GCA_035539015.1 Stenotrophomonas sp. | reverse complement strand
GCTATCGTCTTCGTCACCGCCATTGCCGCCCGTGGCCCAGGTGCCCTCGTCCGGCGTCCATTCTTCGCCCGACCCGGCCTCGCGGCCGTAATCATCGGTGGCAGCGGGTTCGGCCTCGGCACCGCCTTCGCTGGCAGCCTCCGGGGGCGCCTGTGCTTCATCGGCCCAATCGAGCAGCGGGTTGCTCTCCACCGCCTCGGCGATCTCCAGTTCGATCTCGGCACTGGACATCTGCAGCAAACGGATGGCCTGACGCAGTTGCGGCGTCATGACCAGCTGTTGCCCCATCGATGTCTGCAGCCTTGCCTTCATGAGCTCACTGAACGTAGGGGAGGGGCGGGGGAGGCCGGCGGGACAGGCGCGCTTCCGGCGATGCGGGCGCGGCCTGTGCGCGGGCCCTGAGGATATACGGCATCGCCGCTGCTGCCAAAAGGGGATCCCCCGGTTTAGCCCTCTGAAAAGTCGCACCTGGCGCCTCAAGGGCCATTGCGTCCCAGCATAGGAGGATTCCGATAGGAAAACCGATCCTGCTGGGGAATGCTCGTTTCACGTATGGCGCGCCGGTCCCCCGTGTCAGCTTGCGTGCGTTCGATTCTGGAATTTTGTCGTGAGCCCAATCAAGCTGAGTTTTCCCACGTTGCTGGCGACTGCTTTATCTATACCGGCCTTCAGTGCAACGGCCGGAAATACCGTTGAGGTCGACGGACTGAGCCACACGTGCAGTAATCGCTGTGTCGTGACGACCAAAGGGCGCGGCGCTTTCTCCGTACGCGATTGTTGCGGTGGTCGCGTGCGCGTCGTCCTCAAACGCTCGAGGTGAACGATGAAGTGGCGTATTGCCTTGCTGACAGGGCTGGCGCTCCTGGCGTCGATCTCCGTTTCATGGTTCGCACGGCATAGGGAAGCGGACATCCAGGAGAAGGCGAACGTCTCTGCGGCGGCCGCGTTGCGCGGGCCCCTAGCGGTCCGCGCTACTTCTGCGCCGTCACCAGGTTCCGGGCCGGCGCTCGAGTCTGACCGCCAAGCACCGATTGCAGCGATAAAGAACATCGAGATCACTGAAGCCGAGACGCTCTCTGACCTCGAATATCGCCTCTTGCCGGACAATGCACTCGGCATGGAGGCTGCAAGGGATGTGCTTGAATCGGACGGGTTCGAACGTATCGCCAGTGCCATTTCGCGCCGCTATGCAGCGGATGCGGACGTGGTCCAGGCCCAGGCGTTGTACGCGCTTAAGCTGCAAGCTCTTCTCGCGCGGGCGGGATCGAAGTTGACGACCTTCGAATGCGGCTTGGGCTACTGCCTGGGTGAGGTCGAAGGCAGTCTCGGGGCCGGTGGCGATGCCGCCTTGGCCGACGGCATCGACGCTGGCGCCTTCGCATCGCTGCCGCTCGCGTTGGGCCCCAGGCCGCGCCACCGCTTCATCTTCGCGACGGACCCGGCCGTGCGCGAGTTGCAGGGTGTGCTGGGCGGGCAGTGAGCGCCGCCCAGCCTGGCATCACAGCCTGAACTGCTCGCCCAGATACACCCGGCGGACGTCCGCGTTCTCCAGTATTTCTTCCGGCGCACCCTGCGCCAGCACCGCGCCATCGGCCAGGATGTAGGCGCGGTCGCAGATGCCCAAGGTCTCGCGCACGTTGTGGTCGGTGATCAGCACGCCGATGCCACGTTCCTTCAGATGGGTGACGATGCGCTGGATCTCGCCGACCGATATCGGATCGACGCCGGCGAACGGTTCGTCGAGCAGCATCAGCCGCGGACGTGCGGCCAGTGCGCGGGCAATCTCGCAGCGGCGGCGCTCGCCGCCGGACAGGCTGGCGCCGAGCTGTTCGCCGACATGGCCGATCTGCAGCTCTTCCAGCAGCGAGGCCAATTCTTTCTCGCGGCCGGCGGCATCGAGGTCTTCGCGCAATTCCAGCACCAGCCGGATGTTGTCGGCCACGCTGAGCTTGCGGAACACAGACGGTTCCTGCGGCAGGTAACCGACGCCGAGCTTGGCGCGGGTGTACATCGGGTCGGCGGTGATGTCGCGGCCGTCCAGCTCGATGCGCCCGGCATCGGCTTCGACCAGGCCGACGATCATGTAGAAGCAGGTGGTCTTGCCGGCGCCGTTGGGGCCGAGCAGGCCCACCACTTCACCGGCTTCGAGCGTAAGGCCGAAGTCGCGCACGACCTCGCGCTGCTTGTAGCGCTTGCGCAGTCCGGTCGCCGACAGCATCACTTCTTCTCCGGCTTGGGCGGGGTCGCCGCCGGGGTCTTGGGCTGCAACACGGTGCGCACGCGGGTGCCGTCGCCGCCGCTCTGCATGTTGCCGGTCTTGGTGTTGTAGACCATGCGCTGGCCGGCATTGCTGCCCTTGGGCGAATCGATCGTGTAGTTGCCGGTGAGGACGATGGTGTCTTCGCGCACCCGGTACTCGATGTTGTCGGCCTTGGCGTTCATCGGCGAACCGTCGTCCATGGTCTGCTTCATCGTCGCCTGCTTGCCGGTCAGCACCACGCGGTCGATCTCGCCGTTGGCGCGGTAGACGTCGGCATTGTCGGCATGCACTTCCAGGGTGCCCTGGGTGATGACGACCTTGCCGCTGAAGTGGCATTTGCCGTTGTCGTCCATCAGGTTGCACTCCTGGCTCGCGGCATCCAGGTTCATCGGCTGGTTGCGATCGCTGGTCTTGGCCAGCGCGCCCAGGGGCAGCACCAGCAAGGCGAACATCAGCGCGGACGGAGCCAGCCTACTTGGCAGCATTCGGTTCATAGCGGGTCTTGACCTGTGAAAGGAGCTTGTACTGCCGGTTCTGGAGGTTGGCTTCGAAGCCGACGCCGGTCTGGCTGACGCCGGGGCGGGTCATGGTCACCCGTTCGGCGGTGCGTGCCAGGTGCTGCTGCGGGAATACGTCCAGTGCGGTGGTGCGGAAAGTGGTGGGTACCACGCCGGGGGCGGCGGGGCTGTCGCCGGCCACGTCGCCGCGCAGGCGCAACTCGTCGCCGTTCGGGCTGACCCAGCCGGTCTGCGCGCGCAAGGTCCACGGCAAGCCTTGCTGGTCGGGCAGCAGGAACAGCGGGGTGGTGATATCCATGGTCTGGTCGCCGCGGTTGCGATGGGCCTCGGGCGCGCGCAGCGTCACCGATTCCTTGCCGCTTTCCTTGTCCAGGCTGATCAATTCGAAGTCGTGCAGCACGTAGTCGGCGCTGCTCTCGTCGGCCACCTGCTCGACTGGGCGCGCGCGGTTGTGCCACGCCGACCAGCCACTGACCAACGCGGCGGCGAGCAATACCAGGCCCGCAAGCAGGCGCCAGCTCATGCGCCGTACCCCGCCAGCGTGCTCTGGATGTGGTCCTGCGCGGCCAACAGCACATCGCAGAACTCGCGCACAGCACCGTGCCCGCCGCGTGCCTGGGTCAGCCAGTGCACGCGCTCGGCGATCCACGGATGCGCGTTGGCCGGCGCCACCGCCAACCCGGCGATCGCCAGGGCCGGCAGGTCGGGCAGGTCATCGCCCATGAAGGCCACCTGTGCCGGCTCGATGCCATGCCGCGCGCACAACGCGCGCAAGGCCACGGCTTTGTCGCCGACGCCGATCTGTACTTCCACGCCGAGGTCTCGGCCGCGTTGCTCGGCCGAGAGGCTGGCGCGCGCAGTGATCATCGCCACTTCGATGCCCGCGCGCTGCAGCAGCTTCAGGCCCAGGCCGTCCTGCACGAAGTACGCCTTGCTCTCGTTGCCGGCGTGGTCGTAGAACAGCCGCCCGTCGGTGAGCGTGCCGTCGACGTCGAAGCACGCCAGGCGAACGCCACGGGCGCGGGCAACGATATCGGCAGGCAGGCTTTGCAGCGGGGCGTAGGGCATCAGGGCTTCGCGGTGGGCGGAAAGGTGGGTCATCGTGACGTGGATTGGGCGGTTAAACCACCTTGGCACGCAACAAGTCGTGAATGTTGAGCGCACCGACAGCGCGCTGCTGCGCATCGACGACGATCAGGCCGTTGATCTTGTAGGCCTCCATCAGGCGCGCCGCCTCTGCGGCGAGCTGGTCGGCGCCGATGGTGCGCGGATGGCGGGTCATCACGTCGCTGATATGTGCGGCGCGCACGTCGATATCGCTGTCCAGGGCGCGGCGCAGGTCGCCGTCGGTGAACAGCCCGATCAAGCGGTCCTGGGCATCGACCACCGCGGTCATGCCCAGGCGCTTGCGGCTCATCTCCACCAGCGCAGCACTGAGCGTGGCGTCCTCGCGCACCTTCGGCAGCTCGTCGCCGCTGTGCATGATGTCGGTGATGTGCAGCAACAGGCGCCGGCCGAGGCTGCCGGCCGGGTGCGAGCGGGCGAAGTCGTCGGCGGTGAAGCCGCGCGCGTCCAGCAGCGCCACCGCCAGCGCATCGCCGATCGCCAGTGATGCGGTGGTGCTGGACGTCGGCGCCAGGTCGAGCGGGCAGGCCTCGGTCGGCACGCTGACGTCGAGATGCACATCGGCCGCCAGCGCCAGCGTGGACTGCGGCCGCCCGGTCATGGCGATGATCGGGTTGCCCTGGCGCTTGAGCACTGGCAGCAGCATCCGCACTTCGTCGGACTCGCCCGAATAGGACAGCGCCAGCACCAGGTCGGCCTCGGTGATCATGCCCAGGTCGCCATGCCCGGCCTCGCCCGGATGGACGAAGAACGCCGGGGTGCCGGTCGAGGCCAGGGTCGCGGCGATCTTGCGCGCGATATGCCCGGACTTGCCCATCCCGGTGGCGACCACGCGCCCGCGCGAGGCCAGGATCAAGCGACAGGCCTCAGCGAACGGCAGCCCGATGCGGGCGCCCACCGCAGCCAGCGCGCCTTGCTCGATATCGACCACGCGGCGGCCGCTGGCGATCAGGCTGGCATCGCTCAGGGCGTCGGGCGGCAGGGGCGAGACGGCCATACGGGAACCCGCTGGGGAGTAGAATGAGCCTACATTTTATTAGGAAAGCCCGTTGGACGCCGAAACCATCCGTAAACTCATCGAAACCGGCCTGGCGGACGCACGTGCCGACGTGCGTGGCGACGATGGCGTGCATTTCGAGGCCACCGTGGTCAGCCCGGCTTTCGCCGGCAAGCTGCCGCTGGCCCGGCACCGCATGGTCTACGCCACCCTGGGCGAGCTGATGGGCGGGGCGATCCACGCGCTGCAACTGAAAACCCTGACCCCTGAAGAATCCCCTTGACCTGTGGGAGGGCCTTGCGCCCAGACAGCCCGCCGCGCGCGGCGGCTCCCCCAGCCACTCCTCCTATTGCTGACACCATGGCCAAAATCGTAGTCACCGGCGGCAACGCGCTGCACGGCGAAGTGAACATTTCCGGCGCCAAGAACGCCGTCCTGCCCATCCTCTGCGCCACCCTGCTGGCCGACGCGCCGGTGGAGATCACCAACGTGCCGCACCTGCACGATGTGATCACCACGGTGAAGCTGCTCGGCGAACTCGGCGCCGGCGTCACCATCGACGAGGGCACGCTGGCGCGCGGCAGTTCGATCACCGTCGATCCGCGTTCGGTCAACAGCCATGTCGCGCCCTACGAGCTGGTCAAGACCATGCGCGCGTCGATCCTGGTGTTGGGCCCGCTGCTGGCGCGCTATGGCGCCGCCGAAGTGTCGCTGCCCGGCGGCTGCGCGATCGGTTCGCGCCCGGTCGACCTGCACATCAAGGGCCTGCAGGCGCTGGGTGCGGACATCAGCGTGGAGAACGGCTACATCAAGGCCACCGCGCAACGCCTGAAGGGCGCTCGCTTCGTGTTCGACATGGTCAGCGTCACCGGTACCGAGAACGTGTTGATGGCCGCGGTGCTGGCCGAAGGCACCACGGTGCTGGAGAACGCGGCGATGGAGCCTGAGGTCGTCGACCTGGCCGACTGCCTGATCGCGCTCGGCGCGAAGATCGAAGGCGCAGGCACGCCGCGCATCGTGATCGAAGGCGTCGAGCGCCTCGGTGGCGGTCGCCATGCGGTGCTGCCGGACCGGATCGAGACCGGCACTTTCCTGGTGGCCGCGGCCATGACCGGCGGCCGCGTCACCGTGCGTCGCGCGCGCCCGGGGACGCTGGACGCGGTGCTGGACAAGCTCAAGGAAGCCGGTGCCGAACTGGAGTGCACCGAAGACAGCATTACCCTGGACATGAAGGGCCGGCGCCCGCGCGCGGTGAGCCTGACCACGGCGCCGTACCCGGCGTTCCCTACCGACATGCAGGCGCAATTCATGGCGCTCAACTGCGTGGCCGATGGTGTGGGCGTGATCAACGAGACGATCTTCGAAAACCGCTTCATGCACGTCAACGAGCTGCTGCGCCTGGGCGCAGACATCCAGGTCGAGGGCCACACCGCGATCATTCGCGGCGCCGAGCGCCTGAGCGGCGCGCCGGTGATGGCGACCGATCTGCGCGCGTCGGCCTCGCTGATCCTGGCCGGGCTGATGGCCGACGGTGACACCACCATCGACCGCATCTACCACCTGGATCGTGGCTACGAGAACATCGAGGAGAAGCTGGGATCGCTGGGCGCGATCATCCGGCGCATCGCATGATCCTGCGCGGCCGTTTCACCCCGCGGCGCAAGGTGCTGCTGGCGGTGGTCGTGCTGATCCTGGGTTGGCTGGCCTGGGCCGGCTGGGCCGGCATGGCGATCACCCAGGGCGTCGAGTTCAAGGACATGGACTGGAACGGCGACGGCACCGCGAGCCGCGCGGAAATCGCGCAATCGTTCTATGCGGTGGCGGCCAAGACCACCGTGGACGGCAATCGCAAGTGCAGCACCTTGTACTGGCGGAGTAGTGGCGAGCAGATCCGGGTGGATTGCCGCACCGAGTTCGGCAAGCAGAAATAAAGCTAGGCGGGGTACCCCTGTAGGAGCGGCTTCAGCCGCGAAGGACGCCCCCCGTAGCGCACGGTCGCGGCTGAAGCCGCTCCTACAGGGGAGCGGCACGCCGAGCGTTTACTTCAGCGAACGAATCGTCAGGTCCAGCGCGTCCTGGCCTTTTTCCCGCTGCAGCAAGCGTGCAGGCACCGGCAGGCCGGGCACGATCCAGGCGATCAACTCCTTGTCGCCATCCACGCGCGACACTTTCGTCGCCTGCTGTTGCTTGCCGTTGACGGTCAGCGTTTCCTTGCCGACCACCTGGTAGGTCATCGGCTTGACCCGACCCTCGTCGACCATGCGATACGTCAGCGGTTTGCCCGCCGCCAGGTCACGCGGCATCGCCAGGTTGATCAGCAGCGCGTCCATGTCGCCGGCCTGCAGCGCCACCGGGCCACGCCGTTCCGGCTTGACGTCGCCGCTCCAGGTGGCCTGGTTGCTGCTCCAGTCGTACTTGGCCTGCACGTTGCGCTTCTTCACCAGCAGCGCCGAGCTGTCGTTGCTGCTGAGCGGACGCAATTGCCCGTTCTTGTCCTCGAACACCGTGCTCTGGCTCAGGTTCGCCATCGGGTTCTGGATCTGCAGCGAGTACCGCCACTGGTTGGCGCCGGCCGCCGCCAGGGTCATCGTGCCGCTGGCCTGCACGCCCATGTAGTTGGCCTGGTAGTCGGCAGTGAAAGGCTGCAGCGCAAGGGCCGGCAGGCTGGCCAGGGCCAGTGCGGCAGCGGCGAGCAGGGAAAACGGACGGGCGAGGCGCTTCATCATCAGACTCCTTGGTATTCGATAAGGCGCAGGTCGATCTCGTCCTCGCCGTTGCTGCGCTGGAGAATACGCACTGGAGTGGGTACTCCGTTGGCAATCCAGAGCAGGGTTTCGTTGTCGCCGCCGTTGGTGCGAAACACCCGCAGCGCGTCGTAACTCAAATCGCCGACCTGCACCGTCTCGGTGGCATCGGCGGCGCGGTACTCGTAACGGCGGACGCGGCCGACATCGACGTAGCGATAGCCCAATGCCCGGCCCGGCCGGGCATCGCGCATAAGCGCCAGGTTCAGCAGCAGCGCGCTCTGGTCGCCGGGTTCCAGCGTGATCGGCTGGCGGCGTTCCTTCTTCAGGTCGCCGTCCCATTGCGCGGTGTTGGTCTTCCAATCGTAGACGCCGGTGACCTTCTTGCCGAAGAACAGGGCCTTCTTCACCGTGCTTTGGGTCAGCGGCACGTAGACGCCGTCGCGCACGTCGAACACGGTGCTCTGCTCCAGGTTCAGGCCCAGCACGCTGGCAAAGCCCTTGCGCCCGCGCACCGCCATATCGACCCGCCACTGGTCGCCACTGAGGTGGGTGACCTGCAAGGTCGCGTCACCGGCCTCCTTGCCCTTGTAGAAGGCCTGGTAGGTCGCCACGAACGGCTCCAGTGCCGGTGCGGACCATTCTGCCTGCGGCAGCGCGGGCGCGGTGGCCGGCGGCGGCGTGATCTCCTGCGCCAGGCCCGGCATGACGGGCCAGCACAATAGGGCCAGCAGGGCGAGGCGGGAGCGGGGCATGCGCATCGGAATGGGAACGGGCCTTGAGGATGACGGGGCCCCGGTCATGGCTATGTGTCGGCCGCGACCCGGAGGGTTCCGGCGGAATCTAGTCGCAATGGCGTAAACAGGCACTGACCATCCAGCATCAGCTGACCCTGGTGTTCACGAACCCGGTCGCTGGCCAGCAATTGCAGGCTGGCGATCAGCAGCGGATGTTCACGCGCCAGCACCCGCGCCGCGAGGGTGGCGGCGTCGTCGCCGGCCAGCACCGGGACCCTGGCCTGGGCCAGCACGGTGCCGGCATCGAGCTCGGGGATGACGAAATGCACGCTGGCGCCATGCTCGGCATCGCCGGCCTCCAGGGCACGGGTATGTGTCTGCAAGCCGCGATGGCGTGGCAGCAGCGAGGGGTGGATGTTGACCAGCCGGCCCTCGAAGCGGCGCACGAAGCCTTCGCCGAGGATGCGCATATAGCCGGCGCAGATGATCCAGTCCGGGGCGCAGGCGGCCAGG
>DATLJF010000100.1:0-9897 GCA_035539015.1 Stenotrophomonas sp. | reverse complement strand
GCCCGGCTGTCTCCGACAGCAGTCGGCGGCACGTAACCCGCCGGCTAATGCGAAGGATCGAATAGCCCTACGCGGACTGGGCCGCAACCATAGCGCCCCCCATACTCAGGAAGAGAGAAGGTGACGGGATGAAGCCCTACTTCAAGTTGATGCGCTCGGGCAGCCAGTTCCATTTCGCCCTGTGTGCAGCCAATCACCGCACGATCCTGGTCAGCGAGCGCTACACCACCCTGGCCAGTGCAATGAAAGGTATCGAGGCGGTGCGCACTGTGGCCAGGCGCGGCGACGGCATTGCCCGCAAGGTCGCCCTCAATGGCGAACCGATGTTCAACCTGGTCGCGCGTAACGGCGAGGTGGTCGGCACCAGCGAGACCTATCGCCGCGTGAGTTCGCGCGAAAAGGGGCTCGCCTCGGTGCTCGCCAATGCACCGGGCGCGGCCATACGCAGCCTGGTGAAATAGGCCGGGGCCAACTGCCCGGAGGCGCTGATTTATGATGGGCGCCCCTGGTTGCCGGAGATCCGATATGGCCGAGTTGGCCGCTATGCCTGCGTTGCCGACGGGCCGGTACCGTCATTTCAAGGGCGGCTTGTACGAGGTCACCGGCCTGGCACGCTGCAGCGAGACGTTGGCGCCAATGGTGGTGTACCGCGCGCTGTATGGCGAAGGTGGACTGTGGGTCAGGCCGCTGGCGATGTTCGTGGAGGTCATCCACGCAGAAGGCAGCGCGCGGCCGCGGTTCGAGTTCATCGGCCCCTAGCCTCACGCTGTCGTTGCAGCGACATGCCTAGCCTGGCCCTTCAATTGCCACGCTCCGCCGCATGCCGCGCCCCACCCTTCCGCCCCCATTGGCCAAGCCGGTCGCCGATATTCCCTCCGGCAGCTTGAGCGCGCTGCGGACGCAGGCACGCGATTGCCGCCGCTGCGACTTGTGGCGTCCGGCCACCCAGACGGTTTTCGGCGCCGGTCCGGCACGGGCGAAGCTGGTGATCATTGGCGAGCAACCGGGCGACCAGGAAGACCTCGCGGGGCAGCCGTTCGTCGGACCCGCCGGCACCTTGCTGCGGACATTGATGGCCGAGTCGGGGCTGGACCCGGCGGCCGCCTACCTCACCAATACGGTCAAGCATTTCAAGTTTGCCCCGCGTGGTAAACGCCGCTTGCACCAGCGCGCGAATGCGGCCGAACAAGCGGCCTGTCGTCCGTGGTTGGCGGCGGAGTTGTTCCGGATCCGGCCGACCATTGTCCTCGCACTGGGCGCCATGGCGGCGCAGACCGTGTTTGGCAATGGCTTCCGCCTTACCGCCGAGCGCGGCCAATGGCGACCGCTGGATGACCGCACTGACGCGATGGCCAGTTGGCATCCGTCGGCGGTGCTACGCATGCGCGAACCCGAGCGCAGCGCCACGCGCGCGCTGCTGCTGGCCGACCTCAAGGCGGTGGCGCAACGGCTGGAAGCGGATTGAGTGCCGGCCGGCGTTGCGTTGCGCAACGCCGGGGCCTGTCGCTCAATGCGTTCCGGTCGGCCCATCCTTGTGCGGCACCGGCGCGCCGTCGTCGGCCGACAGCTGCTTGGCGGCCGCAAGATGCGCGGCCACGTGGCTGCGGGTGTCCTGCAGGAAGGCACGGACCTGGGCATCCTTCGCCGCCGGGATCAGCTTGTTGTCCAGGGCGTTCAGCGCTTCGGTGTGGTCTTTCACCATGGCCTTGACGTACGCATTGCGGAAGGCGTCGTCTTCCAGGCCACTCAGCTTGGCCAGTTCCTGCTTGCCCTTGGCCATCTGCGCCTTGGCCGCCGGGGCATTACGGTCCGGCGACCACGCCTGTGCCTTGCGGTCGTTGTCCGAGTGTTCCTTGACCATGCGCGCGGCATAGTCATGCACCGGGCCGCTGGCGACCTTCTTTTCGGCCAGTTGGCCGGCGGCGATCTCTGACTGATTGATCGCGCTGAGCACGCCCAGCGCCTGGGCTTGGCTGAGCGCGGCGGTCGGTGCGGAAGCCATGTTGCTGGCCGCGCGCGGCGCCGGGTCGGGTGTGCGCGCGGGGGCAGTGGTCTGGGCGTGGGCGGTGGCAATGGCCAGCGCGAGCAGGGCGCCGCTGCTGGCAAGACGAATGATCATGTCGGTGGTCCCTGGTTGTGGAAACCACAGCTTGGCCGCCCGGATGTAACGCAGGGATGGAGCGCGGGTGAAGGACGCGGCAAAAAAAACGCCGCCGCGCCTGGGAGGGTCGCGGCGGCGTCGGGCACTGGCCGGTGCAGGCCAGGCCTGCAGCCCTGCTTAGAACTTCAGGGCCAGGCTCAACTTGAAGGAGCGGCCGTAGCGGTAGTACCCCTGAGACAGCAAGGGATTGCCGTTGATGCTGTAGGTCTGTTCGTCGTCGAGCAGGTTGTCGCCTTCCAGGGTCACGCTGAAATGGTCGTTGACCGTGTAGGACACATGCGCGGTCACCCAGGTGATGGCGTCGGCCTGCTCGTTGTAGCCCTGGCCCAGCACGTTGGTGGCAGTCACGAAGCCATCGGTATGGTCGGCCTGCGCGCCGATCGACCAGGCGCCCTTCTCGTACATCAGGCCCAGCGAGTACACCGAGGGTGCGATGCCCTCCAGCGGGCGCTCCTCGCCATCGACGAAACTCTTGGACCAGTTGCGGGTGTACTGACCGCGCACGCCGAAGCCGTTATCCCAGAAGTGCTGCGCGCCGGCCTCGATGCCATGCACCTTGGCATAGTCGCCATTGATCGGACGCATGACGTTGAACAGGTGGCCCGGCACGCCGATATCCTGCTGCGGCTCCCAGCTGGTGGTGATCTGGTTGTCGATACGCTTGTAGAAGGTGGCCAGGTTGAAGATCGACTTGTCGGAGAAGTACCACTCCAGCGAGAGATCGCCCTGCTTGGCCGAGTAGGGCTTCAGGTCAGTGTTGCCACCGTAGATCTGCGTGAACTCGCCCCAAGCGACGCTGGCGGTGGTGTTGGTCGGCGCCAGCTGTTCCACCGACGGCCGTGCCATGGTCTTGGCCGCGCCGACGCGCAGCTGCAGTTCGTCGGTGAAGTGCCAGGTGAAGTTGGCCGAGGGCAGGTAGAAGCTGTAGCTGGCATCCTGCAGGATCGGGGTCGGCTCGCCGTACTGGACGCTGTAGTTGAACGCACCCAGCTCGGTAATGCTCTCGATCTGCGCATCCCATGCCTGGGCACGCGTCTTGGTGGTGCCCAAGCGGATGCCGAAGTTGCCATCCCAGTGCTCGCCGGACATGTCCGCCTGCAAGAACACGGCGGTGGTCTTCTCGCGCACGCGGTAGCTTTCCAGCGGGTTCCATTCCGGCGCGGCGTTGGCGTAGTCGTAAACGCCCCCATCCGGGCTCGGGCGGCCGTCATAGGCCTGCAGCGCGCGGATGTAGCTGGGGACGTCGAAGCCGAGGAAGTTGCGCGGGAAGCTCGAGCTGACACCACTCATGAAATTCGGCGGCGACAGCGTCTGGTCGATGATGTCTCCGTCCAGGTCGGCAACGTTGATCTTGTTGTCGTTGGAGTAGTAGTTCTCGCCGCCGTTGAAGGCGTTGTTGACCAGGTCGCGGGTCTTGCGGCGGTCGGTCAGGCTGACGCCGAACTTGACGTGATCCACGTTCCACTTGCCCAGGAACAGGTCGCCGCTCAGCGTGCCGCCGTTGATCTCGTCCTGGATGTTGTCGCCGGACAGGCCGAAGTAGTGGGTGTCGAAGTCACTTTCGTTGAAGTCGCCGTTCTGCAGCCCCTGGATCCATTCGCGGCCATCATCGAAATTGATGCCGACGTTGGGCACGGCCTGGCCGCTCAGCGAAATGTGCGCGCTGTTGGGCTGGTTCATCCGCAGCACGACGTAGGTGTCCAGGCCGCCGGAGGTGCGCTGCGAGGTGGACCGGTAGAAGTCGCCGGTGATGGCGAAATCGTCGCTCACCTGCCAACGCGCGTTGGCCCCGTACAGGTCGGTGTCGACCACGCGGTAAGTGGTCTGGTTGAGCAGCTCCGGATTCAGGCGCTGCTCCGGATCCGGGTTGGTCATGTCGAAACTGGTGACGATGCCGTTGGTGACCTGGATGTTCGACCAGCGCCCCGGCGAGAACAGCGGGTAGTACGACTGCTGGTAGCTGACCTGCGGCGAATCCAGCTTGGTCTTCAGTCCGTCGATGGTCAGCCGGAAGCTGTCGCTCGGTCGCCACTCGAACTTGCCGGTGTAGGCGCGGCGCTTCTTGTCTTCCATGATCGAACCGACGCGGAATTGGCCGGGTGCGATCAAGCCGTATTCGTCCGGGTCGAGTTCGCCGTTGTCGTTGAGGTCGATGTTGCCGCCCCAGGCATTGCCGCCCCAGCTCGGATCGCTGGGGTCCGGGTTGCGGGTCCAGCCGCCGTCGTTGCCGGCGACATCGGTGCGGTCGGTGCGGTTGGCATAGACCGCGCCGAGCAGGATGCCGACGGTGTCGTCGGCGAAGGTGTTGCTGTAGACGCCCGAGTACTTGGTGCCGTTGAGGTCGGACATGGTGTTGCGGTCGCCTTCCACGCGCAGCACCGCATGCTGGCCCTTGTCGTCGAAGGGACTGGCCGAGCGCAGGTTGACCAGGCCGCCGATGGCGCCTTCGGTCAGCCCGGCTTCGGCACCCTTGATGACGTCGGCGCCGCTGATCACATCGGCCGGCAGCACGTCGAAGGCAAAGTCACGGCCGGGACCGTCGGTGGCCAGGATGCGGCCGTTGAAGGTGGTGAGCGTGTATTCCGGCCCGAGGCCGCGGACGCTGACCGACTGGCCCTCGCCGCCGGCAGTGCGGCTGATCGCCACGCCGGTGATATGGCTGAGCGAGTCGGCGACGTTGTCGTCCGGGAACTTGCCCAGCTCCAGCGCGGTAATCGAATCCTGCACGGTCGACGCGCTGCGCTTGAGTTCGACCGAACGCGCCAGGCTGGCACGCACGCCGGTCACGGTGACGGCGTCGAGGGTGGTGGCGTCAGTGGCGGGCGCGGGATCGGCGGGCGCCGGCTCCGGCGCGGTCTGCGCCAGGGCGACGCCGAAAGGCATCAACAGGGCCAGGGTGATGCCTCGGCAAAGCATCGTGCGGTGTAGCGGTGCAGTCTCCACGGGTCTCTCCTCCCAAGACGGTGATAACTTGCTAGCTAAGAAAACGAAACCGAGCCTATCGGATGTTTCGTTTTGTAGCAATAGCGAAATTTAACGAAATGACTCATACTCGCGCCCGACAAGGAGGGACCCCATGTCCGTTACCCGCGACACCAGCCAGAGACGCCTGCAGATCAGCGAATTGGTCCGCCAGCACGGCAGCGTGCAGGTGGCGGCGCTGGCCAGCCGTTTCGGCGTCAGCATGCAGACGGTGCGCAAGGACCTTCGTTACCTGTCCGAGCGCGGCGTGATGGCGCGCGCCTATGGCGGCGCGATCGACAGCCTCGCCGTCGGCGGCACCGCGGCCGAACCGCCCTACGAAGCCAAGCGCACCGTCCACCTGGACGAAAAGCGCCGCATCGGCCAGCTGGCCGCGACCCTGGTCAAGCCCGGCGACACCATCGCCATCGACTCGGGTACCACTGCGATGCAGCTGGCCGAAGCCCTGGCCAATGTCGAAGTTACCGTGGTCACCAACGATTTCGGCGTGCTCAGCGTGCTCAGCCCCAAGAGCAACATCCGCCTGGTGATGCTGGGCGGCGAACTGCGCCGCAAGAACATGGCCTTCTATGGCGGCCTCACCGTGGAGGCACTCGATGCCCTGCACGTGGACCGGTTGTTCCTGGGCGTGGACGGTTTCGACCTGGAACGCGGCATCACCACGCACTACGAGCCGGAAGCCATGCTCAACCGCAAGATGGTCGAGGCCGCGCGCCAGGTGGTGGCGATCACCGACAGCTCCAAGTTCGGCAAGATCTGCCTGCACCGGATCATTTCGCTGGGCGAGCTCGACATGCTCATCACCGACCGCGACGCTCCGGCCGAGATCCGCCAGGCCAGCGAGCAGCTCGGTTTCGAACTGCGGCTGGCCTGAGGCGGTCGGCGGCGCGGCATCGGCCGCGCCCCGGCGACGCACTCAGCGCTTGGGCGCGCGGAACTCGCGCACCGCGTTGTTGTAGTAGATCTTGTCGATCACAGCGCGCGGCAGCGCCAAGCCCGGCACATCGGCCTTCACCGTGTCCACATGCTGGGTCTGTCCGGTGGCCAGGTATTGCCAGTCCGAACGCCACACTGCATCGGCACTGCGCTTGAATTCGGCCGCATCGCCGCCGGGTTCATAGGTCAGGTCGGTGCCATACATCAACCGGTCCTGGTAGCGGATGAAGAACGCACGCACCTTCTGGTAGTCGCGCAGCGACTGGTATTGCACCTGCCCCATGCGCGCAGCCAGGTCCACCGAGGCATTGGGGAAGCGGTCCAGGAACGCGGCCAGGCGGTCGACGTCGTACTCGAGGCTGGCCATGTGCGCGCCGACGAAACGCAACTTCGGATGCGCGGCGACGAAGCGGTCGCGGGCGGCCATCTGCTCGTCGTAGCTGGGCTGATCCGGGTGCAGGTACATGTGGTACTGCGGGTGGTGGCCGAAGTACTCGCGGTCGTTCTCGGTGGTCATCTGCGACAGCGGCAGCCAGCAGTTGTGCGGCTCGCCCTGGTGGCCAATCAGCGCCACGTCCAGCGCGCGCACGTACTCGGCCACCGGCGCCAGCGCCGGGTCGTCGAGCATGATCAGGTGGCCCTGCGCGTCCTTTTCCACCATGCCCACGTTCTTCCAGATCTTTACCGCGGTGGCGCCGCGGCCCACGTCCTCGCGCAGGCTCGCTTCGGCCTTCGCCGCCCAGCCTGGCCGGGTGAAACCCTGCATCGAGAACGTCGCCGCCCAGTGCAGGCGTGCCGGATCGGCGCGATGCTCGGCCAGCGCCACTTCGCGTTGCTTGTCCAGCGGCGGGAAGTCGGGGTAGTCGACATTGATGGTCAGCAATTCGAAACCATCTTCGCGCGCGATCTCCAGGAACGCCGGGTCGGCCATGTTGTAGTGCACGTGCGCGTCGTACTTGCGCACGCGGGTGAAGTCGGCCATCCCGTAGGGAGCGGCTTCGGCACTGGCGTCGGCGTTCTTGCCGGGGGGCGGTGCGGCCGCCAGGGCGCTGCAGGCCAGTGCCGCGCAGAGGCCGGCCGCCAACGCGGCGGGGCGGGGATCGGGGTTCACGCGCATCGTCATCTTCCTGTGCCTCGGTAATGTAACGAAACTTAAGTACAACATATCGCAACAAAAGTGTTGCATCCAGTGCGGTCGTTGCACCAGAATCGGACTACCTTGTAGCGGGAAAGGTTATATGCCACCGATCGGACGCCGTTCCGTCCTCAAGCTCGTCAGCGGCGCCGTGGCCGGCGCCAGCCTGCCCTGGCCGGCCTTGGCCAAGCCTGGCGCGATGGCGATCCAGGCCCACCCGGCGCAGGTCGGCGACCAGCACGTAGCGCTGACCTTCGATCCCACCCTGCGGACCCAGGTCAGCGCTTTTGGCCAGCCCATCACCGGCTTCGACGCCAGCGAAGCGCTACTGCTCGCCGACGGTGCGGTGGAGTCATTTACCTATCGCGACCAGCGCAGTGAACGCGTGCGCGGCGGCAAGCAAGGTGCCGGCAAGCGCACCGTAGTGGCCGGTGTGGCGGCCAACGGCCTGGAAAAGCAGGTCAGCGCCACCGTTTTCGAACGTTACCCGGGACTGGTCCTGTTGCAGGTGGCCTACCGCAACAGTGGCAACGCGCCACTGGCGGTCACCGGTTGGCGCAACGCCGCCCACACCCTCGGCGCCCGCGAAGGCGGCTTCTGGACTTTCTCCGGCGCCACCCACGAAGACCGCCGCGACTGGGTGCAGCCGCTCGGCAAGGACTTCGAACAGCGCAATACCCTGGCGATGGACGCCTCCGACTACGGCGGCGGTACCCCGGTGGCGAACGTGTGGCGGCGCGATGTCGGCCTGGCCGTGGGCCATGTCGAAACCGTGCCGCGCCTGCTCGATCTGCCGGTCCATGCCAGCGAAGCGGGCGCTGCGATCGCGATCGAATCGCAGCAACCGCTGACCCTGGCCCCGGGCGCCACCCTGGTCACCGACCGCACCTTCCTGTGCGTGCACCGCGGCGATTTCTACCCGGCACTCACCCAGTACCAGCGCTTCATGCGCGACCAGGGCATCACCGGCCCGCAGCCACCGGAATCGGCATTCGCGCCGATCTGGTGCGCCTGGGGCTACGACCGCGACTTCACCACCGAGCAGATCATCGCCACGCTGCCCAAGGTGCGCGAGATGGGCTTCGAATGGGCCGTGCTCGACGATGGCTGGCAAACCAACGAAGGCGACTGGAAGCTGGACCCGCGCAAGTTCCCGCGCGGCGATGACGACATGCGTGCGTTCGTCCAGGCGGTGAAAGCACAGGGCCTGCGCCCGCGCCTGTGGCTGGCGCCGTTGGCCTGCGACCCGGGCAGCGACGTGCTCCACGACCACCCGGACATGCTGCTGCTGGACAAGGAAGGCTCGGTCCAGAAGGTGAGCTGGTGGAACGCCTTCACCCAGTGCCCGGCGTACCAACCGACCATCGACTTCTACGTCGCACTGACGCGCAAGGCCATCGGTGACTGGGGTTTCGAAGGCCTCAAGCTCGACGGCCAGCACCTCAACGCGGTCGCGCCCTGCTACAACCCGGCGCACAAGCACGCCCACCCCACCGACTCGTTCGAGAAGCTCGCCGACTTCTGGACCGCCATCCACCGCGCCGCGCGCGAGGAGAACCCGCAGGCGGTGGTCGAACTGTGCCCGTGCGGCACCGCATTCGCCTTCCACAACCTGCCGGCCACCGACCAGTACCCCGCTTCGGATCCGACCTCGTCCTGGCAGGTGCGGCACAAGGGCAAGTCGGTCAAGGCGTTGTTCGGCCACAGCAGCAGCTATGCCGGCGACCACGTCGAACTCAGCGATGGCGGCGACGACTTCGCTTCCAGCGTCGGCATCGGCGCGGTGATCTCGACCAAGTTCACCTGGCCGCGCGACACCGACCGTCCGACCCAGCCGCTGCCGCCGGGCGGCTTCGTGCTGACGCCTGAGAAAGAACGGCTCTGGGGCCGTTGGCTGGACATCTACAAGACCCACATGCTGCCGAAGGGCGAGTACCGCGGCGAGCTCTATGACATCGGCTTCGACAAACCCGAAGCCCATGCCATCGCCAAGGAACGCGCCATGTACTACACCTTCTATGCCGCCGACTGGGATGGCCCGGTGCAGTTGCGCGGGCTCGGCAGTGGCCGCTATGTGGTGCGTGACCTGTTCAACGACACCGAGCTGGGCCATGTCGATGCGCGCAACAACGTGCTGCCGGCCAGGTTCAAGCGCTTCCTGTTGCTGCAGGCGGTGCCGGCATGAGTGCCGTTCAGGGCAACGGCGGCCGTCGCTTGTGGCTGTTCTATGCGCTGGCGGTAGTGGCGCTCTGGGGGGTGTGGGGCTCGCTGTCTAGCCTGTCGGCCGAACATGGCTTTCCCGACACGCTGGTGTACTGCGTCTGGGCGCTGACGATGATCCCGCCGGCGCTGTTCGTGCTGTGGCGCGGCGGCTGGCAACTGGACCGCACGCCGCGCGCGATGTTCTACGGCTTGCTGATCGGCCTGCTCGGCGCCGGCGGCCAGATGTTGCTGTTCCGCACCCTCACGCTCGGCCCGGCGTACTTCATCTTCCCGATCATCTCGCTGTCGCCGGTCATCACCATCGTGCTGTCGTTCCTGCTGCTGCGCGAGCGCACCGGCAAGCTGGGTGCATTGGGGATTGTCCTGGCGCTGTTGTCGCTGCCGTTGCTGGACCTGTCTTTCGGCGGCGGCGCGCAGGGCCTGGGCTGGTTCGCGCTGTCGCTGCTGATCATGCTGGCCT
>DATLJF010000099.1:0-21110 GCA_035539015.1 Stenotrophomonas sp. | reverse complement strand
CATGCGCTGTCGCAACAAGAAGCCAGCGGCGCCATGCCCGACGGCATCCTGCTCGATGAGCAGGCCGAGCTGAAATACATCAACCAGGTACCGCATACCGACCACTGCGTATGGATGCCGATCTTTCTCGATGCCTATCTGGGCGAGACTGGCGACGCCGGTTTGCTGCAAGAGGTGGTCGAAGACAGTAGCGGCCGCCAGCTCGACGTCGCCGCGCGCCTGGACGCGGCGATGGACTGGCTGCTGCAGGCGCGTGATGCGCGCGGCCTGAGCTACATCGCCCAGGGCGACTGGTGCGACCCGATGAATATGGTCGGCTACCGTGGCCAGGGCGTGTCCGGCTGGCTGACCTTGGCGACCGCCTATGCATTGAAACTGTGGTCGGCCTTGTGCGCCCGCCACGGCCGCAACGATGCGGCCCTGCGCTATGCCGAGGCGGCGGCCACGGTGAACGTGGTCGCCAACCGCGAGTTGTGGGATGGCGACTGGTACGCGCGCGGCATCACCGACGATGGCGTGCGCTTTGGCATTGCCGACGACGCCGAAGGTCGCATCTACCTCAACCCGCAGAGCTGGGCGATGCTGGCGGGGGCCGCTGATGCGCAGCGCCAGGCGCGCCTGCTGGCCGCGGTGGAAGCGCAGTTGCATACGCCATACGGCCCGGTGATGCTGGCACCGCCGTATACCGGCATGCGCGAGGACGTGGGTCGCTTGACCCAGAAACACCCGGGCTCGGCCGAAAATGGCGCCGTGTACAACCACGCCGCGGCTTTCTACCTGCACAGCCTGTATGCAGTCGGCCAGAGCGATCGCGCCTGGTCGGTGCTGCGGGCGATGATTCCCGGCCCCGCACGCGCCGATGTACTGCAGCGTGGCCAATTGCCGGTGTTCCTGCCCAACTACTACCGCGGCGCGTGGCGCGAGATCCCGCGCACCGCCGGGCGCTCCAGCCAGCTGTTCAATACCGGCACCGTGGCCTGGGTCTACCGCGACGTGATCGAAGGCCTGTTCGGCCTGCGCGGTGAAGGCGAGCTGTTGTTGCTGCGCCCGCAATTGCCTTCGCACTGGACGCAGGCGCGAGTCCGGCGCCGGTTCCGTGGTGCGGAGTTCGAGGTGGTCTATCGCCGTGACGCGGCGGTGGCGACGATGCAGGTGAGCGTGGATGGCGTGGCCTGCGCCGAGGCCGCCATTGGCGGAATCGAGGCCGGCAGGCGGTACGTGGTCGAGGTGCTGCTGCCGGCATAGCTTGTCGGCGCCGAAATATGTCGGGGCTGAAGCCCCTCCTACAGGAACCTTGGGGGAGGGGCTGCAGCCCCGACAGCAGCTCCCCGGCAATTTGATCCACGCAGGTACACTGCCCCAGTAAACCCGCCGGAGGGGCGCGTTGATCTCGAGCTGGATCCTGTTGTCGGTCTCGGTCGGCTATGCCGCGTTGCTGTTCGGCGTGGCGTGGTGGGGCGATCGCCGCCCGCTGTATCCCGACCGCCCCTGGCTGCGGCCGGCGGTCTACAGCCTGGCGCTGGCGGTGTACTGCTCTTCGTGGACCTTCTATGGCGCGGTCGGTACGGCGGTGCGCAATGGTGTCGGCTACCTGCCGATCTATCTGGGACCGTTGCTGCTGCTGATCTTCGGCTGGCGCATCATCGAGCGCCTGGCGTTGATCGCGCGCTCGGAGAACACGGTTTCCATCGCCGACTTCATCTCCTCGCGCTATGGCCGCTCGCGCCGGTTGGCGGCGCTGGTCGCGGTGATCGCCCTGGTTGGCATCGTTCCCTACCTGGCGCTGCAGTACAAAGCCGTGGCCATGAGCCTGGAAGTGCTTACCGGCCAATCCAACCACGGCCGCTCCTTCCTCAGCGACCCGGCGTTGTATGTCGCCCTGTTGATGGCGCTGTTCGCCGCGCTGTTCGGCACCCGCCAGGCCGACGCCACCGAACACCACCACGGCATGATGCTGGCGATCGCGCTGGAATCGGTCATCAAGCTGGTGGCGATGCTGGCGGTGGGATTGTTCGCCTGGTCCTGGCTGGGCGACCACCAGCTGCGCATTGCTGATTCGGCGCGCATGCTGTTCGAGCACACGCCCTCGGCCGGCTTCGTCTCGCAGACCATCCTCAGCTTCCTGGCCATCGTCTGCCTGCCGCGGCAATTCCATGTGGCGGTGGTCGAATGCGGCGATGTCGGCGACATCCGCCGCGCGCGCTGGCTGTTCGGCGGCTACCTGGTGCTGATCTCGGCCATGGTGGTGCCGATCGCTTCGGCCGGCGTGGCCCTGTTCGGCGGCGGCGGCCAATTGGCCGACGACAGCATGGTGCTGGCCCTGCCCCTGGCCGAGGGCAACACGGTGCTGGCGCTGGTGGCCTATGTCGGTGGCTTCTCCGCCGCCACCGGCATGGTGATCGTGGCCTCGATCGCGTTGGCCACCATGGTCAGCAACGATCTGGTGATGCCGGTGCTGTTGCGGCGCTCGCGCGGCCACGCCGTCGCGGCGGCCGGCCGGGTGCTGTGGATCCGGCGCATCGCGATCCTGCTGCTGGCGCTGGTCGCCTACAGCTACTACCGCAGCAGCAGCGACGACAGCACGCTGGCCTCGTATGGCCTGATGGCCTTCGCCGCGGTCGCCCAGTTCGCACCGGGCGTGCTCGGCGGGCTGTATTGGCGGGGTGCCAGCCGCAAGGGCGTGGAGGCCGGCATGTTGCTCGGCTTCGCCACCTGGATCTACACCCTGCTGCTGCCGGCCATGACGATGGCCGGCGGCTTCGACACCGGCTGGCTGCTCAACGGACCGTTCGGGATCTCCTGGCTGCGACCGCAACAGCTGTTCGGCATGAGCGGCTGGGACTCGCTCGCGCACGGCACGTTCTGGTCGCTGCTGGCAAACGTGGGCGCGCTGATGGTGGTGTCGGCACGCTGGCGTCCGGGCGTGGACGAGCGCCTGCGCGCGGCGCCATTCCTGGACCCCTACTCGCAACGCCCGGCGGTGGCTGGCGCGTGGCCCGGGCACGTGCACGTCGCCGACCTGCTGACCCTGGCCGGGCGCGTGGTTGGCGAGCGCCACGCCCACCGCGCCTTCGTCGAACAGGCCAATACGCTGGGCTCCGAACTGCAATCCAATGCCGTGGCCGACCGTGCCTGGGTCCAGTTCACCGAGCGCCTGCTGGCCGCCTCGATTGGCGCGGCCTCCGCGCGCCTGGTGCTGACCAGCTTGCTGCGCGGCTCGGGCATGGAACTGGGCGAGGTCGTGGCGGTGCTCGACGAGGCCGGCCAGGAGCTGCGCTTCAATCGCGAAATACTCTCCACTACCCTGGAGAACATCAGTGCCGCGGTCAGCGTGGTCGATCCCGAGATGCGCCTGACTGCCTGGAACCGCCGTTACCAGGAGTTGTTCGGCTATCCCGACGGCATGCTCTATGTCGGTCGTCCGGTGGCCGACCTGATCCGCTACAACGCCGAGCGCGGCGAGCTGGGCGAGGGCGATACCGAAGACCAGATCGAGCGCCGCATCCGCCATATGCGCGCCGGTTCGCCGCACGTGTTCGAGCGCACCCGCAGCGACGGCAAGGTGGTCGAGATGCGCGGGCAGGCGCTGCCTGGCGGTGGCTATGTCACCAGCTACAACGACATCACCGACTACAAGCACGCCGAAAAGGCCCTGCTCGAAGCCAACGAGACGCTGGAGCAGCGCGTGGCCGAACGCTCGCACGAGGCCGAAGTGGCGCAGCAATCCAAGACCCGCTTCCTGGCGGCCATCAGCCATGACGTGCTACAGCCGCTCAACGCCGCGCGCCTGTTCGCCTCGGCCCTGCGCGATAGCGCGCAGAACAGCGAAGAGCAGCGCCACCTGGCCGAGCGCGTGGATGCCTCGCTGCGTGCCGCCGAGGAGCTGCTGGATGGCCTGCTCGATGTGTCGCGCCTGGATGCCGGCGGGTTGCGGCCGACCATCGAGGACTTCGACGCTGGCGTGTTGATCGCCGAGCTGGCCGCCCAATACGCGCCGGTCGCTGCCAGCCGTGGGCTGCGCCTGCAGGTGCACGCGCGGCAGATATGGGTGCGCAGCGATCGCCGCCTGCTGCGCCGGGTGATGCAGAACTTCATCGCCAACGCGCTGCGGTATACCCGACAGGGGCGGATCATCCTGGGCATGCGCCCGCGTGGCGCGCAGGTCGAGTTGCAGGTCTGGGATACGGGCCCGGGAATTCCCGAACACCACATGCGGCAGATCTTCAACGAGTTCCATCGCTACCAGCAGCCGTTCGATTGGGGCGAGCAGGGGCTAGGGCTGGGCCTATCGATCTGCCAGCGTATTTCGCGCCTGCTGCTGCACGAACTCAACGCGCGCAGCGAAGTCGGCAAGGGCAGCATGTTCTCGATCCAGCTGCCGCGCGTGGCCGCTGGCCAGCCGCTGCGTGCGCCGGCCGCCGACCGCGCGCGTACCACCGCGCGAGACGACTCGCTGGCCGGGCTGCGGGTGCTGTGCGTGGACAACGACCAGGAAATCCTCGACGGCATGCGCGCGCTGCTCGGGCGCTGGCAGGTGGAGGTGGTCACCGCGGCCACCGTGGACGAAGCGCTGGCGAAAATGCCGCTGCAACCAGACGTGATGCTGGTCGACTACCACCTGCACGACCGCCTGGATGGGCTGGATACCCTCGATGCGCTGCAAGCCGTCGCTACCGCGCCGCTACCGGGCGCCTTGCTGACGGCCGATGGCCGCGACGAACTCAAGCAACTCACCCGCGCGCGCGGCTACCGATTGTTGACCAAGCCGGTGAAGCCGGCTTCGTTGCGCGCCTTCCTCAGCGCGCTGCACGAGCAGGCCCGCGGCAGCGCGTCCTAGCGCCGATCAGGCGGCGCCGTTGAGGTGTTCGAACAGGATGGTCGCGCCGACCAGCACCAGGATCACGCCGCCGATGATTTCCGCGCGCTTGCCGGCAAATGCGCCCAGTGCGCGCCCGAGCATGATGCCCAGCGTCACCATGGTCAGTGTGCACAGGCCGATGACCGCGGCGACCACGCCGATATGCACGTCAAGGAACGCCAGGCCCACGCCAATGGCCATGGCGTCGATGCTGGTGGCCAGGCCGGTGGTGGCCAGCGACCAGAAGCGACCGTGGCGTTCGCCGTTCGCCGTGGCCTGCTCCGGCGCCTCCGCTTGCGGGCGCAGGCCAGCGACGATCATGTGGGTGCCGAGCGCGCCAAGCAGGCCGAACGCGATCCAGTGGTCGAACGACTCGACATAGGAAGAGGCCGCGCGGCCGATCAGCCAGCCGATCAGCGGGGTGATGGCTTCGACGGCACCGAAGATCAGGCCGGCGCGCAGGGCATCGGCAAAGCGTGGCTTGCCCATGGCAGCGCCCTTGCCGATGGCCGCGGCAAAAGCGTCGGTGGACATCGCAAGACCGATGAGCAGGATAGAGAGGAACGACATGCGAGGCTTCGGGTCGGGCACGACGACAACGGCTTGCGCACACGCCCAACCGCCGTTGCGCGCGCAGACCGCTGGTCTCGCCAACCATCAATGGCTGCCGGCGCCACGGCGCAATGGCCGAGTATGTTGACGCGGGCGCTTCCGTACGGAAGCAGGCTACTCCCCAAGGGGACGCGCAGTTTACAGGTCGATCGCCGGTTTGGGCGGCCTGCGGCGAAACGCGCAGGCCGGCCTGATCTTCTTAGCCACGGCTATTCCGGCTCAGTCTTCTTCCGGCGGCAGCACGATCCCGTCGGCATCGATGGCCAGCTTGCCCGCCATCAACACTGCCTGGGTGCGGTTGGTGACGCCCAGTTTGCGCAGGATCGCGGTGACATGCGCCTTGATCGTCGCCTCCGACACACCCAGGTCATAGGCGATCTGCTTGTTCAACAGCCCCGACCCGAGCATTTGCAGGACGCGGAACTGCTGCGGGGTCAACTCGCGCAGGCGCTGGCCGACCTCGCGCTCCTCGCGGTCGGTCGGCGGCAGGTGCTGGGCCTCGGCGGGAATCCAGCGTTCGCCATCGAGCACGGTCGACAACGCCTGGCCGATCGTGTCCGAGTCGGCCGACTTGGGAATGAAGCCGAACGCGCCGTGATCGATCGCCCGGCGCATGATCGTCGGCTCCTCGCGCGCGGACACCACCACCACCGGCAATTGCGGGTGCAGCGCACGCAGATGCACCAACGCGCTGAAGCCTTGGGCGCCGGGCATGTTGAGGTCCATCAGCAGCAGGTCGGCGTCGGCGTGGGCATCGGCCAGGGCGTATAGCGCCTCTACGTTGTCGGCTTCGAACAATTGCACGCCGGGCATCACCCGCTGTACCGCGGCGCGCAGGGCTTCGCGGAACAGCGGGTGGTCGTCGGCGATCAGCAGGGTCGGCATGGGCGGTAGGTCAGCGCGTCAGGCGCTCGTTGACCAGCGAATCAACCACCGAAGGATCGGCCAGCGTGGAGGTGTCGCCCAGCTGGTCCGGTGCGTTCTCGGCGATCTTGCGCAGGATGCGGCGCATGATCTTGCCCGAACGCGTCTTCGGCAGGCCCGGCGCCCACTGCAGGTGGTCCGGCGAGGCGATCGGCCCGATTTCCTTGCGCACCCAGGCCACCAGTTCCTTGTGCAGCGCTTCGCTGGGTTGTTCGCCAGCGATCAGGGTGACGTAGGCGTAGATGCCCTGGCCCTTGACGTCATGCGGGAAGCCCACCACCGCAGCCTCGGCCACCTTCGGGTGCGAGACCAGCGCGCTTTCCACCTCCGCGGTGCCAATGCGATGGCCGGACACGTTGATCACATCGTCCACGCGGCCGGTGATCCAGTAGTAGCCGTCAGCGTCGCGGCGACAGCCGTCACCGGTGAAGTAGGTGCCGGGGTAGGTGCGGAAATAGGTATCGATGAAGCGCTGGTGGTCGCCATACACGGTGCGCATCTGCCCCGGCCAGGAGTCCAGCAGCACCAGGTTGCCCTCGGCCGCGCCCTCCAGGCGTTCGCCATCGGCGTTGACCAGGGCCGGTTGCACGCCGAAGAACGGCAGCGTGGCCGAACCGGGCTTCAGGTCGGTCGCGCCGGGCAACGGCGAGATCAGGATGCCGCCGGTTTCGGTCTGCCACCAGGTGTCCACCACCGGGCAACGCGCATCGCCGACCACCTCGTAGTACCAGCGCCAGGCTTCGGGATTGATCGGCTCGCCGACGCTGCCGAGCAGGCGCAGCGACTTGCGCGAGGTTTTCTTCACCGGTTCCTCGCCTTCGCGCATCAGCGCGCGGATGGCGGTGGGCGCGGTGTAGAAAATCGTCACTTGGTGCTTGTCGATCACTTCCCAGAAGCGCGAGACATTCGGGTAGTTGGGCACGCCCTCGAACATCAGCGCGGTGGCCCCGTTGGCCAGCGGCCCGTAGACGATGTAGCTGTGGCCGGTGACCCAGCCCACGTCGGCGGTGCACCAGTAGATGTCGTCCTCGCGCAGGTCGAAGACCGTCTCGTGGGTATAGCTGGCGAACAGCAGATAGCCGCCGGTGGTGTGCAGCACGCCCTTCGGCTTGCCGGTGGACCCGGAGGTGTAGAGGATGAACAGCGGATCTTCGGCGTTCATGCGCTCGGGCTCGCATTCGCTCGGCTGGCTGTCCACCACGTCATGGAACCAGCGGTCGCGCGGCGCCTGCATATCCACCGCACCACCGGTGTGGCGCAGCACCAGCACCGTCTCCACGCTCTGCGTGCCGGGCACCTTCAACGCCGCATCGACGTTGGCCTTCAGTGGGATCTTCTTGCCGCCGCGCAAGCCTTCGTCGGAGGTGATGATGAGCTTGCTGCCGCAGTCGATCACGCGGTCGGCAATGGAATTGGGCGCGAAGCCGCCGAACACCACCGAGTGGATCGCGCCGATCCGCGCGCACGCCAGCATCGCCACCGCCGCGTCGGGAATCATCGGCAGGTACAAGGTGACCCGGTCGCCCTTCTTGACCCCGAGGCTGCGCAAGGCATTGCCGAGTTTGCACACGCGCTCGTAGAGCTCGCGGTAGGTGACGCCGTAGGAGGGGCTGTCGGGGCTGTCCGGCTCGAACAGCAGGGCGACCTTGTCGCCGCGCGTATCCAGGTGCCGGTCCAGGCAGTTGACGCTGGCATTGAGCTCGCCATCGTCGAACCAGCGGATGCGGAAGTCCTTGAGGTCGTAGCTGACGTCCTTGATCCGGGTCGGCTTGCGATACCAGGCCAGCCGCTCGGCGGCCTTGCCCCAGAACTGCTCGGGTTGCTCCACCGACTCACGGTAGAGCTTTTCGTACTGGTCCTTGCGCACGCGCGCACCGGCGGCGAAGGTCGGATCTACGGGATAAATGTCAGCCATGGCACCCTCACTTGCACTCAGCTTCTTGGATTTGGGCAGCACCGGGCGCGAGCGCCGGAGCCGAGACAGCCAGTTTGCCGCATCGCCCCCGCGCTGAGCCATGCCGCCACCGGGCCCGGGCTTAGACCATGGTCGTAATGCACCTGCACATCGCCCGCGCTACGACCAAAGGCGAATAGGCGGCCCCTCGCCGCTGCCGCACCCTCCGGACGAGCCGTGCCCCATCGGGGCGCGGCCCACCATTATTCGGGAGGGAGTAATGAACATCCGCAAAGCATCACTGGTTCGCCGTCCGCTGGCGGCCGCGTTGTTCGTCGCCCTGCTCGCCCCAGGCGCGGCGTGGGCGCAGACGGCGCGGGAAAAGGCACTGGAAGCACGCGTCGAACAACTCGAACAGCAGGTCAACTTGCTGCTGCAGGCGCAGCAACAGCAGCAGGGCCAGCTGACCCAGGCGCAGACCCAGATCACCGAAGTCAAAACGGCCCAGGCCGCGGTGGCCAACCCGCCGCCAGCCAAGCCGGGCGCACCGGCACCGATCCAGAAGACCGCAATCTCTGCCGGCGCCGGCCCCAATACCCGCTTCACCTACGGCGGCTTCATCAAGCTTGATGCGTCGGTCACCAGCACCAACGATGGCGACATCGCCGACGGCAGCGTCGGCCGCCTGTTCTACGTGCCCAAGACCATCCCGGTCGGCGGCGGCCACACCCGCGAAGGCGGCGCGGACACCGACATGGGTGCGCAGTTCTCGCGCTTCTGGTTCGCCACCGATACCGACCTGGACGGCGGCAACAAGCTCAAGAGCTATTTGGAGTTCGACCTGTTCGGTGGTGGCAGCACCGCCTTCACCGGCAATGAGTTGGCCACCAACACCTACGGCCTGACCGTGCGCCAGGCCTACGTGCAATGGAACAATTGGCTGGCCGGCCAGGCCTGGACCAACTTCCAGGACACTGCCGCGCTGCCGGACACGGTCGACTTCCTCGGCCCCACTGAAGGCACCGTGTTCGTGCGCCAGGCCCAGATCCGCTACACCCAGGGCCCCTGGTCGGTGTCGATGGAAAACCCGGAGACGGCCATCACGCCATACCGCGGCAACATGGCGCAGATCCAGAGCGACGACGGCGCCATGCCGGACTTCACCTTCCGCTACAACCCGAAGGGCGACTGGGGCCACTTCTCGGTTGCCGGCCTGGTGCGCCAGCTCAAGTACCAGAACGGCCCGCTCAACGTGAACTCGGACAAGATGGGCTGGGGCCTGAGCTTGTCGGGCAAGTGGAACGTCGGCAAGAACGACGACATCCGCTACATGATCACCGGCGGCGAAGGCGTGGGCCGCTACATCGGCCTGGCCTTGAACAACGATGCCGCGCTCGATGCCACCGGCGACCTGGACAACATCGGCGCGATCGCCGGCTTCGTCGGCTGGCGCCATGCGTTCTCGTCGAAGTTGCGCGGCAACGTCTTCTACTCGCGCGCCGAATACGACAACCCCACCGATCTCACCGGCCTGGGCATCACCAAGTCGGCGCAATCGGCACACATCAACCTCATCTACTCGCCGTTGCCGAAGCTGGACCTGGGCGCCGAGTACATCTGGGGCCAGCGTGAAATCGAAACTGGCGACCGCGGCGAGCTGAACCGCCTGCAGACGCACGTCAAATACACCTTCTGAGGAAGCCGGACATGTCCAGCACTACCGTCAACAACGCCCACAAGGCCACGCTTACCGGAGGGCACAAGAAGGTCATCTTCGCCTCCAGCCTCGGCACCGTGTTCGAGTGGTACGACTTCTATCTCTACGGATCTCTCGCCGCGATCATCGCCAAGCAGTTCTTCAGCGGCGTCAATGAGACCACCGGCTTCATCTTCGCCCTGCTGGCCTTCGCCGCGGGCTTCGCGGTGCGACCGTTCGGCGCGGCCTTCTTCGGCAGCCTCGGCGACCGCATCGGCCGCAAGTACACCTTCCTGATCACGATCCTGATCATGGGTATGTCGACCTTCGTGGTCGGTATCCTGCCCAACTACGCCAGTATTGGTTTTGCCGCACCGGTAATCCTGATCATCCTGCGCCTGCTGCAGGGCCTGGCCCTGGGCGGCGAGTACGGCGGTGCGGCGACCTACGTCGCCGAGCACGCGCCAGAGGGCAAGCGTGGCCTGTACACCAGCTTCATCCAGACCACCGCCACGCTGGGCCTGTTCCTGTCGTTGCTGGTGATCCTGGGCACCCGCCTGGGCCTGGGCACCGAGAAGTTCGAAGCCTGGGGCTGGCGCATCCCGTTCCTGGTGTCGATCGTGCTGCTGGGCGTGTCGGTGTGGATTCGCATGCAGTTGAGCGAATCGCCGCTGTTCCAGCAGATGAAGTCCGAAGGCAAGGGGTCCAAGCAGCCGTTCCGCGACAGCCTCAAGGGCGGCAACCTCAAGCTGATGCTGCTGGTGCTGCTCGGTGCCACCGCCGGCCAGGCGGTGGTCTGGTACGGCGGCCAGTTCTACTCGCTGTTCTTCCTCACCCAGGCGCTCAAGGTCGACGGCACCACCGCCAACCTGCTCATTGCCGGCGCGCTGGCCCTGGCCACCCCGTTCTTCGTCGTATTCGGCTGGCTCTCGGACAAGATTGGCCGCAAGAAGATCATCCTGGCCGGCTGCCTGCTGGCCGCGGTGACCTACTTCCCCATCTTCAAGGGCATCACCCACTACGCCAACCCGGCCATCGAAGAAGCACGCAGCAAGGCCCCGGCGCTGGTCGTGGCCGACCCGGACACCTGCAGCTTCCAGTTCGATCCGGCCAATGTGCGCAAGTTCACCAGTGCCTGCGACGTGGCCACCGCCGCGCTGACCAAGGCTGGCGTGCCGTATGAAATCAAGCCGGCAGCACCCGGTTCGCTGGCGCAGATCAATGTCGGCGGTGCCGAGTTGACCTCCTACGACGCCACCGGCCTGGCCAAGGACGACGCCAAGGCCAAGGCCGATGCGTTCGGCAAGGAGCTGAAGGGTGCGCTGGGCGCGGCCGGTTATCCGGAAAAGGCCGATCCGGCCCGCATCAACATCCCGATGACCCTGCTGCTGCTGTGGCTGCTGGTGATCTACGTGACCATGGTCTACGGCCCGATTGCCGCCTACCTGGTCGAACTGTTCCCCACCCGCATCCGCTACACCTCGATGTCGCTGCCATATCACATCGGCAATGGCTGGTTTGGCGGCTTCCTGCCGGCGATCTCGTTCGGCCTGGTGGCCGGCACCGGCAATATGTACAACGGCCTGTGGTATCCGATCGGCGTAGCGGTGATGACCTTGATCATCGGCACGCTGTTCCTGCGCGAGACCAAGGACGTGGATCTCAGCAAGTAACTGTCCCCCCCTGGCCGGCGTTCGCGCCGGCTGTTTTATGCGCCGGCCGTTGGCCGGCGTTTTTTTTGAGCTGTCGCGGCCGAAGCCCCGCCTACAAAGGCGAATCTGCTCATGTAGGAGGGGCATCAGCCCCGACAGCTGCCGAAGCCAGCCCGCGCACAGCCGCGCGATATAGTCGCCCGATGACCGAAGCAACCCTCGAGATAACCCTCGCCACCCTGCGCAACGCATGGCAGCGCCAGCGCCCGACGCTATCCCAGCGTCGCTCAGACCTTCAGCGCCTGCGCGCCGCACTGAAGCAGCGCCTCCCGGAGATGGTCGAGGCCATCGCCGCTGACTTCGGCCATCGCTCCCGCCACGAGTCGCTGCTGGCCGATGGCATGACAGTGCTCGGCGAGATCGATCATCTACTGCGGCACCTACGGCGCTGGAGCCGGCCGCGCCGGGTCGGTGCCGGTTGGCGGCTGTGGCCGGCGCGCGCCGAAGTCCGGCCTACGCCGCTCGGCGTGGTCGGCGTGATCGCGCCCTGGAACTACCCGGTCAACCTGGCCCTGGTACCGCTGGCCACCGCCATCGCCGCCGGCAACCACGTGCTGCTCAAGCCCTCCGAACACACGCCGAACACGGCGGCTTTCCTGCGCCGGCTCCTTGCCGAGGTGTTCCCGGCAGAACGCGTGGCGGTAGTCGAAGGCGACGCCGAGGTGGCCGCCGCGTTGGCGGCCTTGCCGCTCGACCACCTGGTGTTCACCGGTTCGACCGCCGTCGGCCGCAAGGTCATGGCTGCGGCAGCGGCGAACCTGACGCCGCTGACGCTGGAACTGGGCGGCAAGTCGCCAGCCATCGTCTGCCAGGGCTACCCCCTGGATCGGGCAGCGGCACGCCTGGCCAGCGGCAAGTGGTTCAACGCCGGCCAGACCTGCATTGCGCCGGACTACGTGCTGCTGCCGCACGCCGACCTGCCGGCATTGGTTGAAGCGCTGCGCGACCAGGTGCGCGAACGCTACGGTGATTTCTCCGGCGAAATCGCCGATTACACGCGCATCATCAACGCCGCCCAGTACGCGCGGCTGCGCGGTTGGCTGGAGGAGGCCCGCCAGCGCGGCGCGCAGATCATTGAACTGGCGACCGTGGATCCCGAACGCGTCGACGTTGAGCGCCTGATCCCACCCACCCTCGTCCTCGACCCACCGGCCGACCTGGCGCTGATGCGCGAGGAAATCTTCGGGCCGGTCCTGCCGGTGCTCGGCTACCACACGCTGGACGAGGCAATCACCGGCATCGCCGCGCGTGCACGGCCGCTGGCCCTGTATCCATTTTCGCTGCGGCGCGCCGAGGTCGAGCGCATCCTTGCCGGCACCGTGGCCGGCGGCGTTACCGTCAACGACACCCTGCTGCATTTCGCCGCCAATGGCCTGCCGTTTGGCGGCGTGGGCGCCAGTGGCATGGGCGCGTACCACGGCCGCGCGGGGTTCGACGCACTCAGCAAGTTGCTGCCGGTTCTGTGGCAGCGCCAACGCTCGGCGACCGATCTGCTCAAACCGCCTTACGCGCGGATCGATCGCCTGTTGCACTGGCTGCTGCGCTAGGCGCTCAGTCGTCTTCGGGCGGCTGCCACAGCTCGATGGGCAAGCCTTCCGGGTCCTGGATACGGGCAAAGCGCCCGGTGTCGGGGCTATCCCATTCCGCGCGCGTTTCCACCGCAATGCCCGCCGCCCGCAGCTTGTCCAGCAGGGCGTCGATCTCCTGCACCCGCAAGTTGAGCATCCAGGGCCGGTCGGCCGGGAAGTAGTCAGTGTCGTGCTTGAACGGCATGAACACCGTCGGTCCCGCTTCCTGTGCCCAGGTCCAGGTGTCGCCTACCGGGCCGATGCCGAGATGTTGGCCATACCAGGCCTGCAACGCCTCCGGGTCACGCGCCCGGAAGAACAAACCACCCACTCCAGTGACATGCATATCCGTGCGTCCATCAGGAAGGTGGCCGCAGCATAGCGCCCTCCAGGCGGGCGCATGCGCACTGAGGGGGAATAGGGCTTTGCCTGCGGCGACCGCTGCCCGGACAATAGGCTGTCCGTCGCCGCTTGGTTGCATCGCATGCGCATCGCCTCCTGGAACGTCAATTCACTCAATGTGCGCCTGCCGCACCTGCAACAGTGGCTGCAAAGCGCCGCGCCAGACATTGTCGGTATCCAGGAAACCAAGCTGGAAGACCACAAGTTCCCCGATAGCGAGCTGGCCGGGCTCGGCTACCGCAGCGTGTTCGCGGGACAGAAGACCTACAACGGCGTGGCCATCCTCTCGCGCGAGTCGGCGCAGGACGTGCAGGTGGGCGTGCCCGGGTTCGAGGACGAGCAGAAGCGAGTGATCGCCGCGACCGTGGGCGATATCCGCGTCGTCAATCTCTATGTGGTCAACGGCCAGGACGTGGACACCGAAAAGTACGCCTACAAGCTGCGCTGGCTCGATGCCGTGCACGGCTGGCTGCAACAGGAGCTGCAGCGCCATCCGAAAATGGTGGTGCTGGGCGACTTCAACATCGCGCCCGATGCGCGCGATGTGCATGACCCGGAGGTGTGGAGCGACAACCACATCCTCACTTCCACCGCCGAGCGCGCCGGGTTGCGCAAGCTTGAGGCACTGGGCCTGCACGATGCATTTCGCCTGCACAACGAAGAGGCCGGGGTGTTCAGCTGGTGGGATTACCGCGCCGCCGCCTTCCGCCGCAACCTGGGCCTGCGCATCGACCTGACCCTGGTCTCCGAAGCGCTGCGCGCACGCACAACCGCGGCCGGTATCGACCGCGAGCCGCGCACCTGGGATCGCCCGAGCGACCACGCACCCGCTTGGGTGGAACTGGAGGGCTAGCGCGATGACCGGTATTCGCGAAGTCGGTGGAACCCGGATCGAACCGGTGCATGCGGCGCGCTGCCACTGCGGTGCGGTGGTGCTGGAACTGCAGCTGCCCGACGGCATCGTCGATCCGCGGCGCTGCAACTGTTCGATGTGCCGGCGCCGCGGTGCCATCGTCGGCTCGGTACCGGTTGGCGGGCTGCGCGTGGTGCAGGGTGAGGAGCAGCTGCGGCTGTATCAGTTCAATACCTTTACCGCGCGCCATTACTTCTGTGCCACCTGTGGGATCTATACCCATCACCGCCGACGCTCGAACCCCCAGGAATACGGCTACAACGTCGGTTGCCTGGACGGCGTGGATCCTTATGCGCTCACAGTGGTCATCCCGGTCTCGGATGGCGTGCACCATTCGTCCGACTACGGCGGTGAATAGAAGAAGCCCGGGCAGGGCCCGGGCTTCTCGGACGCAACCGGCGCGCAGGTTCAGCGTGCGCGGCCGCGGGTAAACAGGTTGACGATGGCCAGCAGGATCACTGCGCCTATCAGCGAGAACAGGAAGGTGCGGAGCGTGATCGCTTCGTTGATGCCACCACCGAACAGCCAACCGGCGAGCAGTGCGCCGACGATGCCCACCACGATGTTGAGGATGATGCCCTGCTGACCATCACGGCGCATGATGATGCTGGCCAGCCAGCCCACGATGCCACCGACGATCAGCCAGATAATGATGCCCATGCCCGAATCTCCTTCTTCTTCGCGTGGCCGCACCGGGACTGATGCGGCAGCGCCATTCAACGCGTCGATTCGTGAAGTGGCTGTTAAAAGTCGCATCGCCGCATGGCCTGTTCAGGCAACCTTCGCATCCGGGGCCCGGCTTGAGCGCTAGTGCCTGGCAATGGGGGCCGGTGCAGGTCTGGCTGCTGCCGCATGTGCCCGGCACGCGCGGCGAGCCGCAAGCGCGCGAGCTGCTCGGTGAACATTTCGGGCTGGCTCCGCAGGCCGTGCCGATGACCCGCGACGAGCGTAGCCGGCCGTGGCTGTTGCCGCCCTGGGCGCATTACGGCACGGGTTGGAGCCACAGCGGTGACCACCTGCTGCTGGGCCTGGGCGAGCACGTTCGCCTGGGTGTTGACCTGGAACGGCTGCGCCCACGCCCGCGCATGCGCGAGGTCGTGGCGCGCTTCTTCCATCCCGAGGAAGTGCGCTGGCTCGACAGCCTTGCCGATGCCGAATGCGGCGATCGCTTCTTTCGCCTCTGGTGCGCCAAGGAAGCGCTGCTCAAGGCGCACGGCCATGGCATTTCCTTCGGCCTGCACCGGCTGCAGTTCGCCGAAGATGGCCAGGGTGCGCTGCATCTGGCCTGGTGCGACCCGGCCCTCGGCGATCCGGCCAGATGGACGCTGCACGAATGGCTGGCCGCGCCCGGCTACCGCGCAGCCCTGGCCTGGTACCCGGAAGCGGACGCGGCGCCTGCGATAATGGCGCCATGAACGAAACCGTCCTCCCCGCCGCCGCGCGGACCGACCTGGTGCGCGGGCTGCAGGCCATGGCGCTGGACCCAGCCTTCGCCGACCCGCTGTGGGCCTACCTGGCGCTGCTGGCGCGCTGGAACCGCACCTATAACCTCACCGCCATCCGCGATCCCCGTGAGATGGTCACCCGGCACCTGCTCGACTCACTGGCCATGCGTCCCTTTATCGAACAGGGCACCTTGGCCGACCTGGGCACCGGCCCCGGCCTGCCGGGGATCCCGCTGGCCATCACCCGGCCCGGCCTGCGGGTCACGCTGGTGGAAAGCAACGGCAAGAAGGCGCGCTTCATGCGCGAAGCGGTGCGCCAGCTCGGCCTGGGCAATGCGCGCGTGGCCGAATCGCGCGCCGAGGCGCTGGACGAACCCGGCGCCTACGACCATCTCACCGCGCGCGCCATGGATACCTTGGCCGGGATTGTCGAAGTGGGTGGGCACCTGCTCAAGCCCGGCGGCACCCTGCTGGCGATGAAGGGGGTTTACCCCCGTGAGGAGATTGCTGCGCTACCCGCCGGCTGGGCCGCGACCCAGGTCCACCCCCTGCATGTCCCGGGGCTGGAAGGGGAGCGGCATCTGGTCGAGGTGATCCGCCGCTGAGGGGCCTCCCGGGGCCGGAGATCCCTGTAGGAGCGGCTTCAGCCGCGACCGGGGCAACCGCTAAAGCCCTCGCGGCTGAAGCCGCTCCTACAGGGGCCTGCCGGCTCCCCCGGCCCCGGCGTCACCACGCCGATTTCACGTCATGGCCCACAGCCCCCATAATGCCCGGTCCTGACACACCGCCCACGAGGCACCCCTGCATGGCCCGGATCATCGCGATCGCCAACCAGAAAGGCGGCGTCGGCAAGACGACGACGGCGGTCAATCTGGCGGCCGCACTGGCGCGCGCGCCCAAGCGCGTGCTGCTGGTCGATCTGGATTCGCAAGGCAATGCGACCATGGGCAGCGGCATCGACAAGCGTGAGGTCGCCGCGTCGACCTGCGACGTCCTGCTGGGCGAAAGCACCGCCGAACAGATCCGCGTCACCGCACCGGAAGGCTTCGACCTGCTGCCGGGCAATATCGACTTGACCGCCGCCGAGATCCAGCTGATGGACCAGGACGCGCGCGAGCAGCGGCTCAAGCGCGCGCTGGAACCGCTGCGCGGCCAGTACGATTTCATCCTGATCGATTGCCCGCCGGCCTTGTCGCTGTTGACGCTTAACGCGCTGACCGCGGCCGATTCGGTGATCGTGCCGATGCAGTGCGAGTACTACGCCCTGGAAGGCCTGACCGCGCTGTTGGAAACCATCGAAGCGCTGCGCAACCATTTCAATCCCGGCCTGGAGATCGAAGGGGTATTGCGCACGATGTTCGACATTCGCAACAACCTGGCCAACGCCGTGTCCGCCGAGCTCACCGAGCACTTCGGCGACCGCGTGTTCCGCACCATCGTGCCGCGCAATGTGCGCCTGGCCGAGGCGCCGAGCCATGGCCAGAGCATCGTCGGCTACGACCGCACCTCGCGTGGTGGCGTGGCCTATCTCGGCCTGGCCGGTGAAGTGATTCGCCGCCAGGATGAACGCAAGAAGGCCGCCCGGGCCGTGGAGACCGCCTGATGACCAGCAAGCCCAACCCTGCCAAGAAGCGTGGCCTCGGCCGCGGCCTGGAGGCATTGCTGGGTCCGAAGGGTGCCGCGGCTTCGGTCAGTGTGGCTGCGCCGGAGATCGACCCGTCGGCCGAGCCGCAACCGGGCGAAGTGCTGCGTCATTTGCCGGTCGGCCAGTTGCAGCCGGGCAAGTACCAGCCGCGCCAGGAGATGGACCAGGCCAAGCTGGCCGAGCTGTCCGAGTCGATCAAGGCCCAGGGCGTGATCCAGCCGATCGTCGTGCGCGAGCTGGCGCCGGGCAAGTTCGAGATCGTCGCCGGCGAACGCCGCTGGCGCGCCTCGCAGTTGGCCGGGCTGGCCGAGATCCCGGTGGTCGTGCGCGAACTCGACGACCGCACCGTCATTGCGATGGCGCTGATCGAGAACATCCAGCGCGAAGACCTCAATCCGTTGGAAGAAGCACAGGCCCTGCAGCGCCTGATCGACGAATTCTCGTTGACCCACGCCGAGGCCGCCGAGGCAGTGGGCCGCTCGCGCGCTTCGGTGTCGAACCTGCTGCGCCTGCTCGAGCTGCCGCTGGCGATCCGGGTGTTGCTGGAATCGCGCCGCCTGGAAATGGGCCACGCCCGCGCGCTGCTCACGCTGGCGCCGGAACTGGCTACCAAGCTGGCCCATGAAGCCGCCGACCAGGGTTGGTCGGTGCGCGAAGTGGAGCATCGCGCGCAGCAGTTCGCCGCCGGCAAGGTGCCCGGCGCGCTGCGCAAGGCCGCCGCGCCGGCGCGCGTGCCGCAGCAGGCCGACATCGCCTCGCTCGAAACCGAGCTGTCCGAATCGCTGGGCACCAAGGTGGCGATCAATCACGGCCGCGGTGGCAAGGGCAAGCTGGTCATCCATTACACCGACCTGGACACGCTCGACGGCGTGCTCGAAAAGCTGCGCACCCGCGCGCAGGGCTGAGCAAGTACAGGCAACACCGCCTCGGGCACGCCATGAATCCGAACAAAGTCGACCGTAACCGCCTGTCCTGCCTCACCGACCTGCCCAACGTCGGCCCGGCCTGCGCGCAGGATCTGCGCCGCATCGGCATCGAGGCGCCAGCGCAGCTGCGCGGCCGCGATCCTTATGACATGTACGCCCTGCTGTGCGTGCAGACCGGGCAGATCCACGATCCCTGCGTGATCGACGTGTTCCTGTCGATCACGCGCTTCGTCGAAGGCGCCCCGGCGCAGCCGTGGTGGGCGTTCACGCCCGAGCGCAAGCGCGCGCTGGAAGGCGCGCCGGCATGACGGTGCTGGTCACCGGGGCGGCCGGCTTCGTTGGCGCCTACACCTGCCGCGCGCTCGCCGCGCGGGGTGAGCGAGTGGTCGGGCTGGACAACTACAACGACTACTACGACCCGCAGATCAAGCGCGACCGCGTCGCTGCGCTGTGCCCGGATATCGATATCCGCACGATCGAGCTGGCCGACCGCGCCGCGCTGGAGGCCTTGTTCGAAGAGGTGCGGCCTGAACGCGTGGTACACCTGGCTGCACAGGCCGGCGTGCGGTATTCGTTGGAAAATCCCTACGCCTACGTTGACAGCAACCTGGTCGGCTTCGTCAACATGCTGGAGCTGTGCCGTCATCGCGGCATTGGCCACCTGGTCTACGCCTCCAGCAGCTCGGTCTATGGCGACTCGGCGCAGCCGCCGTTCTCCGAAGACCAGCGCGTCGACCAGCCGCGCTCGTTGTACGCCGCGACCAAGGCGGCCAACGAGCTGATGGCCTACACCTACGCGCAGCTGTACCAGTTGCGCGCCACCGGCCTGCGCTTCTTCACCGTCTATGGTCCCTGGGGCCGCCCGGACATGGCGCCGCTGCTGTTCTCGCGCGCGGTGCTGGCCGGCCGGCCGATCGAGGTGTTCAACGAAGGCCGCATGCAGCGCGACTTCACCCATGTCGACGATATCGTCACCGGTGTGCTGGGCGCGCTCGATCATCCCTCCGACGCGCCCGTGCCGCACCGCGTGTTCAACCTGGGCAACCACAGCCCGGTGGAACTGGAGCATTTCATCGCGGTGATCGAGCAGGCCGCCGGCCAGCCGGCGCAGAAGCTGTACAAGCCGATGCAGCCGGGTGACATGATCCGCACCATGGCCGATACCCGCCGCGCCCATGAGGCGTTCGGGTTCGAGCCGGCGACGCCGATCGAGGTCGGGCTGCCGCCGGTGGTGCGCTGGTGTCGCGAATATTTCGGTGTACGGGTCTAGTTTCATCGCTGGCTCATGCGCGCACGTAAGAATGCGCGGTCGATACCCCTCTGTGCTGTGCCAACCCGTGGTCCCCCACCCATGAGCGAACCCCAACTTTCCGTCGTCGTCCCGGTCTTCAACGAGCGCGACAACGTCGCCCCGCTGGTCGGGGAGATCACCAACGCGCTGCGTGGCCAGGTCGATTTCGAGATCGTCTACGTCGACGACAATTCGCGCGACGACACCCTGGCCGTGCTCGAATCGCTCAAGCAGCAGGTGCCCGAGCTGCGGGTACTGCACCACGTGCAGCAGAGCGGGCAGAGCACGGCAGTGCGCAACGGCGTCAAGGCGGCGCGTGCGCCGTGGATCGCCACCTTGGACGGCGACGGCCAGAACGATCCGGCCGACATCCCCAAGTTGCTGGCCGCCCGTGCCAGTGCGGCCACCGCGGTGAAGCTGTTCGCCGGCTGGCGCGTCAGTCGCCAGGATTCCGGTTCCAAGCGCTGGGCCTCGAAATGGGCCAATGCCATCCGCGCACGCATGCTGCGCGATGACACCCCGGACACCGGTTGTGGCATCAAGCTGTTCGAACGCGCCGCCTTTCTCGACCTGCCGTACTTCGACCACATGCACCGCTTCCTGCCCGCGCTGATGCAACGCGCCGGCTGGCGTACCGTGAGCGTGCCGGTGAACCATCGCCACCGCACGGCCGGCGTGTCCAAGTACAACAATCTCAATCGCGCGCTGGTCGGCATCCGCGACCTGCGCGGGATGGCCTGGCTCATTGCGCGCAGCCGTCGCACCGACGTGCAGGAGCGCTGAGATGGACATCCCCTTCCTCGACCAACCGTTGACCTGGTTGTTCTGGACCGGCCTGCATGTCACCGGCTGGAAGTTGATTGGCTACACCGGCGCGCTGATGTTCGGCGGCCGCTGGCTGATCCAGTTCGTGGCGTCCAAGCGCGCGGGCAAGCCGGTGATCCCGCGTGCGTTCTGGTACATGAGCGTGGTCGGCAGCCTGATGACGCTGAGCTACTTCATTTTCTCGGCCAAGCAGGACTCGGTGGGCGTGTTGCAGAACCTGTTCCCGGCGTTCACTGCGGTGTACAGCCTGTACCTGGACATCAAGCATCGTGGGTGGAAGCGGGATCGCGCCGCGCATTGAGGGTCATGGCCCGGATGCTTTCCGGTCGGGGCTGAAGCCCCTCCTACAGTGCAATTCGAAGGGCTAGCCCCCCCTGTAGGAGGGGCTTCAGCCCCGAC
>DATLJF010000098.1:0-12927 GCA_035539015.1 Stenotrophomonas sp. | reverse complement strand
TCCACAAGGACACCCTGGCCGCCACCGCCGACGTGCCCGAGCTGGAACGCTTCGCCACCGCGCTTGGCTTCGTCTTCCAGAAAGTGCCGGGCAAGCACTTCGAGCAGAACCCCAACGACTACTCGATGGACCATTCCGCCGGCATCGCCGTGCTCGACCCGCAAGGGCAACTGGCCGGCTTGATCCGCCCGCCGTTCCAACCACAAACCATTGCCGCCGACTTCGCCCGGCTGACCCAGGCCACCGCCCCATGAACTTCGTCACTGCCCTGACCTACGTCCTGCCGCACCGCGCCCTGTCGGCGCTGGCAAGGCGCCTGGCCTATTCCACCCGCCCCGGCCTGAAGCAGTGGCTGATCGATACGGTGGTGCGCAAGTTCGGCGTCAACCTGGCCGAAGCCGAGCAGCCCGACCCGACGGCCTATCCCTCGTTCAATGCCTTCTTCACCCGTGCGCTGAAGGCAGGCGCGCGCCGCGCCGACGCCGATCCGCGCACCCTGGTGATGCCAGCCGATGGCCGCATCAGCCAGTTGGGCGCGATTGTCGATGGCCGGATCTTCCAGGCCAAGGGCCAGTCCTTCACCGCCGCCGAGCTATTGGGCGACGAAGCGGCGGCGCTGCCGTTCCGCGACGGCCTGTATGCCACCGTGTACTTGTCACCGCGCGACTACCACCGCGTGCACATGCCGTGGAGCGGCACCCTGCGCGAGACCGTGCACGTGCCCGGGCGCTTGTTCAGCGTCGGCCCGGCCGCAGTTGCGGGGGTGCCGCGCCTGTTTGCGCGCAACGAGCGGCTGGTGTGCCACTTCGATACCGATTTCGGCCCGATGGCCTCGGTGATGGTCGGCGCGCTGCTGGTTTCCGGCGTGGAGACGGTATGGAGCGGCGAGGAAATCCCGGCCTATGGCGACCGCATCACGCGCAAGGACTACCGCGGCCAGGGCATCACGCTGGCGCGGTTCGCGGAGATGGCGCGCTTTAACTATGGCTCGACCGTGATCGTATTGCTGCCGCCGGGCGTGGCCGAGTTCGCGCCGCAGCTGGGCGCCGAATCCCCGGTGCAGCTGGGTGAGGCGCTGGCCAGGCTGCGGTAGCTGCGGCATTTGGCGTCGCAAGCTGGCGGATGGCGGTCGCGGCTGAAGCCGCTCCTACCGTGCGCCCAGGAGGCTCGCGCGATGCCCGCCGGCACATTGTGGGAGGGGCTTAAGCCCCGGCGAGCGGAGTCGCAATCTGACAGCTGCCAGCCGCAACCAACTACTTATCGCAGCCCACCAGCTTGATCACCTGCCCCGGCTTGAGCGCATACGCCGGTGCGCGCAGCTTGTTGGCCTTGGCCAGGTCTTGTAGGTCGCATTGGTGCTTGTCGGCGATACGGCCCAGGGTGTCGCCCCTGGCCACCTTGTAGCTGCGTACCTGCTTGGCCTTCGGCTTGGCCGGCGTCGGCTGGCCGGTGGCCACGCTGGTCGCCACGCCGGCCATCGGCGTTGCGCTGCCGACCGCCACGTTGCCGGTCCAGGACTGCGGCGAGGGCCGCACGATCGCCTGGTTGAGGTCGGCAGTGATCAAGGTCCGCGCCAGGTCCGCGCGCGGGCCCTTCACGCAATAGCGGTTGTACAGCCCGACGATCCGCGTGGTGGCGTTGATCGTGGTGCCCGCCGGAATCCAGCCATCGGGCTCGTAACGCGGATTGAGATTGCGCAGCGCACGCATGTAGCCATCGCGAGTGCCGGCGCTGCCCAGGCAGATGGTCAGCTCATAGATCGAGGTCGAGCGCGATAGCGTCAGCTTTGCCGGTACCGCGTTGACCTTGGGCAGCTCCAGCCCGTATTGCTGCGGATGCAGGAACAACCAGGCCGCAGCGATCACCATCGGCACATAGTCCTTGGTCTCGGCCGGGAACTGGTCGTAGACGCCCTGCTCCCAGAAGCTGCCGCCGCCGGTGGCGCCATAGATGCGCGCGGCGCGGCCTTCGCCACCGTTGTACGCAGCCAGCGCCAGTTCGATATTGCGGTTGAGTTGGCCCATGCGCTCGTTGAGGTAAGAGGCGCTGGCCATGGCCGCGCTGCGCGGGTCGAAGCGGCTGTCGAAGCCGGTCTCGTCCACGCCCAGGCCGAAACGGCGGCCGGTGGCGGGCATGAACTGCATCAGGCCGGCGGCGCCGACGCGCGAACTGGCGTGGACCTTGCCGTTGGACTCCTTGGCCATGATGCCGAACAACAACGCCTCGGGCAGCCCGCGGCGCTGCCATTCCGGCCACATGATGGCGCGCAGGTTCTCGTAGTTCTCATAGCTGGTGAGCAGCTGCGGCCGCAGATCGGTCAGCCAGCGGCGGATGCCCGCCTGCACCGCGGCGTTGTATTCGACCATGGTGTCGAACTCGTGCCGGCGGTCGTTGAGCAGGGCGGCCGCGCGCGCGGCCTCGGGCACGTCGGCGGTCAGCGGGCCAACGTGGTCGGGATCGGCTTCGAGCAGGCCGTCGTCGGCGCCCTCGCCCTCATCCTGCTGCTGGGCGTCTGCATTGGCCTTGAGCAAGCGCTTGTAGCTGGCCAGCATCGTGCCCATCTCGCAGCCGCGCTGCTGGGTGCAGGCGCTGATCACATCCTCCATGTCTTCCAGCGCGCCGTCGCTTTCGGCCTGGCCCTTGGGGTCGGCGTTGGCGATCAGCACCTGGGCATCGCGGTAGCGCTTCTCGGCGGCGCCCATGCGGGTCTGCAGCGCCTGGACACGGGCCTCATCGCGCTTGGAGAGCGCCAGGGCGGAGGGAACGACCGACAGCAGCGCCGTGGCGACGAGCAGGGCCGACACGCGCGAAACGGGAACGCGCGGGAACAAAGGCAGGAGCGGCATGTTTCCGGTACGACGAAGGTGAGACCTGCAGGGTAGCCGCCGTTCGCGCGCCGGGGCAAGGCAAGCTGCAGCAGGCAGAAGGTGAAGCGTCAGGAAGCGGCATAGAATCGCTGCAACTTGAATGCGAGGCAGGCCATGGACCCCATCCTTCTGGGCAAAGGCGTCACCGACGACATCGCGGTCGTGCTGCAGCCGCGGCTGGGCAATCGCCACGGCCTGGTGGCCGGCGCCACCGGCACCGGCAAGACGGTGACGCTGATGACGCTGGCCGAAGGCTTCTCGCGGATCGGCGTGCCGGTGTTCCTGGCCGATGTGAAGGGCGATGTCGCCGGCCTGGCCGTAGCCGGCGACGGCAAGGCGGCCCAGCGTGCGGCCGACATCGGCGTGCAGGACTACGCGCCGGCGGCCAACCCGGTGGTGTTCTGGGACCTGTACGGCCAGCTCGGCCACCCGGTGCGCACGACCGTCAGCGAGATGGGCCCCACCCTGCTTGCGCGCATCCTCGAACTCAACGACACCCAGGCCGGCGTCCTCGACATCGTCTTCAAGCTCGCCGACGACCGCGGCCTGCTGCTGCTGGACCTGGAAGACCTGCGCGCCCTGCTCAACCTGGTGGTGGCCGACCGCAAGGAGATTTCCACCGAGTACGGCCTGGTCAGCGCGCCTTCGGTGGCGGCGATCCAGCGCGCCCTGCTGCGGCTGGCGCAGGACGGCGGCGAAAACTTCTTCGGCGAACCGGCGCTGGCGCTGGAAGACCTGATGCGCACCACGACCGATGGCCACGGCGTGATCGGGATCCTGGCGGCGGCCCAGCTGATCCTCAAGCCGCGGCTGTACTCGACCTTCCTGCTGTGGCTGCTGTCCGAGCTGTTCGAGCGCTTGCCGGAAGTGGGCGACCTGGACAAGCCCAAGCTGGTGTTCGTGTTCGACGAGGCGCACCTGTTGTTCGACGATGCGCCGCCGGCGCTGGTGCAACGCATCGAGCAGGTGGTGCGGCTGATCCGTTCCAAGGGCGTGGGCGTGTACTTCTGCTCGCAGTTTCCCGACGATGTCCCGGCCAATATCCTCGGCCAGCTCGGCAACCGCGTGCAGCATGCCTTGCGCGCCTACACCCCGCGCGACCAGAAAGCCGTGCGCACCGCCGCCGAAACCTTTGTCGCCAACCCCAAGCTCGACGTGGCCCAGGCTATTTCCAGCCTTGGCACGGGCGAAGCCCTGGTGTCCACACTGCAGGACAAGGGCGTGCCGATGCCGGTGCAGCAGACCTTGATCGCCCCGCCGCGCTGCCGCATGGGTGCCATCAGCGAGACCGAGCGCACGCAGGTTCGCGCCGCCAGCCCGGTCACCGGCAAGTACGACACCGCGGTCAACCGCGAATCGGCTGCGGAAAAACTCGCACAGCGTGCAGGCGAGCAAGTCGCCAAGGCCGACGCGCCAGCGGCGCGCACGGCCGAACAGGATGCCGAACAAGGCAGCCAATGGGGCCAGGCGGTCAAGGATGCGGTGTTCGGCACCAAGCGGCGGCAAGGCTTGCTCGAAACCATGGCCAAGCAAACCACGCGCACGGTGGGCAGCAAGCTCGGTCAACAGATCGTGCGCGGCATCCTCGGCGGCATCTTCGGCGGTGGCAAACGCTAAATCCGGTACCGCAGTCGGGAGCGCCCCGATTGCCGCGGCCGGTGCGGCCCCGCACAATCGGTCGAATCGGATCGCTCAGGGGGAGCGTCATGGAAGACCGTCGTCGCAAGCAGGCCGGCCATCTTGCCGGCCAACCCGAACCTTTCTGGACGCGCTTGCGCGCCATTGCCTTGTATCCCGTGCACGGGGCCGCGCTGTGGTCGATGATTGCACTGAGCCTGTGTGCCTTGCTCGGCCTGCTGCCGGGCATCGGCTGGTTCCTCGGCATCATCGTTTCGCTGGCCACCTACCGCTACGCTTTCGAAGTGCTGCGCCACACCGCCAACGGCCATCTCGATGCGCCGGACTACGGCATGGGCCTGGGCGACGGCGCCATAGGCCGCCTGTTGCTGCTGACGATCCTCGCCATTGCGGGGGTGATACTCGTGGCACTGTTCACCCGCAGTGGCGCGCTCACCTTGCTGGCGCTAGGCGCGGTGGTGCTGCTGGCGCCCGCCTCGACCATCTCCTTGGCGATGGATGGCAGCCTGCGCCGCGCCCTCAATCCGGCGGTGCCGCTGGCCCTGGCCACGCGCATCGGTTGGCCCTATCTGGCCGCGGTGTGCCTGCTGTTCGTGATCCTGGCCAGTGCGCTCACCGCCGCGGCCTGGCTCGGTCGCTTCATGCCGCCGCTGGTGAGCCACCTGACGGTGAACTTCATGGTCACCTGGGGCTTGTTCTCGATCTTCCATTTGCTCGGCTACCTGGTCTACCAGTACCACGAGGTGCTCGGCTTCGAACCGGACGCACTGGCCGACCTGCGCCGCCCCGACCCCGACCAGCGCCTGCTCGATGAGGCCGAGGCCCACGTCCGCGACGGTCATCCGAAAGAGGCACGCGAGGTCTTGCGTGGCGCCATCCGCGGACGCGCGGTCTCGCTGGCGGTCCATGAGCTGTACCACCGCCTGCTGCGCAAGGACGGCGCCTCGCCGGAATTGCGCGAGCATGGCCAGCAGTTCATCAGCCGCCTGATCGCCGAGAAGCAGGATCGACGTGCCCTGGCGGTGCTGCGCGAAACCCTGGAACAGGACCCGGACTTCGTCCCGGCCCAGGTTGAACACGCCATCCTGCTGGCCGAACGCGCGCGCCTGGGCGGCCAATACCAGCTCGCCTGCGACGCCCTGCAAGCAATGCTGCGGACCTGGCCCAAGCGCAGCGAATCGCTGCAATGGTCGCTGGACGCGGCGCTGCTATTGGCCGAACGCTACAGCCGCGACGACGAAGCGCGCGCCCTGCTCGGCGATGCGCTGGCGCGTTGCGAAGACGACGAGCAGCGGCGCCGGCTGGAAGCGGCATTGAATGCGCTTGGCCCGCAAGCGGCGCCGGTCAGCACCCGCTGAGCGAGCGCGTCAGCGCGCTGGCCACCGGGCCGGGCGCTCAGGCGTTGTCGAGCAGGAAGCGTGCCTTGGCTGCCTGCGGCTGGTCCGGGAAATCAGCCAGCAGCCGCGCCAGCAAGCGTTGCTGCTGCTGCGGTTGTCCTTGCGCGCCCTGCGCCAGGGCCAGCTTGAGCCACAACTGGGCCTGGGTTTCCGGTGCTACGACCTCGCCGGGCAAGGCCAGCAATTGTTCGGCTTCCTGCAGCAGGCCCAGTGCAGTCCACTGCGCCACCAAAGCGGCGCGAACGTCGGCCGGAAAGCTCGCGCCCTCGGCTACCCACGTCTGCGCCACGCCCCATTGCGCCTGCCCCTGCGGCGCATCGAGCGCGGCCAGTCGCAACAAGCTCAGCGCATGCCGCTGCACCGCGCTGCGCTGGCCGCCATTGCGGGCAACGCGGTAGCGTGCCAATGCGATATCGAAGCTGCGCGGCTGCTCGGCCGCCAATTCGCCGAGCAGGATCTCGGCCTCGGCATTCTCCATGCGCCCGAGATGGCGCTGCGCACGTTCCCAGCGATCATCGCGCTGCGCCAGCGGCGCATCGGCCAGGAACGCCGGGCGCGTCTGCCGCTGCCACACCAGCAAGGCGCCCATCAGCGCGCCGGTGACCAGGCCACCCGCATGCGCCTCGAACGCGACGCCGGCGTCGTTGTCGGTCAGCAGGTTGAACACTTCCCAGCCCAGCCACAGCGGCAACAGCAGGATCGCCGGGGCGCGCACGTAGTCGAACACCACGCCGAACCAATAGAAAAAGCGCACCGGCTGCCTGCCCCATACCGCGCAGAAGGCGCCCATCATCGCCGCGATCGCGCCTGACGCACCCAGGCCGCCGCCATATTCGCCCCATCGCCACAGCACGCTGGCGGCGGAAGAGCCGTAGGCACCGACCACATAGACCGCCAGCAACCACCACGCCCCGATCGCACCTTCAAGCAGCAGCCCGAGCGCGAGCAAGAACAACATGTTGCCGATCAGGTGACCGGCGTCGGCGTGCAGGAACGCGGCCGAGAGCATGCGCCGCGGCGACCATTCGGAGCTGCGCTGCATGTGCCGCAGAGTGAAAATCTGCTCCAGGCGCTGGTCGTAGTCCGAACGCAAGGACTGCCACTGCGCGCGTTCGGCCGCTTCCGTGCCGACCCCGTGGGCCTGCAGGTAGGCGCGGTAGCCGAGGTCGTTCACCGAGGCCTGCGCCAATTGCTGGCCGCCCTCGCGCGCTTCGTTGTCGGCCCAACCGGCGACTTCATCGCCGCGGCCGCTGTCCACCAGGTAACGGCGATAGGCCGGCATTTCCAGCTGCGCCAGGCCCGAGCTGAAGTAGTACGCCTGCGCTTGGTGCATCTGCTCGCGGTCGCCGGCCTGCAGGCCGAAGAACACCAGCACATTGAGCAGCAGCAGTGCGCTGGTCATCCATGGCCATGTCGCCCAGCCCAACGGCTTGTGCAGCGGCAGTATCAACATCGGCAACGTCCCCTGTCAGCGAAGGCGGCAGCTTCGGCGATCGGCGGGGCGACATGCAAGCCGGCGCGCGCTAGCATCCCTTCCCTCCCCGCATTCCCGATGTCTATCGCGCATGACCCGCTGGCGTCCCCCTGCAGAAAAGAGCACCGCGCTGATCACCGCTGCCGGCCACGCGCGCCTGAAGGCCGAGCTCGACGAGCTGTGGCGCGTGCGCCGGCCCGAGGTGGTCAAGGCGCTGGCAGCGGCCGCCGCCGAAGGCGACCGCTCGGAGAACGCCGAGTACACCTACCGCAAGAAGCAGCTGGGCGAGATCGACCGGCGCGTGCGCTACCTGAGCAAGCGCCTGGAGGCCTTGCGCGTGGTCGATAGCCGGCCGAGCGACCCGGAGGCGGTGTTCTTCGGCGCACGCGTGGAGCTCGAACGCATCGAGGACGGCGAGGCGGTGCATTACCGCATCGTTGGCCCGGACGAGACCGACGCGGCGCAGGGCTGGATCAGCATCGACTCGCCGATGGCCAGGGCGCTGCTGAAGAAGCGCGTGGACGACGAGTTCGAGGTGATGCTGCCGGGCGGGTTGACCCGGTTCGTGGTGGTGGAAATCGGATACGAGTAGCCGGGCTGCGACCCGATGGCCTGCGGTCGGGGCTGATGGCCCGACGAGCGGAGCCTACCTGCCTGATCCTCACACCATCACCAACGCGAGCGGCTTGCGCGCGGTCTCCAGCGCATCGCCGAACAGGTCGTGCTCGTCGCTTTCGGTGATCCGCACCTGGACGAAATCGCCCGCACGCAACCCCGCTTCCTCGCCGTTCTGGATATGCACCAGGCCGTCGATCTCCGGCGCATCGGCACGCGAACGCGCCACCGCGATCCCGTCTTCCAGCATGTCCACCAGGCATTGCTGCACCGTGCCGACCTTGGCTTCCAGGCGCGCGGCGGAAATGGCCGCCTGGCGTTCCATGAAGCGCGCCAGGCGCTCCTGCTTCACCGCTTCCGGCACCGGGGCGGGCAGCGCGTTGGCGCTGGCACCTTCCACCGGTGAATAGGCGAACGCGCCGACGCGGTCGAGCTGGGCCTGGTCGAGGAAGTCCAGCAGCGCCTCGAACTCGGCCTCGGTTTCGCCGGGGAAGCCCACGATGAACGTCGAGCGCAAAGTAATGTCCGGGCAGATCTCGCGCCAGCGCAGTACGCGTTCCAGGGTCTTGTCGACCGCGCCCGGCCGCTTCATCAACTTGAGGATGCGCGGGCTGGCGTGCTGGAACGGAATGTCCAGGTACGGCAGGATCTTGCCCTCGGCCATCAGCGGCACGACGTCGTCCACGTGCGGATACGGGTAGACGTAGTGCAGGCGCGTCCACACGCCGAGCTCGGACAAGCCCTCGCACAGCGCCTTCATCCGGGTCTGGTACTGGCGCCCCTGCCAGGTTTTCTCGGCGTACTTCAGGTCCACGCCGTAGGCGGAAGTGTCCTGCGACACCACCAGCAGTTCCTTGACGCCGCCGCGCACCAGGCGCTCGGCCTCGCGCAGCACCTCGTCCACCGGGCGCGAGGCCAGGTCACCGCGCATCGAGGGAATGATGCAGAAGCTGCAACGGTGGTTGCAGCCTTCGGAAATCTTCAGGTAGGCGTAGTGGCGCGGCGTCAATTTGATGCCGATATCTTCGCTTTCGCCGAAGCCAAGGCTTCGGCGCGGCACAAGATCCACGAACGGGTTGTGCCGCGGCGGCAAGGCCGCATGCACCGCTTCCATGACCGTCGTGTAGTCCTGCGGGCCGGAGACCGAGAGCACGTCGGGATAGTGTTCGCGGATCAATTCCGACTTCTTGCCCAGGCAACCGGTGACGATGACCTTGCCGTTCTCGTTCATCGCCTCGCCGATGGCGTCCAGCGATTCGGCCACGGCCGAGTCGATGAAGCCGCAGGTGTTGACCACCACCACGTCGGCGGCGTCGTAGCTGGGGACGATGTCGTAGCCTTCGACCCGGAGCTGGGTGAGGATGCGTTCGGAATCGACTAGGGCTTTCGGACAGCCAAGGCTGACGAAGCCGACTTTGGGGTTCGACTGGGACATGGGAAAGAGTCTGGGGCCTGGGGAGGAACGGCCTGGGGCCTGAGCGCGGCGATTATAGCCGGCCGCGCCGGCGCGCCCTGAATGCCGGCCGGTGCCAGCCGCCAGAAGCCATCACCCCGTCCGTCCCGACCGCCTTTCATAATGGCGCACCCCGATTCCGCAGAGGACACCCCCATGGGCCACTGGACCACGCTCGACACCCCCCACGGCCAGGTCGCCGCCTGGCATGCGCAACCCGTTGGCCAGGCGCGCGGCGGCCTGGTGGTGATCCAGGAGATCTACGGCGTCAACGAGCATATGCGCCAGGTCGGCGAAGACTTCGCCGCCGCCGGCTACGAAGTGCTGGTACCGGCGTTCTTCGACCTGGTCGAGAAGGATGCGCAGCTCGAGTACGACGCCGCCGGCACCGAGCGCGGCAAGCAGATGATCACCACCCTGGGCATGGACAAGGCGGTGGACGTGGTCCAGGCGGCGGCCACCCTCCTGGCGCCCGCCGGCAAGGTCGGCACGGTCGGCTATTGCTGGGGCGGCACCGTGGCCCTGCTTTCGGCCATTCGCCTGGGCCTGCCTTCGGTGAGCTACTACGGCGCGCGTAACACCCAGTACCTGGACCAGGCCCCGAAGGCGCCGGTGATCTTCCACTTCGGCGAACAGGACAGCAGCATCCCGCCGGAGGCTGTGCAGCAACACCGCGAGAAGCTGCCGCAGATGCCGGTCTACACCTACCCGGCCGGGCACGCGTTCAACCGCGACGTCGGTCCGCACTGGGCGCCGGAAAGCGCGCGGCTGGCACGCGAGCGCACCCTGGCCTTTTTCGCGGCAAACCTGTGAGCGATTTCGAGCTCGACCCGCGCCTGGCGGCGGACAGCGTGTTCGTCGCCGACGGCCCGTTATCGCAAGTGCGGTTGATGGATGACCAGCGCTTTCCCTGGCTGGTACTGGTGCCACGGGTGGCGTCAGCCAGCGAGTGGATCGACCTCGATGGCGCCCAACAGCGCCTGCTGCTGGCCGAGATCAACCAGGCTTCGCGGCTGCTGCAGCAGGAGCCAGGCGTTGGCAAGCTCAACATCGGCGCGCTCGGCAACATCGTCCGGCAGCTGCACATCCACCTGGTGGGACGGCACCCAGGCGACCCAGCCTGGCCCGGTCCGGTCTGGGGCAGCGGCCCGGCCCGGCGCTTCGAAGCCGAAGCCCTGCGGCAGCGTGCCGAAGCCTGGGCGCAACGGCTACGATAGGCGCCCTTTCGACCGTCCAGAACCCGACCGCATGAAATCCCACGTCATCGCCGCGCTGATCCTGATCCTCGTCGGCCTGCTGTTCCTGGCCAACAACCTTGGCTGGACGAACCTGAGCATCGGCCGTCTGCTCAGCACCTGGTGGCCGGCCATCCTGGTGGCGGTGGGCGTGGGGATGTTGTTCGGGCGCGGGAAGTAACCGCGCGCGCCGCGGAACAAAAAACGGCGCCCATAGGCGCCGTTTTTCTTGATCGCGTCGCTCAGGTCCTGGGCAAGGTCACGCCTACCTGCCCTTGATACTTACCCCCGCGATCGCGGTAGCTGGTCTCGCACACTTCATCGGACTGGAAGAACAGCATCTGCGCCACGCCCTCGTTGGCGTAGATGCGCGCCGGCAGCGGCGTGGTGTTGCTGAATTCCAGGGTGACGTGGCCTTCCCACTCCGGCTCCAGCGGCGTCACGTTGACGATGATGCCGCAACGCGCATAGGTACTCTTGCCCAGGCACACCACCAGGGTGTCGCGCGGAATCCGGAAATACTCGACCGTGCGCGCCAGCGCGAAGCTGTTCGGCGGAATGATGCACACGTCCGACTCGATATCGACGAAGCTGCCGCTGTCGAAATGCTTGGGGTCGACAATGGTCGAGTTGATGTTGGTGAAAACCTTGAACTCGCGCGAGCAACGCACGTCGTAGCCGTAGCTCGACGTGCCGAAGCTGACGATGCGCTGGCCCTGGGCGTCCTGCTTGACCTGGCCCGGCTCGAACGGCTCGATCATGCCGTGCTGCTCGGCCATTTGCCTGATCCAGCGGTCGCTCTTGATGCTCATTCGGTCTTCCTGTGTGGGAGGGGCGGCGCGCGCCGCCCGCAGATTCTAGTCATTGCCGCTGCGGCCGTCGCGGCGGCGAGTGCGCCTCAACCGAACGAAGTGGCGATCGGGATCGCCGCGCGCGGGCGCTTGGCCAGCTCCTCGGCCAGGCGCGTGGCCGCGGCCAGGTAGGCCAGCGCCGCGGCCGAGTCCGGCGCGGCGGCCACGATCGGCGTGCCGGCATCGCCCTGCTCGCGGATCGCGATTTCCAAAGGCAGCGAACCCAGCAACGGCACCCCGTACTGCGCCGCCATGCGCTGGCCGCCGCCCTCCCCGAACAAGTGCTCGGCATGGCCACAATTCGAACAGGTGTGCACGGCCATGTTCTCGACGATGCCCAGCACCGGCACCTCGACCTTCTCGAACATCTTCAAGGCCTTGCGCGCATCGAGCGTGGCGATTTCCTGCGGCGTGGTGACGATCACCGCACCGGCCACCGGGATCTTCTGCGACAGGGTCAGCTGGATGTCGCCGGTACCCGGCGGCAGATCGACCAACAAATAGTCCAGGTCGTCCCAGAGCGTGTCGTTGAACAACTGGGTCAGCGCCGAGGTCGCCATCGGCCCGCGCCAGATCATCGGCGTGTCCGTATCGATCAGCAGGCCGATCGACATGGCCTCTACGCCGAAGGCACGCAGCGGCTCGATCGACTTGTTGTCGGGGCTATCGGGTTTGCCGCTCAGCCCAAGCATGGCTGGCACGCTGGGACCATAGATATCGGCATCGAGCAGGCCGACCCGGGCGCCCTGCCGTTGCAGGGCCAGGGCCAGGTTGACCGCGGTGGTGGATTTACCCACCCCGCCCTTGCCGGATGCGATGGCGATCACATTGCGGACGCGGGCGTGGGGGGTGAGGCCGCCCTGGGGGCGGTGGGCTGGGATCTTCATTTGCCTATTGTCCGCGAGGACACGGTAGGCAACGCAAGCACGGGTCTTGGTACGGGGAGAAGGACGTCGCGTTCAGCCCGGCCGGGCGAGTAGCCAAGAACCATGCCAAACCAAAGGCCACAAGAACGGGCCAATTAAGCCAAGTCATTGATACCTCGAGGGTTAGGCGAAACCCGGACGCGCTGGCACCGGCGTTCCGGCCACATTCGGCACACTATCTCTTCAGCAAGCGTTCAATTTCTGTTGCAATCTATACATAAAGATGAAATAAACGTTAACTCTTGTTGAACATTGCGTGAAATTTCCGCTTTCTGCGGGAGCCGGAATGTGACAGGACCCACCCCAACCGACTCAGGAAATCGAATGTCTGCTGGCAATCGCCATTACCGTCACAACACGCTCAGCGTCGCCCTGGCCTCCGTCCTCCTCCTCGCCGCGGCTCCGGTAGCCGCCCAGCAGGCTACCGAGGACGCCGATGCCGCCGGCCAGCCCAAAGCTGCTGCTACTGAT
>DATLJF010000097.1:0-3533 GCA_035539015.1 Stenotrophomonas sp. | reverse complement strand
CTGATCCAGCGCGAAGTCGAGCACGAACTGCTGCCGATGGCCGAAGCGCTTGGCCTGGGCGTGCTGGCGTGGTCGCCGTTGGGCAGCGGTGTACTGACCGGCAAATACGGCGTGGCCGACCTGGCGCCCGAAGCCCAGCATGGCGCAGCTGGCTCGCGGCGTGCAGTGGCCCAGGTCAACGGGGCACTGACGGCGCGCTCACTGGCCGTTGCCGAGGTCGTGCGTGAAGTCGCTGCCCAAGCCGGCACTTCGGCGGCTCAGATGGCATTGGCATGGTTGCTGCAACGTCCGGGCAAGCGACCGATCCCAATTCTCGGTGCGCGTACGCTGGCGCAGTTCCAGGAAAATCTCGCGGCGTTGAATCTGCACCTCACAGCCGCACAATGGCAGGCACTTGATGCCGCCAGCGAAGTGCCGGCGCCCTTCCCGCACAGCTTCCTGCGCATGCCGCTGCCGCAACAGCTCATGTCCGGCGGTACCCGCATCGCCGGCCGCGCCTGATTCCTTCCCCACAGGAGATGTCCATGCAAACCCGCACGCTCGGCCGCAATGGCCCCGAAGTTTCCGCCCTCGGCCTCGGCTGCATGGGCATGAGCGCCTTCTACGGCAACCACGATGATGACGATGCTTCGATCGCCGTGATCCACCATGCCCTCGAACAAGGGGTCACGCTGTTCGATACCGCCGATGTCTATGGCCCGCATACCAACGAGGTGCTGGTGGGCCGCGCGATTGCCGGCCGCCGCGACCGGGTGTTCCTGGCGACCAAGTTCGGCCTCCGCCTGGACCCGGCCAATCCGGCCGTGCGTGGCGCCGATGGCCGGCCCGAATATGTGCAGGCCTCCTGCGAAGGCAGCCTCAAGCGCCTGGGCGTGGATCACATCGACCTGTACTACCAGCATCGGGTCGACCCCAACGTGCCGATCGAAGACACGGTCGGGGCGATGTCGCGCCTGGTCGAGCAAGGCAAGGTGCGGTTCCTGGGCTTGTCTGAAGCGGCCGCCGCCACGATCCGCCGCGCCCATGCCGTGCACCCGATCACCGCGGTGCAAAGCGAATACTCGCTGTGGACGCGCGATCCCGAGGGCAACGGCGTACTTGCCACCACGCGCGAACTGGGTATCGGTTTCGTGCCCTATTCGCCGCTCGGCCGCGGCTTCCTCACCGGCGCGGTCCGTTCGCCGGAGGATTTCGATGCCGACGACTACCGCCGGCGTTCGCCACGCTTCCAGGGCGAGAACTTCGCGCGCAATCTCGCCCTGGTCGATCAGGTCAAGGCGATGGCGGCGGAGAAAGGCATCACCGCCAGCCAGCTCGCCCTGGCCTGGGTGTTGGCGCAGGGCCAGGACCTGGTACCGATCCCCGGGACCAAGCGCGCGGCCTTCCTCGACGAGAATCTGGGCGCGCTCGATGTGCAGTTGTCGGCTGCCGACCTGGCCCGGATCGAAGCCGTGTTCCCCGTTGATGCCGCCGCCGGAGCTCGTTATCCCGAGGCACCGATGGCCTTGCTCAACGGCTGAGCCAGAGCTGCCGCGCCGGCGTCGGGCTCAGCCCGGCGCCGGCTGCAACTTGGCCAGCAGCTCGTCCAGCGGCGCCGGCCGGCCCAGCAGCCAACCCTGCACCTGGTCACAGCCATTGGCCGCCAGCCACGCCAACTGCGCTTCCTGCTCCACGCCTTCGGCAATGACCTTCAACCCGAGGTTGTGGCCCAGGGTGATCAGCGCCCGGCAAATGGACGCGTTGCGCGTTTCCAGTTCGACGTCACCGACGAAGGAACGATCGATCTTCAGCGAGTCGAGTGGCATGTGCTGCAGGTAGGACATGCTGGAGAAGCCAGTACCGAAGTCATCCAGTGAAATGCACACGCCCTGCGCGTGCAGCCCGTGCATTGCCTTGAGGGCGCGCAGCGGCTGGCGCATCAGGCTGCTTTCGGTCAGCTCCACGTGCAGGCCGCCGCGCGCGACGCCGAACTCCTCGCAAGCCGCTGCTACATCGGCGGCCAGGTCGCTGTGGTGGAACTGCAGCGCCGAAACGTTCACCGCTACCGGCAGGTCGCGCCAACCACTGTCGGCCACGCGGCGTTGGGCGCGCGCCGCCTCGCGCAGCGCCCAGCGGCCCAGCGGCAGGATCAGGCCGGTGTCTTCGCACAGCTGGATGAACTCGCCCGGCAGCATCCATGCGTTGTCGCCGGTGCGCCAGCGCACCAGTGCTTCCAGCGCGACCGGCCGGCGCTTGCGACAGTCGAAGATCGGCTGGAAATGCAGCACGAACTCATTGCGGTCGATCGCCTGGTGCAGGCGCCCGGCCATGTGCAGGCGCTCGCTCAGTCGTGCCTCGATGCCGGCGTCGAAGCGCACGACCGGTTCGCTTTCTTCGCGCGCGGCATGGGCCGCCTGCGCGGCCTTTCCGATCACCTCTTCGGCCGCCTGGCCATCATCGGGATGGCTGGCCACGCCGATCCGCAGGTCGAGCTGGTGGAAGGAGTCGCGTCCTTGCACCGGCTCGGACAGGCTGGCCACCAGCACCTCGATGACCACGTCCAGCGAATGCTGCCCGGCAATGGCGAAGACGAAATCCTCGGCCGGCTGGAACGCCAGCCAGCCATAACGTTCGGCCAGCGCCTTGAGGCGCTGCTTGAGATTGCGCAGCACCGCTTCGCCGGTTTCCCGCCCCAGCGTGTCGCCGATCAACTGCAGCCCGCGCAGCTCCACGTGGGCGATGTGGTAGCGCGCATCGCGCTGCTCGCGGTCCAGCCACTCGGCCAGCGCCCTCACCGTCAGCAGGCCGGTGGCGGCATCGTGGCTGGCGCGGTAGGCCAGCTCACGCTGGTAGGCGATATGGTCGCTGACGTTTTCGGCCAGCACCAGGCGCGCGGAGATGCCGGCGATCTCCAATTGCGAGCTGTGCACGCGTACATCGATCAAACCGCCGTTGCGGCGGCGATGCACATGCAGCAAGGGCACCGCGCTGTCGCCGAACAGCGGCACCGAGGGCGCGTGCAGGGATTCCTGCAGCGCCGGCTCGATGTCGGCCAGGCGCAGGCGCAGGAATTCTTCGCGGCTGTAGCCGTATTCGCGGATCGCAGCCGGGTTGACCTCGAGAAACAGGCCAGTTTCGGCGTCGAACAACAGGCAGGGCAGCGGGTTGAGCTCGAAGATCAGGCGGAACTGGCGCTGGGCATCGAGCGCGATCGACTGGATCTCCACCCGCTCACTGACATCCACCACCGTGCCGGTCATGCGCCGCGCGGGGTGGCCGTCCTCGACCAGTGCGCCACGCGCCGACACCCAGCGCTCACCGAGCTCGGGCAGCACCAGGCGGAAGGTGATATCGAGCGGCTCTTCGCCGCGCCAGGCACGCGCCAACGCACGCGCGATCCGGCGCCGGTCCTGCGCGTGCACGCGCTGCAGGAATTCGGGCACGCGCAGCCCCGGCAGTGCCGACTGGAACATCTCGGCGGTCTGCGGCGACCACTGCAGTTGCTCGCCGTCCGGGGCGATGGACCAGGTACCGATGCCGCCGACCTGGTGGGC
>DATLJF010000096.1:0-16482 GCA_035539015.1 Stenotrophomonas sp. | reverse complement strand
CACCGAAATCCACGCCAGCGGCGGACAACCGGACCGCGCCGAGCGCCTGGGATCGGGAACGCCGATGGGGCGCCCGGGCCTTCCCGAGGAAGTGGCCGAAGCGATCGTCTGGCTGCTGAGCGACGCAGCTTCGTATGTGACCGGTTCGATCCTGGACGTCAGTGGCGGGCGTTAGCCGCGCCCACAAAAAACCGCCTCTCGGCGGTTTTCCTTCAACCCATTGATCCGCAAGCGGACCCTGGTGGCTATGGGTGGAGTAGCACTACCCCCCCACCAAGCTACGAGCACTCAACGTGTCCACGGTACTCCGGTCAGAACAGCAACCAAGAGCAGAACGAAAACTGTAGCACTCCACGTATCAGTTCGGAGCGTCGCTATCGAACGTGTACACCGTGCACTGAGTGGCCGTTGCCAACACGTCATCATCTGGCGTGGTCAAGCTCACGTAGTTCGAGTTTCCTCGAAGGATTCGAAAGAAGTCCTGCGCCGGGCTAAGGAGAAGATCGAGGTGGTCCCTGAAGCGACGTCCCTCTGCCTCCTCCTTCTGAATGTACGCCTGATGGGCGACTCTGTAGGCCTCTCCCTCGAAACGCGGCTCAACCTGTACGACGAGATCCAGGTCGCCGAGCTTCTGGGCATCCGACAGGTAACTCCCGAAGACCCGAATCTCGCGTACGTAGTGCAAGTAGTCCGAGCGAGCATTCATCTCCCCGGCCCTGTCCACGACGCCGCGCAGTAGCCTCTCTGCGGTTGCGCGCGCGATCGGTGCAGTTGCCTTCGCATTTGCCAGGGCGCCGCCATCGGCGGTCAGGCGGTAAAGGGGTTCTTCCCCAACGAACCGGTCGTCAGGCTCGACAAACCCCTCGGCCCGGAGAGTTGCCAGAATGGAGGTGACGTCCTCTAGTCCTAGAACGGCCGCAAGATCGGAACGTGTCCAAGGGCCGCCATCCCGCAGCCTCTTGAAGGCGTCACGAAGTAGCACCGCCGGTGCCCCTGCAATCTGCTGCTGCTTCGAAATGCGCATGCCCTCTCCTTGTGGCTGAGGGCGCAGAGCGTGCCAGACCTTCCCCTCGACTGGAAGGGCTGGCAACGTTGGCAGCCCTACCGCCACCGTCCCCGGTGCGTCAGGGTGGCCTTAGGGTTACATTGTGAAACCGCGCGTACGAAGGTCAGGGGCTGACGACCAGGCCCGACTCAAGCAGCACGCGCGGCATGTCTTGTCATACATCAGAACTCGACCATTGTCGGGTAGCAACGGACGAAGCGGACGGAGGGAGCCATGTCTCGATTCGAGGTGCTTACACTCCTCATTGCATTACTGGCGGTTGTTCCCGGACTGATAGCGCTCATGCGAGCGAGCCAGCAGCGCACCCGCATCGATGAGCTAGAGGCGGCCCAGCTCAGACAGAATCGCGCGACAGCCGAGTTGCACGAAAAGCAGCTCGAGTTGCTGGTGACCAATGAAAGGAAGCCCATCGCACACGTGAAGCTCGACTTGGTGCGTGACGGGCGCACCTATCGTTTCCAGGTCACCAACTTGGGGCCGGCGCGCGCGACCGATGTGTCTGTGCGTTTCGACGGGGACGGTGGAGCGAACCCGGTAGTGGAGCAGGACTATCAAGCGAAGTTTCCGGCGCCCATCATCGAGCCAGGTTCTACCATTGCGTTCCTGGCTGCTATCTACCTCGACAGCCCGTCGTCATTCAACGCAGTGGTGTCTTGGACAAACCCGGATGGTAGTCGGGTTGACGAGACCGCCTACGTCACTTTGTAGTCACGGAAGGACGGGCTGGCCGCGACCTCGGCGGGACATGTCATTGACACTAGCCGGGCGCGGGCGATGCCATTAGCGGCTGCGGCAGCGTTATCGCGACGTAGCGCAGTGACCGTCAGGTCGTCGGGGAACGTTCCGGGCAAAAAGACAGATGGGTGCGAGCGCGTGCTGCCCTGCAGTCCTGCCGCCGCCAAAGTGGCAGGGGAAAGACTGCAGGGGCTTCAGGCTCGCTTGGGAACCACTGTACGCAGCGCATAGGGAGCCAGCTGGCCGAGAAGCCAGTCCATCTCCCCGCGCTCGTTCGGCAGCGCGCTGGGTGCCACGAGAGCACTCATGCGACTCAGCTCCTGATAGATCATTGCGGGGCTGCGATTCCCGGTCAGTGGGTGATCGTGCAGGCCCCAGAGCGCGCGTTCCAGTAGCGCGAGCACTTCCTCGGCTTCGACATAGCACCTCTTGGCGGGGTCATCATTCCCCAGTGGCTCCGGACGTGCCGTCCTGGTCTTCCCTATGACCCCCTTCTCCGGAATCACTGCCGACGGGTCCGTCACACGCTCGACCGTCAAGTATCCAGGCTTCTCGTCTCGCGTCTCGATCCAAACGCGGGCATCTCCACGAGACAAGGCGAAGTCGACATGCAGGACGCGAGCACGCATAGAGGGGGACATGGTGGCCGGGAACACCGAGTGCGGGACATCGATTGTGTCGCCGCGATTGGCCAGAGCTTCCAGACCGAACAGTGAGCGCGGGAGGAATGCCTCCTGTCCGTCTTCCCTCCAGCCTAGGCATAGACGCAGCGTTTCGGGGTCTAGCCAGACGTCGCACCGTGGGTCGTCCGGGTGTTCTGCCATCTGCCGCCGGATGCCGGACAGGATCGTGTGAGCCGGCTGACCTGTTGGGACGGACACGCTGTAGTGGGACCCTGGGCCAGCCAGCATCACCCACGCGCAGAGGTAGGCCGTGCCCGTGCTGACAGTGAAACCCATGAGCTTCAGGCGCGACGGAATGTCGGCGAGACCGACTTGCGATGGGATTCGAGGCCGCCTAGGCGCCCGCCGACGGATATGCGGACTGTCCTGCGATGCCTGGCCGCGTCTGCTGTTCGGCCTGTGCAGGCTGCCCCGGGCTTCCATCCGATCCAGGGCATGCTGTCGACCACCATCTGACGTCAGGGTCACGCTCGAGTAGAAGCCGCCGCAGTGCTCAACTACCGCGCCGTCTACGGGGGGGAAGGTAAAGGTCAAAGTCCGAGCCTATGTGGGGGGGGAAGGGGGTAGGATCACCGTTGCCTAGCGGTGGTCGAATCACGCCTACGGGCCGCTAGCGCCCTCGGGTCCAGTGCCTCCACCAACGCCAGGGCCTGGGTTCATGCCGACCTGTCCGGCTGGCGGGGCCGGCCTGTGGTTATGGGTATCACCTGATATGCCCGCCTTGGGTGTGACCTAAAACAAGCCCGTGGAGCGAACCTTGGCTGGGCAGCTCTCTAGGTCTCTCTTGCTTACGGGTATCACCTAGGAGCCACCGTCTTGGGCGGTACTCAATCCGAGGCCTTAGGAGGCCGGCTCAAGGGAAGAGCCAGAAGCGGAGTACGCCTCGGTCGCTTACGGGTATCACCGAGGGTGGGTGCCGAAACGCAGCTGGCGCCGCCTTGGGTGAGGGGTAATCGAAAGATGGTCTATTCGAGTAGGTGAGCGCCTGCCGGGCGCGGTGGGCCACTGCCCAGATAGTCAGACCGGCTGGCCGAAGATGTCATTTGCCGACACGAGTCGATGAGTCATCTGCGGGAGGGTCAGGGGTAATCAAATCGCGCCGTAGGATTTCAGAAACTTCTACGCTGACTACACGACGCTGGTGACCAGCTCATCTACCTTCGAGCCGATCTAACAAGGCCCGGACGGTAGCCTTGTGCCAAGTTGTCCCACCTCTGGGAGTCAGCGCGCCCCGCGTCGATAGGGCGGCCGAGATCGCCCCCAAGGACGTCACCCCTGCAGCCTGGAGGTCCCTGACGATGCTCCGAAGTCGCTCTGCGTGGGCGTCGGCGCGGACCTGGACCGCCGCATGAGATGCTTCGTAGCCCTTCCCTGCGCGCCTCAGCGCGGCGGCTCCGTTCGGGTTGCCCAGCACCTGGCCGCGCGCCTTGGCAGCCTGCAGGGCGGCTTTGGTACGACTGCTGATTGCCTCTCGCTCCTGCTCGGCCACCAGGGCCAGGATCCCAACGGTCAGATTGTTCGCGTCGGGCATGTCCACCGCCATGAACCTCACGCCGGAGTCGCGCAGCTCTAGCAAGAAGCGAGCATTGCGGGACAACCGGTCCAACTTCGCAATGAGGAGCGTGGCTCCAGTGATCCGGCACAGCTCAAGGGCCTTGTGGAGAGCGGGGCGGTCGTTTCGCTTCCCGCTCTCTACTTCGGTGTACGTCTCGACAACAGTGGCCCCGCGCGAGCTGGCGAATGCGGTGCATGCCGCCCTCTGGGCCTCGAGACCAAGACCGGAGGCGCCCTGACGAGCGGTGGAGACGCGGAAGTAAAATACCAGGCGCATGGGTATTGTTTGGACTAACGAGCGTTGCGCCGTATGCTACCCAACCCGCGTGTCCTGTCAATCGTGGATCGTTCCGCCCGCCTCGTCTCACTGATATATCTCCCGTACGACTCTGAGGAGGAGTAGGTGCCAGTGATGAAGGTCTTGGATCACGAGCCGCACTGCTGGTTCCTTCTTGAGGACGGCGGGCACCTGCTGCTGGACGCGAACTGCAGCCACAGCTTCATCAGCTACAGCTACCTCATCCTGATGACTCCGGCGGAGATCCTGCAGTACAGGCAGCGCGGACGCGACTATCTCACCTGGCTCGCCGGTGATATCCACAACGGCGTGCCCATCCTCCAGGCCAGCACGTCTCCGTACAAGTACCGTGACCTTACGCGCTCGCGAGGCGACGAGGTGACTCAGGCGATAGTTTCCTGGCGAGCCTCTACGTGGAGCCTCAAGGCGTGACAGCAGAGCGACCGGCGACAGTACGGTCGGTGCCAGTCGTCGTCCACAAGTGAATCCAGGTGGTCCTCCCGCGAGGCCGAGGGGGCCAGGGGGGGATTTGGCGAGGATCAGATCATCGATCCCGCTCGGAAGTTTTGCACCAAAATCCGCGACTCGGTCAGGCACTGTGAAGTTGCCCTTCCTCGCTCCCCTGCCTTCGTTGGGTGCCACGGTCGAGCGAGTTCCAGGCGCCTTGCAAGGCCATGCTTGGGAGACTGCTGTACGCGCGATGCGGAAGCGCCTGAGTGCTTCCGTTAGTGCAGCCGGGCTTCCCCGTGTGGTAGCAGAGCAAGCGCATCCAGCTCCCACAACGCCAACTGCCAGATCGCCTGCCTGTCCTCCGGAGGGCAACGCTCAGTCACGGCCTGTACGCGCTCGCGCCACCATGTGTAGTCGAAGTCACAGCGTGACATGTGGCGCACCTCCCGCCCCATCTGCTGGACAAGTGCCTGGGCGAACTCCCGGTTCACTGATCGCCACCCTGGCGCGCCTTTGCTCGGATCTCAAGATCCTGCGTCCATGCGGCCAGTTCCTGGGCGTAACGCTCCCGGTAGCCTGCATGGCCAGCCTCAAAGCCTCCGGCCGACGCCTGGTCAAGACGCGCGTTCCATGCGGCCAGGACGCCCGCCGGGTTCGGATGAGAGTCGATCAGGGCGCCCACAGCCCAGGTCAGAGCGTCTAGGCGCGCGGATAGGGCGACCATCGCAGCAAGCAGCTTCTCCTGATCTACCAAGTCGGACATTAACTTGACCTACTGACGTCTCAGTGAGATTCCAGTATGCGCAACTTGAGCGACACGCACGTAGCCGAGTGCAGCCGGAGGCACCCCCTCAAGAACAACTGGTAGCGATGTCCACGCCCCGGCAGGGAGTGATTGACTGAAGGTCAACTCCTTCTCTCGCATCGCCTCGGGATCCGGAACGTCATTCGCCGTGACACTCCCCCACTGGAGCTTGACCTTCAAGCCGTCGATGGTAGTGGCCAAGGGGTTGCCGAACTTCAACAAGATCCGCGACCCGTTTGCATACGGCTGCACATCGTCAAGAGTTACGGTCAGTACGCCAAGGTCGGATCGAACTAACGAGTATCCGTCGTTTCCTGGCCTCAAAAAAGCGATCTGGTCAGAGGACCGCAAGACCTCATTGACGGCTTGATCTGCCTGGAGTTGACTAACCTGGGTGTGAAGAGTCTGGATCTGCTGCGTCATCGCCGTAATCTGCTCCTTGAGGTGATCAGATTCCTGGCGAACTGCTGCGACGTCCGCCGCAGACTTTGCCTCGGCGAGTCGGACCTGTTCGATGTCCCCCGAGGCAGCTCCGGAACAGCCCGCCAGAGCCAACGCCAACATCAAAGCAACTAACACCTTTCCATCCATGGCAGCCCCCTACGGCCGGTGAGTTGGGCGAATCATCCAACACTTTTATCGATTGTGACCAGCCCCGCCAGAAAATACCGAGGTGACCTGCGCCTGGCGAGGTTGCCATCAGCGCTGGCGTTCTTCCTCGCCTGCGCTTCGGCGCTCTCCTCAGGAGCGCGAGGATAGGCCACGTTTAAGTGTCCTAAGTTGTTACCTGGGGCGGCAAGTAGTTGAGCTGCGGGAAGCGGGCTGGGTCGTTCTCGCTACTTATGGCGTACCTTCTGCCCGACGCTTCGCGGCATTAGCTCTAAGGCAGGGTATGGCCTCTGGCGGGTAGAAGTCGCCCCCGTTCTTGGCGACGTTCTCCGGCGTATTGGCTGTTCCCGCGAAGCACGCGTGCTCGCAACCCCCGCCGACGTTCTGGGCGCCGTGAGCGAGTTCGCAGGTGATCAAGCAATGGTCGGAGAGGGCGCTGCACCGTTTCGCGGCGGCATCGAGAACACACCATTCGTCGGCCCGATAGTCCGCCGGATGCAGGGCACTGATATCGCAGGCAGCCGGGTAAACGGAGGACAACTTAGGGTCGCTTGCGCACCCCGCTGAGACCAGCAGTCCAATGAGCAGCAGAAGCCGGGGGAGCGAAGTCACTGGCATGGTGTGCTCCTACGCGGCGGCCTTGTGTTCGTAGTAGGGACGCATCTTGTCATCGAAGATCTCATGCATGGCCGCGAGATCGTTAGGATCGGGATTCAGCCAGGCATCGACGTGCTCGGGCTTGATGTTGATGATCGTCCGATCATGGCCAGCCTCCGCTACTTCTGGCTCCGGCTCGTCGGTGATCGCTGCGAAGCTGTAGAGGTCCGGCTCGACGCCTTGTGGGTCCTTCCAGTGCGACCACAGGCACGCGACCAGCATCGGGGACTTGTCACGGGGCTGGAACTGGAACACGACGTTCTTGCCGTCTGGCCCCTCGACGTTCTCATAGAAGCGCCGGACCACGATCAAGCCGTGACGGTAGCCGAACAGGTCCTTCCAGGCGCGCTCAAGGTTGTCCCGCCGGGCGTTGTAGGTGCCTGGGTAGTCCTTGTCGTAGCTCACAGGAGCCATCGGCGGCCGGCACTGGTATCGCATCGGTCGTATCACCCGTTGTCCGTTCTCCGAGACGACCACCGGTGCCCACCATCCGGGGAAGATCCGGAAGTCCTTGGCCCTGGGTTCCTGCCGACGCAGGTCGGCTAGCCACCCCTCGACCTGCGTCTTCTTGCGGGTCGCCCGCTCCAGCTCCGTCTGCGCGGTCTTGGTGGGCTTGCTGGCCAGCCTGCGTTCTGCGTCAGCGATGCGTCGCTGCTGGTTGAACAGCTCGACCTCCCAGGCCAGAAGGTCATCGCCACGTCCCGCGCGGATGGCCTTCCAGACCTCATGCTCCTGATTGTTCGTCCACTCGGCGAAGGCGTCCTCCAGCGCCTTGGGTGTCCTGGGATGCTTCTCGGCACCGTTTTGCCGCAGCCACAGCTTCGCGAAGGCGTCGTAATCCATGATTGCGCCGAACTGGCGGACCAGCTTTTTGTACTCAGCTTGGATCTCGGCGGAATAACACATGGAGCGGTCTCGGTTGACTGGAGGCAGCCTACGCAGCAGATTCAGGCTGTGAGACGCTCGGAGGCGGTTGCAGATGCTTCGACTGATCAGATCTTCTAGTCAGCTGTGCGCAAGGGGTTTGGTACGAACCCCTCGTCCACGAGGGCGGATATGACACCTCTCAGTAGCCTGTTGTTACGAAAGCAGAGCGTGTACTGGCGCGCCCCTTCGTGAGTAGGCGCAAGGATGTTGTCGGAGACCAACTGTCGTATGCGGTAGGTGCGCTGATTTGCGTTTAGCCCAACAAGTGCAGGCTCAAGGTCCCTCGACTTCACTATGCCGGCGTCGTTCTCTAGCGCTACGCGGCAAACTGCCGCCTCCTCCGGCGTTACCCACGCTCGTTCGATTGCCATGGAGATAGCCGGGCCGAGGATCGCTCTCCTGAGGTAGTTGTAATCCGTGAGCTTATCGAGCTTTTTCATCTCTGCGAGAATGCCGCTCAACACGTACTCGCACCAACTCTCCAGCGAAGAGGTATCGCCCTTATCCGCGATGCCGAGCATCTCGTAGTACTTTTCACGATCATTGCAGAACACGGCGGTAGGGTTCAGCACACGGCCCAGTACGCCCACGTTGAACCCATATTTGATCAACAATGCGTAAGTGAGGAGACGTACCACTCGTCCATTGCCGTTCGAGAAAGGATGAACCCAGCCAAATCGATGGTGGGCCAGCGCCACCTTCATAAGGTCGTACTTTGTTGGGTCCTCGCGATTCACGAACTGAATCAGTTCCTCCATGTAGTCGGGAACGCGCGATGCTTCCGGGGGCAGGTGATCCGACCCGTTGATTCTGACACCGCCCAACCGAAACGCTCCCGGAGTACGGTCGCCTTCACGAGTTAAGTCACTTACCGTCAATGCGTGTAGTTCGCGCACTAGAAACTGAGAGAGTTGGCTTCCTCTGCTGATCTTGGCGTCGATATGATCCATCGCGCGCTCGATGTTCGCGATTTCCATGATCTGTTCAGTCTTCGTGCCCGCATCTCTTTCCAACGTGCTATCAACATAGTCAGCTAGCGTCGTATGGTTGCCTTCAATGCGGGCCGAACCCAAGCTCTCCAGCATGTGAAAGATGCTCTTGAGCTGGAAGAAGATTGCAGCCGGAGTGGTGCCCCCGACGTTCAGCTTTCGTAGATGTTCAAGCTCCTGAAGGACGTCAACAAGCGGGGAGTCATATCCCGGGTTGAGGAGCCGAAGATCATGATGTTGGAATATTTGAGTCATCTGTAAGGTTGATATTTCGTTTCTTGACGATGACGACATAAGTTGCTGTTTAGGAAGAAAAATAAATTCTCTTCACAATCCTAGCATTTGGAATTTAATCATTAAACATCTTGACAAGTAGTTGGCCGTGAAGTGAGACTCGCGTGCTGCGTCACATAGTGACCTTTTTGGTCACCTACCAACCAGGCGTTCTTCACGTACTGCGGCTCTGAGTCAACATGGGCGCTCCCGTGACGTGGCCCTTCAGGACTGGCTGTTGGCTGTTGGCCTGCCGCCATCAGGCGAGACTGACAGAATCCGGCGATCGTGCTTAGCCCCGACTCATATCGGAAGCTGCAGAAGCCTTATCACCTCTAGGAGTTGCGCCAAGTCGGTCCTGCTCCCGTAGCGACCGGTGCTTTGACTCTCATTCTCGTGGCCCAGGATTTCGGCGATCTGGTACTCGGGCACGCTGTGTGCCTTAAGTCGTGCCGGTACCGTATGTCTGAAGCTGTGGGCAGCTGTCTTCTTTTTGTTAGTGATGCCTGCATGCTTCCGCAATCGAGTCGACAGTCTCTTCTGGAGGCGGTCGATGGCACTGCCCGTAGCATCAGTGGCCGTCCTTGCCTCAGGCGGCCAAAGAAACCCTTCAGGAGCGCGTTCGATCAGTTCGAGCAGCCCTAGCTCGACTAGACGTGGATGCAACGGGACCTTGCGCCGACTGGACTTATTTTTCAGGCGCTTTTCGTGGTCGTCATTAAAGTCGAAGATCCACAGGCCACCCTCCTCCCGAACGTCCTCTTTGCACAGCTGCGCGGCTTCGGCCAACCTGCAGCCACTGAAAGCCATGATGTAGGGAATCCAGTACAGATAAGGGCACCGGAGGCGTTCTACCTGAAGTACAGCGAAGTACGCGACCAGATCGGAGTCATCGAAAGGATCGCGGTCATCGCGCGCCCGGCCCGCCTTGACATCCCTCAAGACGCTCGCCGGGTTCTTCTGGAGATGGTCGTACTGCTCGGCCCAGGCGAAGAAGCTGCGGAAGGTCTGGTAATAGCTGTTGACGCTGTTAGGCGACAGCCGCTCAACGTCCCCTTGGGCGCCAGCGGCGGCGATGGCCTGGCGCGCCGACAGTCCGGGGAATCGCTTCGTGGCGTGAGCGGGTAGTTGTACGAGGTCATGACCCAGGCCCCGGATGTCTTCCTTGGTGACTGCCCCGATGCATGGGTCTCCTAGGAGATCCCCAAGGACCTCGAGGTAGCCCCTGAACTGCTTCTCGGTCCGTGCCGACCAGTGGTTCCCTGCGACCCGCTCGTCCCCGTACTGCTTTGCTAGCTCTGAGATGCGTGGTGTCGGCGACTGGCGCTCCGGACTTGCGGGCGCGGGGGGTGTGGGGGATGAAAGCTGAGGCAACCTGAGAGGCTCGCCGGACAGGGCAGCAAGCTCGGCCTTGATCGACTCGAGCTTCGCTTCCATCAGGCGTCGAGCCAGAAGGCGGACAGTCTCTGGTTCCTGGCCTGCCTGTGGAAGCATCTCCCTAGCCAGCGGCAGGGCCAGTTCGTACTGCAGGTTCGCCAGCCCGGCGGACAGGCGGTGAGCCTCATCGCTCAGGCCGAAGCGGTGCTCGTCCAGGCCGGCGTCCTCCCACGAGAGCGCCAGGCGCTCTTCGATCTCATCGAAGGTCGCCGCCAGATACCGGTCTCGCAGTTGGTCCAGTTGTTCGCGTGTCATTCGTGCACCCCGGCGGCGGATCAGATTCAAGAGGGTGCCGACATGGTCTTCCCATAGCACCAGACGCCGCACCGCAGTCCGACGGTCAGACGTTCGGAGGCTGTGCAGGATCTCAACCCTACGGACAAGCGGCCGCAGGGCGACTGGAATGACGACTCTGGAGACGTATCGGGTGCCGCGTCGCTGTAGCATTTTCTGTAGCAGTCTCTGTAGCGGTGGGCGCTCGGAGACCTGGAAAACGCTGGCGGGGCTTGCCGTAGAAGGCTTTCCCTGGAACTGGTGGCTATGGGTGGACTCGAACCACCGACCCCAGCATTATGAGTGCTGTGCTCTAACCGGCTGAGCTACATAGCCTAGGGAGCCGGGAATTTTCGCGGCCAACGCGCCCGCTGTCAATATTTTTGTTCGCAGCTTGTGAGCCGGCGATGGCCATGGCAGAGTCGGGACAGTAGATTTTTCAGGAGTCCGCATCGTGATCGATCCGGACGGCTACCGACCGAACGTCGGCATCGTGCTGATGCGGCAGGACGGCCAGGTCTTCTGGGCCCGCAGGGTGCGCCGGGATGGCTGGCAGTTCCCGCAAGGGGGCATGAATTCCGACGAGACGCCGGTTGAAGCCATGTACCGCGAGCTTCAAGAAGAGACCGGGCTGCTGCCTGAGCATGTGGAACTGCTCGGGGCAACGCCCGGCTGGCTGCGTTACCGCCTGCCCAGTCGCGCCGTGCGCCGCAATGAACGCCAGGTCTGCATTGGCCAGAAGCAGGTCTGGTTCCTGCTGCGCCTGACCGGGGACGAGTCCTGCGTCTATCTCAACCACACTGAGACGCCTGAGTTCGATCACTGGCGCTGGGTGGATTTCTGGTACCCGGTCGAGCACGTGGTCATCTTCAAGCGGGGCGTCTACGCCCGCGCCTTGCGCCACCTGGCGCCGCTGGCGCGCGGGATCGCCGGCGAGGGCGCCGTGGGCGCCATGCCCGGGGCCGCCCAGGAGGCTTGGTTGCCAGGAAGCAGCGCCGGCCATGACCGCCCGCGCAAACGCTCCCGCAACCGTGGCGGCTCGGGGCGTCGGACCCGGCTCAACGCAGATTAATGCAATCGAATTGACAACAATTCGCATTTACGCTGGAATGGCTGCGCCCCGAATGGGGGCGCTCCCGCCCGACCGCCCGTGTACGTCTGCATCTGCAACGGTGTCACCGACCACCAGATCCGCGAAGCCGCTGCCAGCGGCTGCAGCAGCGTTTCCGAACTGACCATGCGCACCGGCTGCGGCTCCAACTGCGGCTCCTGCCTGGACATGGCCGCCGGCCTGCTGGAACAGGCCCGTGCCAGCCGCGACCTGCCGTTGCCGATCCTCGGCCTGGCCGTCGCTGCCTGAGTCTTCGCCGGCGCCTGCGCCGGCCGCTCCTTCAACTGATCACGATTCGCGTTCCTTCATCGGCCGCGCGAAGGCGCTAGAGTTCGCCCGCTCAACCAGGGAGACAGCGCATGAAGGGCGACAGCAAGGTCATCGAGTTCCTCAACAAGGCGCTCTACAACGAACTGACCGCCATCAACCAGTACTTCCTGCACGCCAAGATGCTGAAGAACTGGGGCCTGAAGGAACTGGCCGAACACGAGTACAAGGAATCGATCGAGGAGATGAAGCACGCCGACAAACTCTCGGATCGCATTCTCTTCCTCGAAGGCCTGCCCAACTTCCAGGCCCTGGGCAAGCTGCGCATCGGCGAGAACCCCACCGAGATGTTCCGCTGCGACCTGGCGCTGGAGCGCGAGGCGGTGGTGCTGCTGCGCGAAGCGATCGCCTACGCCGATTCGATCAGCGACTACGTCAGCCGCCAGCTGTTCGTGGAGATCCTCGAATCGGAGGAAGAACATATCGACTGGCTGGAAACCCAGCTCGACCTGGTGGCGCGCATCGGCGAGCCGAACTACCTGCTCACCAAGCTCGAAGACTGATCAATCGCCCGCCGCTAGCGGGCGCTGCAGCCGTGCGATCTGGCCACTGAGGGCCAGGCGCGCGCGCGCGTATTCGGCGATCACCAGCGCCACCATCACCGCGGGCCGTTCGATCGGCCCGGCGCGTGCGGCCAGTTCGATCCGCCGGGCGGCATTGGCCAGGGCAATGGCGCCGACATTGGCACTGGAAGATTTGAGTGTGTGGCTGGCCTGGCGCAATTCTTCGTTGTCGCGCGTGCCCGAGGCCGCTTCCAGGCGCGCGATCAACAGCGGCGCGTCCTCCAGGAACAGCCGCACGATGCCGGCCGTTTCCGCGCCTGCCACTTCGTGCAGTTCATCCAGTACGACCGTATCGAGGATCGGCAACGCACCGGATTCCATCGCCGGGGTCGCGCTTTCGGCCAGCGGTTCTGCGAGCTGGCCAAGTTCGGCCGCGCCTGCGCGCCGCGGCAGCCAGCGCGCCAGGCAGTGTTCGAGTTGTTCGCGCGACACCGGCTTGGGCAGGTAGTCGTCCATGCCTGCTTCCAGGCAGCGCTCGCGGTCGCCGGCCATGGCATTGGCGGTCATCGCCACGATCGGCAGCCGCGGCGCGCCCGCGTCGGCTTCCAGCCCGCGCCAGCGCCGCGTCGCCGCGTAGCCATCCAGCACCGGCATCTGGCAATCCATGAACACCAGGTCGTAGCGGTGCTGGCGCAGGCAGTCCAGCGCGGCTTCGCCGTGGCTGGCGCTCTCGGCCTCATAGCCCAGCGTGGCCAGCATCTTCTTGGCCACGAGCAGGTTCACCGGGTTGTCTTCCACTAGCAGGATCCGCGGCTCGTGCGCGATTGCCGCCGGCAACGCCGCGATCGACTCGCGGCTGGGCACCTCCGCGACGGGATCCGGCGCCTCCATGGAGGAGCGGCGTTCGGGAATCAGGAACGAGCGCAGCTCGGCGTCGCTGGCCTGGCGCGGCAGGCGGTCGTGGTGATCGTCCAGCTCGTTGGGCAGGGGCTCGTCGCCATACAGCCAGATCAGGCGCGTGCCGGCGTGCTCGGGCGAGCGCGCCACGCCGCGGTGCAGCGCGCGCGCGCTGTAGCGCAATTGCTCATGGTCGGCGACGACGACGTCGAAGCCGCTGCCCAGTGGCTGCCCGGCGCTGGCGCGCAGCCGTTCCAGGGCTTCCTGGGTGCTGTCCACGCAGTGCAGGCCAATGCCCCAGTTGCGCATCAGTGTTTGCCAACGTTGCCGCAGGCGGTCATCGCTGGAGACCAGCAACACGCGCAGCGCTTCGCGCAGGGCATGGCCCTGCGGCAGGTCGCCAATCACCTTGAGCAACGGGATTTCGAACCAGAACGTCGCTCCGGCGCCAGGCTCGGACTCCACCCCGATGCGCCCGCCCATCAGGTCGATGATGCGCTTGCAGATCACCAGGCCCAGGCCGGTGCCGCCATACAGCCGGGTGGTGGAGGCATCGGCTTGGGTAAAGGCGCGGAACAGTCGCGCCTGCTGCTCGCTGGCGATGCCGATGCCGGTGTCGCGCACCTGGAAGCGCAGCAGGTGCTGGGCCTTGGTCTCGCCGAGGCGGCGCACGGCCACGTCGATACCGCCGCGCTCGGTGAACTTGATTGCGTTGCTGACCAGGTTGCCCAGCACCTGCCGCAAGCGCACCGGATCGCCACGCACCGAGAGCCGCACCGCCGGGTCGATCGCAATTTCCAGGCGCAGGCGCTTGTCCTCGGCCGCGCGCTGCATCAACTGCACCACGCCATCCATCAGCTCGCGCAGGTTGAAGGTGGTGATCTCCAGTTCGAGCTTGTCCGCTTCAAGCTTGGAGTAGTCGAGGATGTCATCGACGATGCGCAGCAATTGCAGCGAGCTGGCGGTGGCGGTCTGCAGCATCTCGCGCTGGTCCGGCGCCAGTACGCCACGCGACACCAGGTCCAGCATCGGGATGATGCCGTTGAGCGGCGTGCGGATTTCGTGGCTCATGGTGGCCAGGAATTCGCCCTTGGCCAGCAACGCCGCTTCGGCCGCCTGCTTGGCCTGCAGCATCTGCTGTTCCAGTTCGTCGTGCCGCAGCAGGTCCTGGCGCAGCGCTTCGATCTCGCGCCGCGCGCTATCCAGCCGCTCGCGCGCCAACGCCTGCTGCCGGCGCGCCTCGCGCGCCTTGCCCAGTTGCACCAGCGCAAACACCAACGTGGCCAGCAGCAGCGCCGCTGCCGCCACCCACAGCCAAAGGCCCATTCCGTGGCCGGCAGCCATGGGCTACAACACCGCGCTCTGGAAATCGAAATCCAGTTCCTTGCCCACCGATTGCACCAGGTTGCCCTGGATCAAGTCCACGCCGCCCATCCACATGGCCGCAGCCGCCTGCGCATCCTCGATCTGCTGGCCGATGATCAGCAGGCCGTGGCGATGGGCCAGGTTGATGGCCTCGCGTAGCTGGTCGCGCAGCACGGGGTCGTTGTGGCTGGCGGCGTAGCGGCTGGCCATGCGCACATAACCGAGCGGCAACTGGCTGAGCAGCGCGTTGTTCTCTTCGCTGGGCTCGAACTGGCTCAGGCAGAACTGCACCCCAGCGGCCATCATGCGGGTGCAGAACTGCTGCAAGGTCACCGTGTGGATCTGCGCGTCATCCAGCCGCAGGTCGATCACCAGCGACGTTCCGGCCACGGCGCGTTGCGCCAGCGACTGCTCCAGCCATTCGGCAAACGCCTCGCGCGCCAGCGTGCGCGCCGATTGCGAGACGAACAGCCGCAGCGGTGGCGTTGCGTGCTGGTAGTGCTGCAGCAGCCCCAGGGCATGGTCCAGCACCTGCTGGTCGAGATCGGCGATGCGCCCGGCCGCTTCGGCCGCCGGGATCACCTGCCCGGCCTGCAGCAGGGTGCCGTCGGGACGACGCAGGCGCAGCAGCACCTGGTATTGCGCGGTGCCGCCGCCGGCCACCACCACGATCGGCTGGTAGGCCAGTTCGAGTTGGCCGTCCACCAATTCCAGGTGGGCGTCGGCCTCGGCCTCTGCCGGTGCGAACACGCGCACGCCTTCGGTCTCCAGGCGTGCCTGCAGGGCGGTGCGTTCGGCCGCTTCCAGCGCGCTGCCGGCATCGGTGAAGCCGTGCTCGAGCGTGGTCACGCCGATGGCGCAACGCAGGTGCACTGATTCGCCTTCGCGTACTTCAAAACCTTGGGTGGCCAGTTGACCGCGCATTTCCCTGGCCAGTTGCGTCAGCGCGGCGCCATCGAGCCCGTCTGCCAGCAACAGGAAGCTGTTGTCGTTGAGTCGTGCCAGCGGGAAGGGCGTGGCAACCCGCGCCAGGCGATGCCCGGTCTGGTTCATCAGCCGCTCGAACGCCGCGTAGCCATAACGCTCGCGCAGGCCGAGCGCGCTGGCGATCTCGATGAAGACCACGCCCGCGTCGGCGCGCCCCAGCAGGCTGCCGAGCATCTGCATCGAATGCGCGCGCGTCGGCAGGCCGGTTTCCGGGTTGTTGCGGGCCAAGTTGTCGCCCGCGGCCAGCTGCGCCTGCTGGCGCGCGCGGCGGATGCGGTTGGACACCGCGGCGATGAGATGGCGCGGGCGGATCGGCTTGTTGAGGAAATCGTCGGCGCCGCTGTCGAGCACTTCGAACTGGCGCTCCGGGTCCGGGTCGCCGGTGAGGAACACGATCGGCAGAAGCTGGTGCTGCGGGTGCTGGCGGATCAGGGTGGTCAAGCGGATGCCGTCCAGGTCCGGCATGTGCAGATCCATCAGGATCAAATCCGGGCGGTATTCGGCGATTGCCTGCGGCACCGCCGCCCCGCTCATCT
>DATLJF010000095.1:0-7108 GCA_035539015.1 Stenotrophomonas sp. | reverse complement strand
AGCGGCGAAGACGTGCGTTGCGCGAAGGTCTACAAGGACATGGCGCAGCGCAGCTTCCAGCAGCGCGTGCAATACCAGGAGGGCCGCAAGGTGCGCGGTAGCCGCCAGGCGCGTGCGGTCGGCAAGGCCAGCAAATACGGCCGCAAGCAGCAGGAAGCGGCGTGGAAGAACACCGAGGTCGAAGCCCTGTACCAATTGCGCGCCGCTGGCGTGCGCGTGCCCGAGCCCTACGGCTATTTCCACGGCGTGCTGGTGATGGAACTGGTGACCGATGCCGAGGGCTTCTCGGCGCCGCGCCTGGGCGAGGTGGAGTTGAGCGCCGAGCAGGCGCGTGACTATCACCGGGTGCTGGTGCGGCAAGTGGTGTTGATGCTCTGCTGTGGCCTGATCCATGGCGATCTGTCGGCCTACAACGTGCTGGTCGGTCCCGATGGCCCGGTGGTGATCGACTTCCCGCAGGTAGTCAGTGCCGCCGGCAACAATGCCGCGCGCACGATGTTGCTGCGCGACGTCAACAACCTCACCGCCAGCCTCGGCCGTTGGGCGCCGGAGTTGCTGGACACCTGGTATGGCGAAGAAATGTGGGCGCTGTTCCAGGCCGGCGAGTTGCGCCCGGACAGCGTGTTGACGGGCCACTTCGAGGCCGACGAATCCAGCATCGATCTGGACAGTGTCCGCCACGCGATCAACGATGCGCGCGAAGAGGCATTGATCCGCCAGCAGGGCCGTGAAGCGGCGGCCAACGACGACGACTAGACGGAGTGGGTTCTCAGAACCGCTCGCCGGCAGGCAGATAGCGCCACTGCCCGGCCGGCATGGCGCCGTCCGCCCCCTTGCCCAGCGGCACCTTGCCGATACGCAGGCGACGAATCGATTGCACTTGCAGGCCTACCTGCGTGCACAAGGCACGCAGATCGCCATCGTGGGCACCCTTGATCGCGAAGCGCAGCCGGGTCTCGTTCTGCCAGCTGACCTTACAGGGCAGGGTGCGCCCCCCTACGGCCATGCCTTCGGCCAGCTTGTGCAGGCCGTAGGGCGCCAGCTCGCCGCTGACCTCGACAATGTATTCGTGCTCGATCTGGTCGGCTTCATCGCCCAGGCGGCGCAGCACGCGGCGGTCCTGGCTCAGCACCATCAGGCCACTGGCGTCGGTATCCAGGGGTACCAACGGCGTCAGGCGATGGAAGTGGCGCTGCAGTAGCCGCACCTCGGACAGATCATCAGCCCAGCGGCTGGCCGGCGTGACCAGTGCGGCGGCCGGATTGGGCCCGGCGATCGCATCGAAGCCGGCGGGCTTGTGCAAGAGGATCGTCGCCGGTTCCACCGCCTCCAGGCGCGCAGTGGGATCGATCTCCACGCGCTCGTCGGTGATGCGATGCTGGGGCAGTTCGATCACTTGCCCGTCGACTGACACCCAACCATTGCGCACGTACTGCTCGGCATCGGCGCGCGAAACGCCCAGGAGTTCGGCGACGCGTTGGGCCAGGCGAATGGGGGAGGGCATGTGGCTGACCGGAAAGCAGGGCCGCTAGTGTAGCGACGACCAGGCTGGCGCGTCTCAGGAAGCCTGGAGGCGACCGAGCGCGACCTTGATGTCCTTCGCCGGCGGCAGCCCGAAGAAGCGCCCGTATTCGCGCACGTCGGCCGTGATCACCAGCGAATCGCCTGCGCCGAAGTCGAAGGTCTGCTTTCCCAGGCTCACGCGCTTGCCGCCTTGAAGCACCAGCACCACCATTGGTCTGGAGATCGCGTACTGAAGCTCGCCGGGCACCGTGGTGCAGATCGTCGTCAATCCACGGATGGGCGTGCTGGCAACGCCGTCTTGATCGGCGTGCGCCATGGCATGGCGACGCACCTGGTCGAGGAGGAGGGAATGGGTCATGTCCAACACGATATCGCGAGCGTTCGGAGCGGGGAACGGCTTCGTCGGATCAGGCAAGCATCGCGCAGGTATAGGCAACCTGGCCGGGCCAGGCGGAAGCAGACTGTGCTCCAGCAAACACCCCTCAAAGGAGCCATTCGATGTCAAAGATCTCGCTCGTCACCGGCGCCAGCCGTGCCTGGGGCGACCTGATCATCACTTATCGCGACAGCGCTGAGCACGCAGCGGCGGTGGTCGATGAAATCGTCGCCATGGGCCGCAAGGCAGTCGCCCTCCAACTGGACCTGGGTAGGGCGGCCCTGTAGCGTAGGCTTCATCCTCACAATTCATCTACATATTCCAACGTACGGTGATATCGGCTCTAGCCATGGCTCAAGGGCCACTATATTTCCGGGTCCCATACGAAGGAGATTGGAATGATTCTGACCAAGAAAAATCCGGCGATGGTGCGCACGTTCGGCGTGGCGATCGTCGCCGCCCTGGGCCTTGGCGGGTGCGCCACCTATACAGATGAGTTTGCAACGATCAACTCACGCCTCGACCAGCTCGACGGAAAGGTGCAGAGCGCCGCCCAGAGCGCCGAATCGGCCAATCAGTCCGCGCAGCAAGCGAACCAGCGGCTGGACCAGATCGAGAGCCGCGTCCAGAAGCTGGAAACGGCGCCACGCAAGGTGCCACGCGGTTAGTCGCTATTGCGGAGTGTGTGACCAGCTTTAGAACTCGAGACCCGGCGGCCTTTACGGGCCACCGGTCTCTTTGGTTTGCAGTCTTTAGTTGAAGGAAACGTGCCATCAATACGCGCATACACGCTGCGACCCGGGTCGCTTATGGCGCGCTGGCGCTGACGCTAGCGTTCTCGAACATCGGCGTGGTCAACGCCCAGGAGCCCGTCGCGCAACCCGTAGCCGCAGTCGACCAGCTTCCGCAGGGCCAGGAAGTCTCCGACACCGTCATCGAGCTTGCCGGCTGGGTTACCGCCAGCAAAGACAGCCAGGGCTACCCATTCGCGGTCATCGACAAGGCCGCCGCACAGATCCTGGTATTCGGCGGCGACGGCCGGCTTCGCGGCGCCGCACCCGCACTATTTGGCTCGGCGATCGGCGACCATTCGGCGCCCGGCGTCGCCGGCCTCGCGCTGCGCGAAATCCCGGGCCGGGATCGCACCACGCCCGCCGGTCGGTTTGTCGGCGGTTTCGGTCCTTCCATCGACGCTGGGCGCGTCCTGTGGGTGGACTACGATTCGTCAGTTTCCTTACACCCGACGGCTACCGGCGTACCGGCCGAGAAGCGCGTCGAACGCCTTGCATCGCCATCGCCTGACGACAACCGTGTCACTCACGGGTGTATCAACGTCTCGCCAGAATTCTACGAGCAGATCGTCCGACCGACGTTCGAGCGCGGCGGCCTGTTCTACATCCTGCCGGACACAGCGTCATTGGCGGAAACCTTCCCGGAATTCGTGGAGAGTCGCGCGACGGCACAGCGGAAGGATGGGGGCGGTGGTCGGGGTGGACGGCATTGATGGGTTTGCGGCTGGGTTTGTGGGGCGGCTGAGGTTTGGGTTGTAGGGACTGGGTGGCCTGCTTGGTGTTTACATAATATACATTATGCGAAAAGGCGTCAGGGCCGCCGTCGCTCGGCTCCGGTGGATTTGGATGTGGCTCTGTCAGTTCTTCTAGTTCTTGTCCTTCTATGAAGGATCGCGCCCCCTATTGATTCGTACGGAATTTTTGTCCAAGGCCTGCGCAATTCATGGACACGAACTTCCGTCAGTCGTCTCAACATCCATCGGCAAGTCTCCGCATCTGTACCTAAACTCCCAGATTGGCTTATCTGGCCTGGGCCTTTGCGGCGCATTGACGGCAAGGAACCTCTACATAGCGGCATGACTATCGGCCGCATCCGATGGCCCCAATACCCGGATCGACTAGGGACAGCGGCAGGGGCTTCCTCATTTGCTGGTGAGCCTAATCGCTGTGTCCTGATCGAAATTCGTAGTTGTTGTCGATTTTATGAAACTGCAGCGCTTCGGATCGAGCAGAGTGGCCCTACCAAACAACTCCAGGCTTCTGGCTCTAGTCTCCGCCGATCTTGTTATTCACAGCACGTTCGTGCAGCAGCGAAAATCTTGCTTTCACTTCCTCATGAGGGAGGACCATTCCCGCTCTGGCCGCCGCAAGCCCAATCTCTACTTGGGCCCGGAACCACGCGTCGTAGTCGACGTCCTCATGTTCTGGGTCAGCACTGGGCTTCTTCTGAGCGCTGGGCTTCTTCTGATCGTTCATGTCGGTGCTTCTCCGTATCTGTACCTGAAAGCCAAACTATTTGAGTCCGGGGTCGCGGGGGGCGTGTACTGCGAGGAATCTGTACATCGCTCCCCGACTGTCGGTTGCTCCCGACGGCAACTCTATGCCCAGCTTCCTACACAGAGATAGTGCGAATGCCAGCTGTGCGCTCGTGGGTGCCTTGCATTCCCAGTTAACGAGTTCCGGCAACAACCTGGCGATCTCTGCGGCAAGCCTTGAGCAATAAGCTTTCATTTCGCCCGCCGCTTCCATCTGCTCAAGTTGCGTAGTCAATGCAGCAATAGTTGCCTCAGGGATGGGCAGCTCTAACGTCAAACTCAAGTCAGGCTCGACCAGGAACAAAGGCACAGGCTTCCCCTGTCGCGAAATAGACGGTGCTTGGCTGATGCTACCGTAAGTACTGTAGACTGTAAGTGCTACGGAATCGAACCTCTCCTAGTGGAGAGTTCAAATGCCCTTGCCGCTTTTGGAGCTGCCGTTCGGCGGGGGCGTCAGCGACTGGGTTTCAGTCAGGAAGAGTTCGCTCACGTCGTCGGCATGCATCGCACGCAATTGGGCCACATTGAGCAAGGCCGCAAGGATTGCCGTTTGACGACCATTGGGAGGCTGGCTCAGGCACTCGGTATCGAGGTCAGTACGCTGCTTCGCGACGCTGAGCGTCATCGGGGCTCCTAGCTACTTCTTCTTTGCTTGGGCTTTCTTTAGGGTTTCGGGCTTTCCCTTCGGTCTAGTGGTCCGCTTCCGCGGGGTGGACTGCGCCGATCCACGCCGTAAGACTGCCTCAAGATCCGCCGGGAGATTTCTCAACTCCGCCAGCTGATGCTCAAGCGCGTCGGCACGAGCACGCTGCACTACGGCCTCCCGTGACGCATCCCAAGCTTCCGTGTTTGACCTGTCTGCACGTTCGCGCAAAGCCTTCTGGACTTCAGCGCTCTCCTTAGTAAGGGTAGCCAGTTGGCGGCGCAGCTCTTTGACTTCCTGGCGCGCCCGATCGATCTCGCTCAGGGCACGATTCTCGACGGCGCGGATATGTTGGCTCACTGACTCACGTTCCGATTGAGCGGCCTCTTGCAACGCTTGCACGCGCAGCTCCGCGGCTTGTCGCAAAGTTTCCGCGACGTCTGCGCGCGTCAACGCGGAATCGCGTTGCTGGGCAACTTCTTCCAGTCTTCCTTCGAGCTGGCTAACCAGTCGCTGCAGCTCGGCTATTCGTGCCGCGGCGGCCCGTTCGGCCTGAGCTGCCGCCTCGGCGCGATCGAGAAGCGCGGCCGCTTCATCCGAGAACGAGGCGCGTGCCTGGTCCAGTGCGTCTTGCTGGCTGAGCAGAAGGGCGCGGTCCCCGGTCAGGCTCTCTACGGCGATGGCGCGGCCCGCCTCCAGGGCCAAACCCCACCACTCCCCTGCCAGGGCGGCCACTGCCGCTGGTACTTCGGCTGTGGAAAACGCCTGCCTCTTGTCCTGCAACCTGCCCCCGAGCGCTCGCCACCAAGTCTCCAGCCAGCGCGTGACCGTGTTCGGCGAGCCGGTGCCCAAGTGTGCACGGATGCGCTCGACTGTCGGCCGCTCGCCGGCGGCCACCAGCTCATCGGCCGCGCCGTGGACGTCAGATTCTGTGATGCCTCGGGCCATGAAAGGTCTCTTGTGTCGGTGCCCTACCCCGTTGTCTGCGTACTGGCGATAAGTGATGATTATCGTGGCTACGCATGCTTGTTCGTATCGTACATTACGTACTATGAATGATAATTCCACTAGTGCCGCTCTCATCCAGACCGTCCACCAGCTGGTACTGCCCGAACAGCTGGCGCAACAGGCGGCGGACGCGGTGCGCGAGCTGCTGGCCGAAGCGGCGGCCGAGAACACTACTCGCAGCTACACCAGTGCACTGCGCTACTGGGCCGGCTGGCATGCGGCGCGCTATGGCATCGAGCTGGCATTGCCGGTCCCCGAGGCCACTGTGCTGCAGTTCGTCGTTGACCATGTGCAACGCCGTTCGGCTGAGGGCGAACTGGTGTGGGAGCTGCCGCCGATCGTGGACCAAGCCTTGGTGGCGGCCGGCCTGAAGGCCAAGCTTGGGCCCTGGACCTTGGCCACCGTGCGGCATCGGGTCGCCGTGCTGTCCACCGCGCACAGGCTCAAACAGGCGACCAATCCCTGCGAACAGCCAGCGATCCGCACCGTGCTCAGCCGCGCCGCCCGAGCCGCAGTCAAACGCGGCGAGCGGCCGCGCAAGAAGACCGCGATCACCCTGCCCGAGCTGGAAGCCCTGCTGGCCACCTGCGACGACAGCCTGGAAGGAATACGGGATCGCGCCCTACTCTGCTTCGGGTTTGCCAGCGGTGGCCGCCGGCGCAGTGAGATCGCCGCCGCCGACCTGCGCGACCTGCGCCGGATCGGCGAGGCGGGCTACATCTACCGCCTGGAGCACAGCAAGACCCAGCAGGCCGGCGTCACCGCGAGCTCGACCCCGGACAAGCCGGTGCTCGATCGGGCCGCCCTCGCGCTGCAGGACTGGCTGGACGCAGCCGGGATTACTGAAGGGGCGATCTTCCGACGGCTGTGGAAGCAGCGCGTCGGCCCTGCCCTGTCTCCGGCCGCGGTAGGCGAGATCGTACAGCGGCGGGCGCGATTGGCCGGGCTGGAGGGAAATTTTGGCGGGCACAGCCTGCGCTCGGGGTTCGTGACCGAAGCCAGTCGTCAGGGGGTGTCACTGCCGGCAATCATGCAACTAACTGAGCACCGTGCTGTGTCGAGCGTAGTCGGGTATTTTCAAACCGGCGGCGCTGCGGCGAACCCCGCTGCTCGTCTTTTGGAGGACAGCTAGGAGTGGAAGCGGGGCTGCCTAAGTGCACTGGGCCTCCCGCCCCGCTGCATCCCCTGACTGACCGGTCATCGCCAGCCTCATGCCGTCCCCCAAGGCCCA
>DATLJF010000094.1:0-1751 GCA_035539015.1 Stenotrophomonas sp. | reverse complement strand
CTCGATCGCACCGCCATCCCAGGCCACCGCACCATGGCCCGCCTGGCCGCTCGTACGGACGGCGGCATCGCTCACCTGCACGCGTCCCTGGGTGTTGTAGGCGATCAAGCCGAGCGCGCCGACACCTGCGGTGTCCAGGCGCAAGCCCGTGGCCGTGACCAGGCCGTCGGCATAGGCGGCCAGGCCGTAGGCGCCGGTGCCGGTCGTCGTGATGCTGACCTGGCGCGCGTCGATGCGGCTGCCGCCATTGCTGCGCAAGCCGGCGCTGTTGGTGCCGGCGGTCTGGATGTCGACGTTGGCCAGGCGCGCCTGGGTCCCTGCGCCCTGGATGTCCATGCCCTCCGAATTGTCGTTGAGCGTGCGCATCACACTGTTGCTGCCGGTCGCCGCGCCGGTCGCCGGATCGACGTTCATCCAGACGTTGCCGCCAGCGGCGATCGCGAACACGGCGTGGCCACCTTGGCCGGTGGCCACGTACTGCGCCGGGTCGCTCAACAGGTTGCCCGCCGCGTCGACCGGGCGGCCAAAGCTCGCTGCGCTCATGTCCGTGCCCAGCAGCACGCCGGTGGTGATGTCGGTGTTGTCGGCGATCAAGGTGCCGGTTACACCGCCCAGGATGCTCAAGGTCATGCCATGGCGACCAGCGGTGATGAGCGTGGAATCGGCCACGTCAATCGTGGCGCCGATCGCGTTGAGTGCGTTGGACCCCTCGCCCGCGGTGGCCACGTACAGGCGCCTGCCCTGCACTCGCGTGGCACCGCCGTCGGCGCGGATGCCGACCCCGGTGCCAGCGGTGATGAAGGTACTGTCTTCGATGATCGCCTGGGCGCCATCGCGCGCGAACAGGCCATGGCCGTTGGTGCTCTGGGTGCGCGCGCTGACCTGGCGGAATCGTCCGGTTGGCCCAGCCGCGCCAGCGGCACCCTGCACCTGGAAGGCGATCACATTGGTAGGTCCCCAGGTATAGACATCGACATTGGCCACCTCCAACGCCGAACTGGCGCCTGACGCCTGCTGCATGACCACGCCATTGGCGCTATTGGACAGCACGTCGATGCGCGAGGTGCGGCCGGTCGGCGCGCCGGTCACGGGGTCGACATTGATCCAGGCGCTGCCGCCCGTGGGCAGGATGGCGATGCCGTTGGCGCCGGTATTGCCGACCGCCACCAGATCCTGCGGCCGCGTCACCCCCGCGCCGTAGGCGTCTACTGGCAGGCCGAATGTCGGCAGGCTGGCATCGGTGCCGAGCAGCGCGCCGGTGACGATGTCCACGCCGTCGGCTACCAGCGTGCCACCGGTCGAGGCATGCATTCCGGTCGTACCGTTGCCGCCGGCGATTCCCGAGACATAGATCTGGCTGCCGCGAACGGTGGCAGTGCCACCATTAGCGGCAGCCGCGCCGATGCCGCCATTGGCAAACGTCGACAAGATGCTGGTGTCCGCGCCCGCGCCGCTGCCCGCGCCATCGGCGCGCAGGGCATGGCTGTTGGTGCCGGCCGCGACCAGCCTGCTGCCGCTCACACTCACCGCCCCGGCCGCCTGGGCCAGTGCCGCATACGCGGCAACGCCATTGGTCGAAACGGTGGAACCGGCCAGCGTCAGTGAACCACCGTCCTGGGCCACCGCGCCGTGGGCGCCGGTACCGGTCAGCTGCAGCGCAACGCGGCTGCCATTGAAAGTGGATCCGCTGCCGATGCGTACGCCGCCGTTGTAGTTGTTGCGGCCCACGATCCGCATCGAATCGACCGATA
>DATLJF010000093.1:0-2018 GCA_035539015.1 Stenotrophomonas sp. | reverse complement strand
GGCTGGCCCTTGCCGTCGAAGAACGAGCCGCCGAGGCGGTAGTCGCGTTCGTCGGCGACGGCGACGCAGGCATTCCAGAATTCCGGCGTGCGGATCTGGTAGGCCACGTCTTCGAGCATGCGGGTGATCTGGCCGTTCTTGATTTCGTAGAACAGCTGGCCGCCGAACTGGGCGTTATAGCGCTGCTGGTCGATCGAGAACGAGCCGTCGCCGATGATGTAGATGCCGTTCTCGACGTCCTTGATCAGGTCGGCCACGGCCAGCGGGGTCTTGCCCGGTGCCAGCGAGACGTTGGCCATGCGCTGGAACTGCACGCTGGACCAGGAGTCGGCATAGCAGCAGCCGTCGGACTCGGTCTTGCCGAGGATGTGGGCCTGGTCGCGGATGGCCTGGTAATCGACCAGCACGCCGTCCTTGATCAGGTCCCACTTCTTGGTCTTGACGCCTTCGTCGTCGTAGCCGACCGCGCCAAGGCTGCCGGTCTGGACCTTGTCGGCGAAAATGTTGACCTTGTCGCTGCCGTACTGGAAGCGCGACTTGAGCTTGTCCAGGGTGGCGAAGCTGGTGCCGGCGTAGTTGGCTTCGTAGCCGAGCACGCGGTCCAGCTCCAGCGGATGGCCGACCGACTCGTGGATGGTGAGCCAGGTGTGCGACGGGTCCAGGACCAGGTCGTACTTGCCCGGCTTGACCGACGGCGCCTTGAGCTTCTCCTGCGCCTGCTTGGCCGCGGCGATGGCGTCTTCCTTCATGTCGTAGGAGAGGCCGTAGTTGACCACCCCGTTCGGGCTGACCACCTTGCCCGACGCAGCGCCGTCCAGGTATTCGAAGCCCATGCCCATCGGCGCGGACAGACCATCGCGGGTGCGGAACTTGCCGCTGGCCTTGTCGATGGCGGTGACCGTCATCGGCGCCCAGATGCGGTGCACGTCCTGGTCCACGTAGGAACCGTCGGTGCTGGCGAAATACTTCTGTTCGTTGACCAGGAACAGCATCGAATTGACGAAGCTGGCGCCGGCATTCATCGCCGCGGCGTTGACGCCCAGCAGCAGGTCGGCCTTGTCCTTCAGCGGCACTTCCATGGCGTTCTTCTTGATCGGCGTCTTCCACGACACCTCGCCGAAGCCCGGTGCCTTGGCCAGCTGCACCGGCGCGGTCTGCACCTTGGAATTGGCCTTCGCAATCGCCGTGGCCTGCTGCGCGGCGCGCGCCACGCCCTGTTCGGTCAGCTCGTTGGTGGCGGCAAAGCCCCAGGCGCCGTTGGCGATCACGCGCACGCCCACGCCGGTGGACTCGGTGTTCACCACGTTCTGGACCTTGTCCTCGCGGGTGATGACGAACTGCCGCAGGTAGCGGCCGATGCGCACGTCGCAATAGCTGGCGCCAGCGCCGCGAGCGGCGGTGAGCGCGGTATCGGCCAGGCGCTTCTTGTGCGCCGGGTCGAGGACAGTGAGCAATTGCTCGGCGGCGATCGCCTTGCCAAAGAAGGACGGCACCAGCAGGCCGCCCGCAGTCAGCCCGCTGAGGGCAAGGAAATCACGTCGATGCACGGCGATACTCCCCGATAGTCCCGCGCTTGGCGCGGAAGGTTGGATGGGCGCGGCTCACTGCCCGCGTTCCCGATTCTTGCGGTACGAGCCTTCTGCCGTCATGTGACTTTCGACAGGGATGAGGCGATCGGACCGCATCTGTCGGGGCTGAAGCCCCTCCCACAGGGAGGCCGGCAATTTGTGGGAGGGGCTTCAGCCCCGACGAACCACCGCGAAGCTTCACCCCAGCGAACGAGCCGTATTGATGACGTTGACCCCATCGAAGCGCGTCGTCGCTGATCCGTGGGATACCGCCGAGACTTGCCCCGGCTGGCCCTTGCCATCGAAGAACGAGCCGCCCATGCGGAAGTCGCGCTCGTCGCAGATGGCCGAGACCGAGTTCCAGAATTCCGGCGTGCGGATCTGGTAGGCGCCGTCCTCCACCAGCCGGGTGACCTTGCCGTGCTCGATCTCGTAGATCAGCTGGCCGCC
>DATLJF010000092.1:0-15677 GCA_035539015.1 Stenotrophomonas sp. | reverse complement strand
CGATACCGGCACCCGCTCCCGACGCAGGGCGTTCAGAAAAGGATCCTGCAAAGATTGCCCCTTGGACATCACACACGCTCCGTTATTGTTCTTATGTGCCCGGGCAGCCCGCCATCCCCAGCCGGTCCCGGTAGGGGGATGTTACACGCCCGTTGCCGCCCCGCCAGCACCGGGACTGGCGAGAAAGGCGGCCAGCGCCGAACCCAGCCGACCGCGATCACGTTCCGGATCGAACCAGCGCGCGTCGAGCTCGCCGCGCAGCCAGGTGAGCTGGCGCTTGGCTAACTGGCGGGTGGCCTGGATGGCGCGGTCGCGCAAGCTGGCAGCGTCGATCGCGCCGTCAAGGAATTCCCAGGCCTGGCGATAGCCCACCGCACGCACCGCCGGCAGATCCAGGGGCGCAGCCACTGCCTGCATCTGCGGCATCGCGCGCAGGCCACGCACTTCATCGAGGAAGCCTTCTTCGAGCATGCTGTCGAAGCGCTGGGCAATGCGCGCATGCAGCACCGCGCGGTCCTGCGGGGCCAGCACCAGCTTGAGCACGCGCAGCGGCAGACGCGGCGCGGCGGGTTGCGCCTGCCAGTAGCTGATCGGGCGGCCGGTCAGGGCGTGGACCTCCAGGGCACGCTGGATACGCTGCGGGTCGGTGGCATGGATGCGCGCAGCGGCTGCGGGATCGAGCTCGGCCAGCCGCCGATGCAGCGCGTCCCAGCCCACGGCCGCCGCCTCGGCGGTCAGGCGCGCACGGATCTCCGGGTCGGCGGCAGGCATCTGCGCCAGCCCATCGAGCAAGGCGCTGAAGTACAGGCCAGTGCCGCCCGCCAGGATCGGTATCCGCCCGCGCGCGATGATCTGCTCGATCGCCTGGCGCGCATCGGCGGCGAACTCGGCCGCCGAATAGGTTTGCCAAGGGTCGCGCAGATCCAGCAGGTGGTGTGGCACCGCCGCCCGCAGCGCCGCCTCCGGCTTCGCCGCGCCAATGTCCAGGCCGCGATAGACCAGCGCCGAGTCGACACTGACGATCTCGCCGCCCAGGCGCTGCGCCCATTCGATCGCCAGCGCGGTCTTGCCGCTGGCGGTCGGGCCCATCAGCGCGATCGCCAGTGGCCGGCGATCTGCCGGCATCAGTCTTCGTCCGGCCAGCGGATCGCTGGCGCCACGCCGCGGCTATCCGCGCGCGCCACCGGCACGCTGGCCAGCGCGGCCCATACGTTCAATGCGTCCACCGTGGGCGCAACATCGTGCACCCGCACCAGCAAGGCGCCACGCTGCACCGCGATCAGGTGCGCGGCCACTGAGCCGGCCACGCGCTCTGCGGCCTGTCCGCGTCCGGTCCACTCGCCGATGCTGCGCTTGCGCGACAACCCGGCCAGCACCGGCAGCCCCAACTCGCCCAGCCGCGACAGCGCGGCGAGCAACTGCAGGTTGTGCGCGGCGGTCTTGCCGAAGCCAAAGCCCGGATCGACGATCAGCCGCTTCTTGTCGATGCCGGCCATTTCCGCGGCGAAGATGCGCTCGGCCAGGAACCGGTGCACCTCACCCACCACGTCGTCGTAGTGCGGCGCGTCCTGCATCGAGCGCGGCTCGCCGAGCATGTGCATCAGCACCACCGGCACGCCCAGGTCGGCCGCCGCTGCCAGCGCGCCGGGCATGCGCAGCGCATAGACGTCGTTGATCATGCCCGCGCCGGCGGCCACCGCGGCGCGCATCACTTCGGGTTTGAAGGTGTCGATGCTGATCGGCACCCCGGTGCGCGCGTGCAGTTGCTCGATCACCGGCAGCACCCGCGCCAGTTCCGTCTCCAGCGGCACGGGCTCGGCGCCCGGCCGGGTCGATTCGCCGCCGATGTCGAGCACGTCGGCGCCCTGCTCGACCAGCGCCAGGCCATGGGCGACCGCCGCGTCGGTGCTGTCGTGGGCGCCGCCGTCGGAGAACGAATCCGGGGTGACGTTGACGATGCCCATGACTCGCGGGCGATCCAGGCGCAGCGCGCGGCCGTTGCAGTCCAGCGTCAGGGCGGTGTCGAACATCGGGGCATCCAGCGCGGCGTCGGCGCGGTCTCGGCAAACGGGCCGCCATTGTCGCGCAGCCCGCGCATGCCTGCCTATCGAGGTGGCGCCGCCGCCGGCGGCGCCGATCCCCCGGTTACTCCAGGTCGCCGAGCGTGGCGCCGTCCTGCGGCGCGACAAGCCAGCCGGCGACGTCTTCGCCGACCTTGTCGACCGTGCGCTCCAGTACCGAGCACGAGCCCTTGTAGGCACCCATGACCCCGCCGCGCGAGTCGCGACGGCCGACGAAGCTGGCCACCTGGGCGCCATCACGCAGCAACGCACCGCGCACGGTCACCGACTTGTGATGGCCCATCCAGGCATTGCCTTCGCTGACCGCATCGCTGATTTCCAGCTTCAGTACTTCGCCCTTGGCATCTGCCAGCGGCGCGGGTACGAAGTTGACTTCCTTGCCACCGGCGGCGGCCGATCGCTTGATCGCATCGGCCAGCTGTACGTCGATGGTGCATTCGCGCTTGATCTTGCCAGCGACGATCGCGCTGTCGGCGTACGGCACCGGGTTGAGCATGCTGACCGGTGCGGCATGGGCGGCGCCGGCAAGTGCGGCGGCGAGGATGACAAATGTGTGCTTCAAGACCTTCCCCTGTGCCCGCCTGGCTGAAGGCCCCGCGCGGCAGCGGGCGGGCCGCGATCGGGGCAGCGCACACTCCGGTGCGCGGCGCAGTGTGCCAAGCCGCGGTGGCACAGGTCTATCGGAATGCTCCCGACACCGCCCCGGGGCGCGAGGTCGCAGGCAAACAAAAACGCGCCCCGTAGGGCGCGTTCTGTTTTCAGCGTTGCTGCGGACCTCAGACCTGTTCGGCAGGCCCGGCGATCGGCGGCAGCGGCCGCGGCGGGGTCTTGTCGTTGCTGTCCTTGCCCGACTTGCCCCAGCCCACCGGCGGCGGCGGATCGCGGCCCTCCATGATCGCGTCGATCTGCGGCGCATCGATGGTCTCGTACTGCAGCAGCAGCTGGGACATCGTGTGCAGCTTGTCGATGTTCTCGGTCAGGATGGTCTTGGCACGGTTGTAGGCGTTGTCCAGGATCTCGCGGACCACGTCATCGATCTTGCGCGCGGTCTCGTCCGACACGCTCTTGTGCTGGGTCACCGAGCGACCCAGGAACACCTCGTCCTCTTCCTCGCCGTAGGCGATCGGCCCCAGCGCGTCGGACAGGCCCCACTTGGTGACCATGTTGCGGGCCATCTTGGTGGCACGCTCGATGTCGTTGGAAGCACCGGTGGTCACCTTGTCGGCGCCGAAGATCAGCTCCTCGGCAACACGACCGCCGTACAGGGTCGCCAAGCGACTGTGCAGGCTTTCGCGGGTCGAACTGTAGCGATCGCCCTCGGGCAGGAACTGGGTGACGCCCAGCGCGCGCCCACGCGGGATGATCGTGACCTTGTAGACCGGGTCGTGGTCCGGCACCAGGCGGCCGATGATGGCGTGGCCGGCCTCGTGGTAGGCGGTGTTGGTCTTCTCTTCCTCGCTCATGGCCATCGAGCGGCGCTCGGCACCCATCAGGATCTTGTCGCGGGCGCGATCGAAGTGGTCCATGCGCACTTCCTTGGCGCTCTCGCGGGCGGCAAACAGCGCCGCCTCGTTGGCGAGGTTGGCCAGGTCGGCGCCAGAGAAACCGGGGGTGCCACGGGCGATGACCATCGGCGCGACATCGTCGGCCAGCGGCAGCTTGCGCATGTGCACCTTGAGGATCTGCTCGCGGCCGCGCACGTCCGGCAGCCCGACCACGACCTGGCGGTCGAAGCGGCCCGGGCGCAGCAGCGCCGGGTCGAGCACGTCGGGACGGTTGGTGGCGGCGATCACGATCACGCCCTCGCCCCCCTCGAAGCCGTCCATCTCGACCAGCAACTGGTAAGGGTCTGCTCGCGCTCGTCGTGGCCACCGCCCAGGCCGGCACCGCGGTGGCGGCCGACGGCATCGATTTCATCGATGAAGATGATGCACGGGGCGTGCTTCTTCGCCTGCTCGAACATGTCGCGTACGCGGCTGGCGCCGACGCCGACGAACATCTCGACGAAATCCGAGCCGGAAATCGAGAAGAACGGCACCTTGGCCTCGCCAGCGATGGCACGTGCCAGCAGTGTCTTGCCGGTACCCGGGGGACCGACCATCAGCACGCCGCGCGGGATCTTGCCGCCGAGCTTGGTGAACTTGGACGGGTCGCGCAGGAAGTCGACCAGTTCGCCGACCTCTTCCTTGGCTTCATCGCAGCCGGCGACGTCGGCGAAGGTGACCTTGACCTGGTCTTCGCCCTGCAGCTTGGCGCGCGACTTGCCGAAGCTCATCGCGCCCTTGGCGCCACCGCCGCCGCCCTGCATCTGGCGCATGATGAACAGCCAGAAGCCGATGATCAGGATCACCGGGAGGAAGTTGAAGATCACCGACCAGATGCTGATGCCGTTGCTGGGTTCATCGCGGCTGAGCGGGATGTTCTTCGAATACAGCACATCGACCAGCTTGGGGTCGACCGGGCCGTACAGCGAGCCCTCGCTGCCATCGGTGCGGGTGTAGCGGATTGCGTTGGCGGTCAGCGTGGACTTGTCGGTGATGTTCACCGCCTTGATGCGGCCGCTGTCGATGTCCTTGAGGAACTCGGTATAGGAAATGGCGTTGCCGGTCGCCGCCCCGCTGGTGCGCGGCGAGAAGCTCTGGAACACCACCATCAGCACGACGGCGACGACCACCCATAACAGCAGATTCTTGGTCAAGTCGTTCATCCTCATTGGCTCCGGTGTCCCTCTCTGGCTTGTCGCGGTGGCTTATTGCAGTAATCGCGGTGGTCTGTCGGCACTTTACTTGATCTGGGCGCGCTTGCCCTGCCCCAGGGCGTACACCTCCGGCGAGCGCTTGCGCGAGGCCTCGGGCTTGCGAATGGACACCTTGTCATAGCGCCGGCGCAGTTCGCGGACGTATTCATCGAAGCCCACGCCCTGGAACAGCTTGATCAGGAACGCGCCACCGGTCTTGAGGTGGTGGTCGGCGAAATCCATCGCCAACTCGGCCAGATGCATCATCCGCGGCTGGTCGACCGCGTCCATCCCGCTCTTATTGGGGGCCATATCCGACAGCACAAGGTCTACCGGCTTGCCGCCCAACATCGATTCGAACTCCGATAGAACGGCTTGCTCCCTGAAGTCACCATGAAGGAATTCGACGCCGGCCAGCGGCGGCATCTCCAGGATATCCAGGGCCAGCACCCGACCGCGGTCGCCCATCTGCTTGCGGACCTGCTGCGACCAGCCGCCGGGGGCGGCGCCGAGGTCGACCACGACCATGTCCGGGCGCAACAGCCGATCACGCGCCAGCAACTCTTCCAATTTATAGGCGGCCCGCGAGCGCATGCCTTCGGTCTGGGCCTTTTTCACGAACGGGTCGGAAAAGTGCTCCTTGAGCCAGCGCTGGCTGCTCTTGCTGCGGGTGGCCATGGTCAAAGCAGTCGTCAGGGCCCGCCATGATACCCTGAACCCCCCTGGCTTCCCGTTCGAACTGCATGTCTACCGTCCTCACCTCCGCCCAGAATCGTTTCCTTCGCGGCCAGGCCCACGATCTCAAGGCGCTGCTGCAGACCGGGGGCAAGGGCGTCACCCCGGCCTTCCTGGCCGAGCTTGACGAGGTGCTGGAACGCCACGAACTGGTGAAGGTGAAGGTCGCCGCCGAGGACCGCGAGACCCGCGACACGATGATCGACGAGATCACCGGTCAATCGGGCGCGGCATTGGTGCAGCGCATCGGCCATGTCGCCGTGCTGTACCGCCCCAGCAAGGACAAGCGCCAAATCGTGCTGCCACGCGGCTGAGGCGTCGCGAATGCAACTGAGCGAAGACCGTCCCGACTACGCATTTGCCCTTCGCGCGGCCGACGGCCGCCATGCCAAGGTCAACGACCGGGTGCTGACGCGCAGCTTCCTGATTGCACCAGACCAGCTGGTGGAGGACTGGCCGGTGGCCGCGCTGGCCGACCTACGGCCCGAGGACCTTGCCCCGGTGCTGGCGTTGTCGCCGGCGCTGGTGCTGCTGGGCACCGGCTCGCAACAGGGCTTCCCCGAACCTGCCGTGCTGGCGGCCTGCCTGACCCGCGGCGTCGGCCTGGAAGCGATGAGCAACGATGCGGCTGCGCGCACCTATAACGTGCTGGCCGCTGAAGGCCGCAAGGTGGTGCTGGCGATGATTCTCGAGCCCGCTGCCTGACTGTGCGATTGCACTGTAGGAGCGGCTTCAGCCGCGACGGCTTGGCGCAGACGATATAGGTGCCGAGGTCGCTCGGTCGGGGCTAAAGCCCCTCCTACAAGGTTGCCAAGGTTCGCCCGGCAGCAGTGACGCGGGCGTCTCCGCCCGCGATTCCTACTTCTTCGGCAAATACCCCAGCGGGTCCACCGGCTTGCCGTTGTAGCGGATCTCGAAGTGCAGCATGTCGCGGGTGGCGCCGCTGCGGCCCATCTCGGCGATCTGCTGGCCGGCCTTGACGGCCTGGCCTTCGTTGACCAGGCGCTTGCGGTTGTGGCCATAGGCCGACAGCCACTGTTCGTTGTGCTTGATGATGATCAGCTCGCCGTAGCCAACCAGGCCGGCACCGGAATACACCACCACGCCATCAGCCGCGGCCTTGACCGCCTGGCCGTTGCTGCCGCCGATGTCGATGCCCTGCTTGGTGGCCTCGCCGGCCACGAAGTTGCCCACCACCACGCCGTCGGCCGGCCAGCGCCAATTGAAACCGCTGGCGACCGGTGTCGGTGTGCTCGCCGGGGGGGCCGTGGTCGGGCTGGTGCCGGTTGTCACCGGACGACTGGTGGCCGCGCCGGCCACCGCCGGTCGGGTCGTTGCCGCGCCTTGCGGATAGAGCCGGAGCACCTGGCCCGGATAGATCGTGTTCGGCGAGGACAGGTTGTTCCAGGAGGCCAGGTCGAGCGGGCTGACGTTGGTGCGGCGGGCAATCGCGTACAGGGTGTCGCCCTGGCGCACCGTCACCGTGGCGCCGGGCCGTGCCACCGAACTGCGCGGCACCGAGCCGCCCGAGCCAGTGCCGCCGCCCTTCTTCACCACCGTGGCGGTGCCGCAGGCGCCCAGCGCCAGCACCACCGGCACCACTACTGCCAGGCGTGCGATTGTCTGCATGGGTTTGCTGCTCATCCGAATTTCGCTCTCCATATCACCCACCCGGCCAGGCCGACCAGCATCAGGCTGGCCAGCCAGCCTAGCGGTTCGATCCAACGATGCAACGCCGCTTCGGCACGCACGCCACCCAGGCGGATGGCACCGGCCACCAGATACACACGCTTGCCGCGGCCCACCGCCATGCTCGCCAGGAATGGCAGGAACGGCACGCCGACCACGCCCGCGGCCCAGGTGAATATCTTCAACGGGATCGGCGTGAAACCGGCCAGCACCAGCAACCAGAACGCCCGCCAGGGCGACTCGGCCACCACCTGGCGCAGTTGCGCCACCTGTTCGTCGATCTTCGCGCTCCAGCCCAGCCATTCGATCAGCGGGTGCAGCGCGGCGAAGGCGAAATGGCCCAATAGATAGCCCACCAGAGCGCCACACAGCGAGCCCATCAGGCTCAAGCTGGCGAACCACAGCGCACGCTTGGGCTGGGCCAGCGACATCGGCGCCAGCATGACTTCCGGCGGCACCGGGAAGATGAAGCCTTCCATGAAACTCAGGCCGGTCAGTAGCGCCGGTGCGCGGGGATGGCGCGACCAGCGGATCGCCAGGTCGTAGAGGGGTCCGAATAGCTTCATCTGGCCGGGTCCGTGGAAGTCAGTCGAGCATGCCCGACAGCAGCGGCACGAACGTGACCGGCGCCAGAACCTGCTGCGTCACCTGTCCGTCCTGCGCCCGCGTCAACTGCACCAGCGACTGCGAAGAGGGCCCGCCGACCGGCGCGACCAGGCGCCCCCCCGGACCGAGCTGCTCGACCAGGGCATCGACCAGCGCCGGCGCGGCAGCAGTGACGACGATGGCGTCATAGGGGCCGTGCTCGGGCCAGCCGATGCGCCCGTCGTCGTGCTTGCTGCGCACGTTCATGCCGAGCTGGCGAAAGCGCTTGCGGGCCTGCCGCAGCAGGTCGCCGATGCGTTCGACCGTGTGAACTTCCAGGCCCAGCGCGGCCAGGATCGCGCCCTGGTAGCCCGACCCGGTGCCCACCTCCAGCACCTTCTTCGGCGCCACCTCGAGGATCGCCTCGGTCATCCGCGCCACCACCCACGGTTGCGAGATGGTCTGGCCGTGCCCGATCGGCAGCGCGGTGTCTTCGTAGGCGCGCGAGGCCAGGGCCTCGTCGATGAACAAATGGCGCGGGACCGTGCGCACGGCATTGAGCACGCGCTCGTCGGCAATCCCGGCCTCGCGCAGGCGGTCGACCAGGCGGTCGCGCACGCGCTGGGAGGTCATGCCGATGCCCACCGCCTCCGGCTGCAGTCGCAGGCGCGGGGTCATGGCTTGGGCGTTCCCGCCGCGCCGAAACCTTCGTCCATGGCTTCGGTCAGCCCGCCGACCCAGCCGGCGACCTTTTCCAGCGCCTGATAGCGCGTCAGGTCGACATGGATCGGGGTGATCGAGATATGGCCGGTGCGCACGGCGTGGAAATCGGTGCCCGGGCCGGCGTCCTGTTCCGGGCCGGCCGGGCCGATCCAGTACACGGTGTTGCCACGCGGGTCGACCTGCGGCAGGCAGGATTCGGAACGGTGGCGGTTGCCCAGGCGCGCGGTTTCGAACCCACGCACCTCGTCCCACGCCAGGTCGGGCACGTTGACGTTGAGGATGGTGTCGGCCGGCAGCGGGTCGGCGACCAGTCGCGCGACGATCTGCACCGCCGCGCGCGCGGCGGTTTCGAAGTGGTGCGCCTCGTGGTTGCGCGTCACCAGCGATACCGCTACCGCCGGCAAGCCAAGGAAGCGCCCTTCCATCGCCGCCGACACGGTGCCGGAATAGATCACATCGTCGCCGAGGTTGGCGGCATTGTTGATGCCCGAGACGACGATATCCGGCTCGTAGTCGAGCATGCCGGTCAGGGCCAGGTGCACGCAGTCGGTCGGGGTGCCGGCGACGCTGCAGGTGTAGCGGTCGATGCGCTTGGTGCGGATCGGCAGGTCCAGCGTCAGGGAATTGCTGGCGCCGGAGCGATCGCGATCGGGCGCGACCACCATCACCTCGTGGCCGGCGCCGCGCAGGTGTTCGGCCAGGATCTTGATGCCGGGGGCGTCGACACCGTCGTCGTTGCTAACCAGTACGCGCATGGGACTCCTCGAAAAGCCGGCCCATGATACCGGATCGATCCCTGCGCTTGCCGCCCGGCTTCCGGCATTTGCGTGGCGGCGTGCGCAGGCTACGCTGTGCGCATGTCGCATTCCGAAGACGACGACCAGGACGACGCCGCGCTGTTTCGCGCCGCGATCGGCGAGGTCAAGCCGATTCGCCAGCCGCAGCCGGCGCCGCCGCAGCGGCCGCGGCCGCGCCCGCGTGCGCGCATGGCCGAACGTGACGAGGCCCAGGCCCAGGGTGAGTTCGCGCGCCTGCTGCGTGACAGCACGCCACTGGAGGCAGGCGATACCGCCAGCTACCGCCGCGAGCATGTGCCGGCGCGGGTGTTCCAGCGTTTGCGCAAAGGCCAGTTTTCGGTCCAGGACGAGCTGGACCTGCACGGCGCCAGCGCTGCGCAGGCGGAGAATTTTCTACGGCAGTTCTTGCTCGAGGCGCATGCGCACGAGTTTGGCTGCGTGCGCATCATCCATGGCAAGGGCATGCAGTCCGAGGGCGGCGTGCCGGTGTTGAAGAACCTGGTGGACCGGGTATTGCGCCAGCGCAACGATGTGCTGGCGTTTCATTCGGCGCCCGCCACCCAGGGGGGAACTGGCGCGTTGCTGGTGTTGTTGGCGCGGCGCTGAGCGAGCGAGCGTCGTGTCCCGAAAGCGGCCTCCCCCCGGCCACCCGATCGATCGGCGCGGGCGGTGGGGAGAGCTAGAGCAAGCGCGAGGGCATTAGGATGCGTGCCCTTCCACTTCACCTAATTCCTGCAACACCGCCGTCGCATAACAGCCGGGCGGCAACGCAAAGCCCAGCCAGAGCACGTCTTGTTCGCGCCATTCGTGGCGCAGGTCCTTGGGCCGCAAGCGCAGCGCGCGGCGCTCCTGCTTCAGCCCCGCCTGCTCCAGGCCTGCGCGCAACGCCAGCGAGGTATCGTCGGCCAGCGCACCCAGTTCGACCTCGGCTGCGACTTCCTGGCTGCGCAGCTCGCCGGCGCCCCACAACGGGCCGCTTGGATGGATATCGAAATCGGCCAGGCGCTGCGCCAGCACCTCGCTCCACGCTTCGGGTCCGAACACGCTGCGCGAGCCGTCGAGCATCCACACCTCGCCGGGCAGCGGACGGTCCCACTGGCCTTGCGCCACGCGTGCCGCCAGTACCTGGTTGAACAATTGCGAGCGTGCAGCGGACAACAGCAACGAGCGTTGGTCCTTGCGTACGCGGCGGCCGCCGAACATGGCCAGGGCCGCCGGGACGTTGCCGCCGCCGTGGCCGAAACGCTGTTCGCCGAACCAGTTGGGAATACCGCGTGCGGCAATCTCCGCCAGGCGCGCGTCGATCGCAGCACGCTCGCCCTGCACTTCGCGCAGCACCAGTCCGAAGCGGTTGCCCGCCAGCGCACCACGCTGCAATTTGCGGTTGTGCCAGGTCGATTCGATGACCTGCATTTCATCGTCATCCAGCAGCGCCAGGTCTGGTGCGATGCGCTTGGGCAGGTGCACGCTGAAGCGCTGCGTCGTTACCGCGTGGCGGTCCTTGAGGCCGGCATAGCTGATCGCCATCTCCGGCAGCCCGGCCCACTGCGCCAGCCGGCGTGCGACGTGGGCGGTGTTCTGGCCCCGTTTGCGTATCGTCAGCAGCAGGTGCTCGCCCTCGCCGCTTGGCTCGAAGGCGGGGATCTCGTCGACCTGGAAGTCTTCCGGCTCGCTGCGCATACGCGCGGCCAGTACGGCATCGCCGAAGGCGCGTGGCAGGTCGCTCACCGCGCCACCAACAGCACCACGGCCTGCGCCGCGATGCCTTCGCCGCGCCCGGTGAAGCCGAGCGTCTCGCTGGTGGTGGCCTTCACGCTGACCTGGTCCACGGCCACCCCCAGCAGTGCAGCGATGCGCTCGCGCATCGCCAGCGCATGCGGGCCCACCTTGGGCCGCTCGCAGACCACGGTCACATCGGCATTGCCAACCTGCCAGCCGAGCTCGCGCAGCAATTGTTCGCAGTGGGCAACGAAGCGGCTGCTGTCGGCCCCCTTCCAGCGCGCGTCGGACGGCGGAAAGTGCTGGCCGATATCGCCCAGCGCCAGCGCGCCGAGCATGGCGTCGCACAGCGCGTGCAGGATCACGTCGCCGTCGCTGTGCGCCAGCACGCCCTGCGTGTGCGCCACGCGCACGCCGCCCAGCATGACGTGGTCGCCCTCGCCGAAGGCATGCACGTCGTAGCCTTGGCCGATACGTAAATTCAAGCCGCTCATGTGGTGATTGTCCTGCGTCGGCGGGCGCTCAGGCGCCGCGCCGGGAAAGTTCGAATTCGAAGCGGGCCAGGTCGGCCGGCGTGGTGATCTTGAAGTTGTCTTCGGCGCCTTCCACCAGCAACGGGCGCAGCCCGAGGCGCTCCATCGCCATCGCCTCGTCGGTGACCTCGACCCCGGCGGCGGCGGCTTCCTGCAGGCCGCGTATCAACTGGTGGCGGCGAAACAGCTGCGGCGTCAGCGCGCGCCACAGGCGCTCACGCGGTTCGGTGGCATCGATGCCGCCGTCGTCGCCGGCCCGCTTGAGGGTGTCGCGCACAGGGGCGGCCAGGATCGCGCCGACCGGATCGTTGCGGCCGGTTTCCAGCAGGCGGTCCATATCCGTTGGTCCCAGGTTCGGGCGGGCGGCGTCGTGCACCAGCACGAAGTCGTCGCTACGCACGCTGTCCGGTAGTGCCAGCACCCCGGCCAGGACCGAGGCGGCGCGGTTGTCGCCACCGATGGTGGTCAGGATCGGCTTGCCAGCGACGGCGCGCCAGCCCGGCCAGTCCGGGTCGCTCTCGGACAGCACCACCATCAGCCCGGCCACGGCCGGGTGCGCGGCCAGCGCGTCCAGGGTGTAGGCGATCAGCGGACGCCCGGCCGCGGCCATGTATTGCTTGGGCAAGGGCGCACCGAAGCGCGCGCCCCGCCCCGCCGCCGGAACCACGGCCCAGACGTTGGCCATCAGGGTTGCTCGCCTGTGCTGGGTTCGACCACGGGCGGTGCGTCGGCGGCGTTGGCGGCAGCCGGCGGCACCTCTTCCACCACGCGGTAGAACTTCTCGCCGGGCTTGATCATGCCCAGTTCGCTGCGCGCACGCTCTTCGATGGCGGCCTCGCCGTCCTTGAGGTCCTTGACCTCGGCGGCCAGCGCTTCGTTGCGCTGGTGCCGGCCCTCGTTGTCGCGTTTCTGCTTGGCCACTTGCTCTTCCAGCAATACCACTTCGCCGGAATTGCCGGGGCCGAACCAGAAGCGGTACTGCAGCCATGCCAGCAGTACCGCCAGCACCAGCAGCAGCCAGCGCCAGTTGCGCATCGCTTACTGCTTGATCGACACGAAGGCGTTACGACCGGCGTAACGCGCGCCGGCACCCAGGGCCTGTTCGATCCGCAGCAGCTGGTTGTACTTGGCCACGCGGTCGCTGCGGCACAGCGAGCCGGTCTTGATCTGGGTGGCGGTGGTGGCCACGGCAATATCGGCGATGGTGGTGTCTTCGGTCTCGCCCGAGCGGTGCGAAACGATCGCCGCGTAGTTGGCGTGGTGGGCCATCGCGATCGCCTCCAGGGTCTCGGTCAGGGTGCCGATCTGGTTGACCTTGATCAGGATGGCGTTGGCCGTGCCCGACTCGATGCCCTGCTTGAAGATCTTCGGGTTGGTGACAAACAGGTCGTCGCCCACCAGCTGGACCTTCTTGCCCACGCGCTCGGTCAGCAGCTTCCAGCCGGCCCAGTCGTCCTCGGCCAGGCCGTCCTCGATCGAGACGATCGGGTACTGCGCGGCCCAGTCGGCGAGGAAGTCGACGAACTGCTCGGAAGTCAGGCGCTTGTTCTCGCCCACCAGGTTGTACTTGCCGTTCTCGTAGAACTCGCTGGAGGCCACGTCCAGGCCCAGCAGCACGTCTTCACCGGCGGTGTAGCCGGCCTTGCCGATGGCTTCGAGGATGGTGTCCAGGGCTTCGACATTGCTGCGGAAGTCCGGGGCAAAGCCGCCTTCGTCGCCCACCGCGGTGCTCAGGCCGTGGCCCTTGAGCACCGACTTGAGCGAATGGAAGATCTCGGTGCCGGCGCGCAGGGCTTCGGAGAACGAGCCGAAGCCGACCGGCAGGACCATGAATTCCTGGAAATCGACGTTGTTGTCGGCATGTGCGCCGCCGTTGATGATGTTCATCATCGGCACCGGCAGCGAGACGTCGGATTCGGTGATGGTGGCCAGGTACTGCCACAGGGCCTGCTTGCGCGAGGCGGCCACGGCGTGGGCGGCGGCCAGAGAGACGCCGAGCAGTGCGTTGGCGCCCAGGCGCCCCTTGTTCTCGGTGCCGTCCAGGTCGATCAGGCGGCGGTCCAGGCCTTCCTGGTCGGCGGCATCGAAGCCGGCGAGCGAGGCGGCGATGGTGCCGTTGACGTTCTCGACTGCCTTGCGCACGCCCTTGCCCAGGTAGCGGGTCTTGTCGCCGTCGCGCAGTTCCACCGCTTCCTTGGTGCCGGTCGAGGCGCCCGAGGGCACGGCTGCGCGGCCGAACGAACCGTCCCCGAGGGTGACTTCCGCTTCCAGCGTGGGGTTGCCACGGGAATCGAGGATTTCGCGAGCGTGGATCTTGGCAATCTGGGTCATGGGGTCCTGGCGATCTGCGGCGCCGCGCGGGCGCGGCGGTTGATGGGGTTCATCCGGGCACGCAACCGCGGGCGCCGGAACAGCATGCGCATTGTAGTGAATGTGGGCGGGATTGGGCCACGAAGGGTGCAGTGGCAACTAATCTCTGCGTGGGGTTTGGGTTTGCGCGAAAGATGGCTGTTTGGTTGCTGTCGCTCGGCGCCCGGGGGTATGCCCTGGCGGGGGACGCCAAGTGCTGCATCCCTGCGTGGCTCCTATGGCGGCATCCTTGCCGCCAAGGCCCCCGCCAGGGCATACCCCCGGACGCCCCCGATAGGGGCCAACGGGTGGGGGGAGGGAAAAGCAAAGGCATGAAGCAAAACGGCCGCCTTGCGGGCGGCCGTTCTGGGATCAGAGGGTGGATTCTATGAAGCCGTGCTTCTTGGTGATGGTGTCGAGGGCCAGGAGCGTCTCGAGCAACGCTTCCATTTTGTCCAGGGGCCAGGCGTTGGGGCCATCGGACAGTGCTTTGCTCGGGTCGGGGTGGGTTTCGGCGAAGAGGCCGGCCACGCCTACGGCGACGGCGGCGCGTGCCAGTACCGGGACGAATTCGCGCTGGCCGCCCGAGCTGCTGCCCTGCCCGCCCGGCAGCTGCACCGAATGGGTGGCGTCGAATACGACCGGGCAACCGGTGTCGCGCATGACGCTGAGCGAGCGCATGTCGCTCACCAGGTTGTTGTAGCCGAACGAGGCGCCGCGCTCGCACACCATGATGTCGTTGTTGCCGGTCGACTTGGCCTTTTCCACCACGGGCTTCATGTCCCAGGGGGACAGGAACTGGCCCTTCTTGATGTTGACGGGCTTGCCGGCATTACAGACGTTGCGGATGAAGTCGGTCTGCCGGACCAGGAAGGCCGGGGTCTGCAGCACGTCGACGACGGCGGCGACTTCGTTCAGCGGGGTGTATTCGTGGACGTCGGTCAGGACCGGCACGCCGATCTGCTTCTTGACCTCGGCCAGTACCTTCAGGCCCTCTTCCAGGCCAGGGCCGCGGAAGCTGTTGCCGGAGGTACGGTTGGCCTTGTCGAAGCTGGACTTGAAGATGAAGTTCATGCCCAGCTTGCCGGTGATCTCCTTCAGGCGGCCGGCCACGTCCAGCTGCAGCTGCATCGACTCGATCACGCACGGGCCGGCGATCAGGAACAGCGGCTGGTCCAGCCCCACTTCGAAACCACACAGTTTCATCTCGACACTCCTGGGAATTGCGCGAAGAACGGCCCGCGAACCGGGCGCGGCCCCGTCCCGCCGCGCGGGACAGGGCTGATATGGGTCAGGCCCGGGCTTCCTTCAACAGCTTGCCGCCGGCCTTGCGCTCACGCGCGGCGCGGATGAAGCCAATGAACAGCGGGTGGCCGTCACGCGGGGTGGAAAGGAATTCCGGGTGCGCCTGGCAGGCCAGGAACCACGGATGGCGCTCGCGCGGCAGTTCGATCATCTCCACCAGGGTGTCGTCCATCGACTTGGCGGCAACGACCAGGCCGGCGTCCTCCAGCTGGGTGCGGTAGCGGTTGTTGAACTCGTAACGGTGGCGGTGGCGTTCGGCGACCACGTCCTTGCCGTACAGCTCGCGCGCCAGGGTGCCGGGCTTGAGCCGCTGTTCCTGCAGACCCAGGCGCATGGTGCCGCCGAGGTCGGACTTCTCGTCGCGCTTCTCGACCTCGCCGGTGGCGGTGCGCCATTCGGTGATCAGGCCGATCACCGGGTGCGG
>DATLJF010000091.1:0-6549 GCA_035539015.1 Stenotrophomonas sp. | reverse complement strand
AATGCAGGTTGGAGAAACCAGTGCCGAAATCATCCACCGCCAGCAATACGCCGTTCTGCTCGAACAGATCGAAGCAGCGCCGCAACGCCTCGCTGTCGCGGATCAACGCCGACTCGGTCAATTCCAGTTCCAGCCGCTGCGGCAGCCAGCCGTTGGCCCGGCAGATCTCCAGCACCCGCTCGGCGAACCCGCGGTCGCGCAGCTGCACCGCCGAGACATTCACCGCGATGCGGCTGAACTGCAGGCCTTGCTGATCCCACGCCACCGCCTGGCGGCACGCCTCGCCGAGCACCCAGTCACCCAGGCGCACGATCTCCCCGCACTCCTCGGCGATCGGAATGAATTCGGCCGGGCTGCAGAAGCCGTGCCCTGGCCGGTGCCAGCGCAGCAAGGCTTCGATCGCCGGGGCACTTTCTCCGGCCGTCGGCACCAGCGGCTGGTAGACCAGCGAGAATTCCTCGCGGTCCAGCGCGCCGTGCAGCGCATGCTCCAGCTCCAGGCGGCGCTGGGCGCGCAGCAGTACGTCCTGGCTGTAGTAATGGAACGTATTGCGGCCCGATTCCTTGGCCGCGTACATCGCCGCGTCCGAGGCGCGCAGCAGGCTGTCGAAATCCTCCAGCTCCGGCGCCTGCATGGCGATACCGATGCTGGCGCTGAGCTTGAGCGTGATGTGGTCCTTGCGCAGCGGCTCGGCCAGCGCCGCCAGCAATTTGCGCGCCACGTGCCCGGCGTCTTCCGGCTCGGACAGGTCGCGCAACACCACCACGAACTCGTCGTCGCTGAAGCGACCGAACAAGTCACTGTTGCGCAGCTGCTGGTGCAGCCGGGTGGCCGCCAGCTTGAGCAAGGTATCGCCCGTGGCGTGGCCAAAAGAGTCGTTGATGCTCTTGAAGCCATCCAGGTCGATCAACAGCATCGCCAGGGTCTGCCCGCGCTCGCGCGCCTCGGCCATCGCCTCCTCGGCGCGTTCGCGCAGCAGGAAGCGATTGGGCAGGCCGGTGAGGCGGTCGTAATGGGCCAGCAGCTCGATCCGCTCATTGGCTTCGCGCTCGCGACTGATATCGCGGAACAGCACCACGAAACGCGGCGGCAGGCCTTCGCGGCGGTCCAGTTCGATCAATACCTGCACCCACACCCGTTGGCCGGAGTTGCGGTAGAAGCACAGCTCCAGTTGCTCGGGCAGGCCGCCGTCGGAGATGCGCAGCAGCGCTGCTTCGAAGGTGTCGCGCGAATCCTGGGTATACAGGGCCAGCGCCTGTTCCAGGGTGATCGGCTCCTTGCGCAGGCCGTGGATGCGGTAGCACTCCTCGGTCCACTGCATGCGCCGGGTGTCGACCTCGATCTCGCAGCCGCCGATCCGCCCCAGGGCCGAAACCCGGTTGAGCAGTTCGGTGCGCCAGCGGATCAGGGCATCGGTCTGGCGTTGTTCGGTGACGTTCTGCACCTGACCGACCAGCCGCATCAGGGTGCCGTCGCCGTCGAACACCGGCTGTGCCCATACCCGCGCGTGCTGCGGCGGTTGCTGGCCCAGTTCCAGTTCGAAATGCAGCGGCTCACCGGCCGCGCGCAGGCGCCGCCAGGCAGTGCGCAGGGCGCTGCGGCCTTCGACGCCGAGGTGGCGCACGAGGTTGCGCACGTGCTGCAAGGGCTTGCCCGGTAGCGAGAGCTGGCGCGCGAAGTCCTCCGACAGCCACAGGCGATCGCGCCGGCAATCCCAGCTCCAGCTGCCCATGCTGGCGATGCGCTGGGCCTCTTCCAGCTGTGCCTGCTGCTCGCGCAGTTGCTGCTCCAGCAGTTTGTGCGGATGGATGTCGGTGTGGGTACCGACCATGCGCTGCGGGCGGCCGTCGGCCGAACGGGTGACCACGCGGCCGCGATCGAGGATCCAGCGCCACTCGCCGTCGCGCTGGCGCAGGCGGAATTCAGCGGTGTAGCCCTCGCTTTCGCCGGCTAGGTGCGCACGGATCGCCTCACTGACGCGCGGATGGTCTTCCGGGTGCATCAGCTCGGAGAGCGCGGCCAGGTTGGGCGGCAGCGACTGCTCGTCATAGCCGAGCATCCGCTTCCAGCGCTCGGAGCGGTAGACGATGTCAGCGGCGATATCCCAATCCCACAGGCCGTGCTCGGCACTGTCCAGGCCGATCTCCCAGCGGCTGGCGACCGCGCCGGCCGGCTCGGGAATGCTCAGCGTGTAGGCGATCGCGCTGCCGTGCTCGTCGCACACCGCACGCAGCCAGCCATCCCATCGACCGTTGCCGTTGGGCAGCACGCAGGCAAGCATCCCGCCCTCGCGGCGCAGGCGTTCGCGGCCGTCGGCCAGTTGCTCGACGTACAACGCCACCGTCGCCGGCAGACCCAGCGACTGCGCTGCCGCATTGGCGGCCAACGGCCGCCCATGCGGATCGAGCACCACCACCGCGGAGGTGAGAGGGTGCTGCAGCAAGCTTGCGATGACGCCTGGATCCACGCTGGGAAGCTCCGCTTCTCGAACCCCGGGGGGATGGGGGACGTCCTGGATAACGGCCGCGGCGAGGAATAGTTGAGCGCCGCGCCCCCGGCGCCTGTGTGTCTGGTTAATGCTTGACCCGCCCGGCCGGCGACGCCGCCGCGCGCAAAGCGCAGCCAACCTACTAAGATGAGGCGTTGCCCGCCGCTGGCGCCCCGTGCCTCCATGTCCGACGACCGCAGCCGACCTATCCTGCCCCTGCCCCTGCCACTATCCGGCCAACGGCTTGCCCGCCGCCTGCGCACCGGTATCTGGGTCCTCACCACCGCCTATCTCGCGCTGGGCCTGACCTGGCTGTTGGCCGGCGACACCCTGGTCCGTCTTGCCCGCCCCGACCCTGCCAACTTCCATCGCCTGCTTGGCCTGTCCGGCGCGGTCTTCGTCATCGTTTCTGCGTTGCTGCTGCACTACGGCCTGCGCCGCCTGGCTGGGCTGCTGCAGGACGAACATGCCGCGCTGGCCCACTCGCAAGCGCAGTTGCACGAGAAATTCCACGCCCTGCCGTGCCCGGTGTGGGCCTACGATCTGCAGACTCTGCGCATCCTCGATGCCAACCCCGCTGCCCTGGCCTTCTTCGGTTATACCCACGAAGAATTCCTGCGCCAGCACCTGGACGCCATCTGGCCGTCCAGCGAGCAGGATCGCTTCGGCGAGATCATCGCCCACCTGCGCGATGCTCCCGACGAGAACTGCGTGATCACCGAGTCGCTGCTCACCCGCGAAGGCCTGCGCGATGTCGAAGTGCGCAGCAGCCCGATCTCGGCCCCGAGCGGCCACGCCCGCCTGGTGGTGGCGATCGACCGCAGCGACGAACGCCGCGCCGCGCGCCAGCGCGCCGAGCTGCTGGCGCTGCTGGAGGAAGCCCAGAGCATTGCCCGGCTGGGCTCCTGGGAGCTGGACCCGGCCAGCGGCCTGGGCCGCTTCTCCGCCGAGGTCTATCACATCGTCGGCCGCCCCGCGCCCTGCGACCAGCGCTGGCACCGCTTCGAAGAACTGCTGGCCGGCGTGGACCTGGTGACCCAGGTCCGGATCGACCGGCTGATCGATGACATGTGCAGCGCCGGCACCGTGCAGATCGACGTGCTGCTGCCGCTGATTTCCGGCGATGGCCAGACCCGCATGGCGCACCTGCGCGCCGAGAGCGGCGTCGGCGCCGATGGCCGCCGCCGCGTGCACGGTACTTTGCAGGACGTGACCGAGCGCGAGCAGTCGCGGCGCCTGCTGCGCGAGCGCGAGGAGCAGTTCCGCGAGCTGGTGCGGGTGCTGCCGGACGGGGTAATGATCCTGTCCGATGAGCGAGTGATGTATGCCAACCCGGCCTGCGCCGGCCAGTTCGGCTACCCCGGCGAATCGCTGCTGGGCGAACCGTTGGCCGCGCTGGTGAGCGAGGCCGACCTGGCGCTGGTCCGCGAACAACTGGCCGGCGAGGAATCGCGCGCCGAAGTCTCGGCCGCCCGGCGCATGCGCCGGCGCGACTTCAGCGTGTTCCAGGCCGGGCTGTCGGTGGGCGCGGTGCGCTACGGCGGCCGCGATTGCCGCCTGCTGGTGGTGCGCGACCTCAGCGAGCCCGAACGCATGCGCGATGCCCTGGCGGCGAGCAACGGCGAACTGCAGGCCATGGCCAAGCGTTTGTTCTCGCTGCAGGAAGACGAGCGCCGCGCCATCTCGCGCGACCTGCACGACGACATCGGCCAGGCCATCACCGCGATGAAGCTGTCGGCGCACGCGGCCATGGAGGACGACGAGCCGCAGTCACGGCGCGACAACCTGCAGGAGATCGTCGACCTGGCCGACACCACCGTCACCAAGTTGCGCAATCTTTCCATGCTGCTGCGGCCGCCGCAGCTCGATGCGCTCGGGCTGGAGGCGGCGCTGCGCTGGCAGGCCTCGACCTTGTTCCGCGGCAAGCCGCAGCGGCTGGAGATGGACATCCATGAGCTGCAACAACGGCCGAGCAACGAGATCGAACAGGCATGCTTCCGCATTGCCCAAGAAAGCCTGACCAATGTCCTGCGCCATGCCTGCGCCGGCGAGGTCAACCTGGTGCTGCGCGACCACGGCCAGGGTGGCCTGTACCTGGAGGTCAACGACGACGGCGACGGCTTCGAGCCGGAAGGCCCGCGCGGCCTCGGCCTGGTGGTGATGCGTGAACGCGCGCAGACAGCCGGTGGAACCCTGACGATAGAATCTGCCCCGGGCGCCGGCACCTGCGTGCGCCTGCATCTGCCCTACCAAGCGGCCGGCGAACCGGCCGCCCGCGACAACGGACGTTGAGCCCCATGTGGAACCCCGCACTACCGCCCGGACTGGAAGCCAACAAGCCGCAACGCCTGGGTGCCGGCAATCCCGAACTGCTGCGACTGGTAGATGCCGCCGCCTCCGGCGGCACGCCGCTGATGCTGTTGCACCTGGACATCGACCACTTCGCCTCGATCAACGAAAACATGAGCGCCGAGGTCGGCGACCAGGCCTTGTCGCTGCTAGCCGAACGCGTGCAGGGCTTCCTCGGCAGCCGCGGCAAGCTTTGGCGCCATGGTAGCGACGAGATGATCATCGTTGCGCCGCGCCAGGAAGGCACGCCACTGCCGGAAGACTTCGCCGAGGAGATCCGCCAGCAGATCGAGCTGCCGCTGTCGGTACTGCCGTACACCTTGTTCATGACCGGCACCCTGGGCATCAGCCTGTGCCCGGAGCACGGCACCCAGCTGTCGGCGCTGCTCGACCAGGCCGAGGAAGCCAACTACCAGGCCGGCCGCGAAGGCGGCAACACCGTGCGCATGTACGCGCGCAACTCGCCGGCCAGCGCGCATAGCGAGAGCATCATCGCCCGCCAGATCGTCGATGCGATCCCGCACGGCGAACTGCGCCTGCGCTACCAGCCGTTGGTCAGCGCCCGCGACGGCCGCATCGTCGGCATGGAGGCGCTGCTGCGCTGGCAGTCGCCGACCCTGGGCATGCTCGTGCCCGAGCGTTTCATGCGCACCGCCGAGCGCCTGGGCGTGATCGTGCAGCTGGGCGAGTGGGTGCTGCAGAACGCGATCAAGCAGGCGCGGCAATGGCGTGACCAGGGCTTCGACGACTTCAGCATCGCGGTCAATGTCTCCACCCTGCAGCTGCTGCGGCCCTCGTTCTTCAACGAAGTGATGTCGATGCTGCAATCGGCCGGGGTGCCGGCCAGCGCGGTGACCCTGGAGATCAACGAAAGCGCGTTGACCAACAACGTCAACTTCGTCCATGAGTCGATGGCCAACCTGCGCAACGAAGGCATCAGCCTGAGCCTGGACAACTTCGGCACCGGCGACTCCAGCCTCAGCGCCCTGGTCCGCTACCCGGTCGATCGGCTCAAGATCGACCGCAGCTTCATCAAGAGCGCGCCGGCCGGCAGCCGCGAAGCGGCGATCGCGCGCGCGATCATCGCCATGGGCCACCAGCTCGGAATGACGGTCATCGCCAATGGCGTGGAGTCGCAGGCGCAACTCGGGTTCCTGCGCCGCAACGACTGCGACATCTTCCAGGGCTACATGTTCGGCGAGCCGATGTCGGCCGAATCAGCCGGCATGGCCCTGCGGCGCCGCTATCTGCGCCCGGAATCGTTTGCCGAAACCCGCCCCGACCGTACCCTGCTGCTGCTCGACGACGAAGAAAACGTGTTGCGCTCGCTGGTGCGCCTGTTTCGCCGCGACGGCTATCGCATCCTTGCCGCGGGCAACGTCCGAGACGCCTTCGACCTGCTGGCCACCAACGACGTCCAGGTGATCCTCTCCGACCAGCGCATGTCGGACATGAGCGGCACCGAGTTCCTCGGCCGGGTGAAGATGTTGTATCCCGACACGGTCCGCCTGGTGTTGTCCGGCTACACCGACCTGGCCACGGTGACCGAAGCGATCAACCGCGGCGCCATCTACCGCTTCCTGACCAAGCCCTGGAACGACGACGAACTGCGCGAACACATCCGCCAGGCGTTCCGCACCCATGATGAGTTGCGCAAGGGCCGCGATGGAGCGGGGGCGATCGCGCGGGACGGGCTGGGCAGCGACGAGGGG
>DATLJF010000090.1:0-1959 GCA_035539015.1 Stenotrophomonas sp. | reverse complement strand
GGATCTCGAAGAACTCCTTGAGCAGGAACATCTGCAGATTGTCCAGGCGGCCGGAATAGATGTCGCGGTACAGCTCCAGCATCAGCCGATCGGCTTCGTTCTCGATCGAGCGCAGCTTGTCATTGAGCGCGGTCATGCGGTCGATGTTCATCCGCGGCAGCTCGTTGACCATTTCCACCACCACGCCGGCGGCCTGCTCGAGCATGGCCGCGCGCGGGGCGAAATCGATGTGCGCCAGGTGCTGGGTGGCCAGCGAATAGCGGTCGGCGAACTTCTCCACCTGCTTGGGGATCTTGTACAGCGCCGAGCCCAGCGCTTCGATGTCCTCGCGCTCGATCGGGGTCATGAAACTGTCGACCAGGGCCTGGCCGATCTTGCCCGAGGCGGCGCGCTCGCGCAGGCGCGCCAGCTTGAAGGCATCCAGGGCGGGCTGGCGGTCGGCCTCGCGCATCATGGCGTGCAGGGCCTTGGTGCTGTCGTAGGCGGCCTCGGCGGCCTCGTTCAAGAGCGTATAGAACTGCTTGCCCGAGCCGAAGATCGTCTGAAGGGAGAACATGGAGGAAGGACATCCAGCCATCGCGGGAGGGACGGCAACCTGCGGAATTATGACCGGTTGATGACCCGCCTGGGTATTCCCGACCGCAGCAGGCTCGCCGGCAGGCACTGCCGACAGCATTCACGGATCGCCCGCGAGCTTTGTTAACATGGCCCGGCGCCCGCGGGCGCACCCTATGGACGACGACCCCTACCCCCCTCTGGCGCCCCGGCCTGCCGGCACGCGCGCCCACCGCAGCCTGACGCCCTCCCCTTCAACGACCGGGGAGGATGCCCGTGCTTGAACTGATCTTCGTTGTTTTCGCCCTGATCCTGCTCAACGGCTTCTTCGCCCTGTCGGAGATGTCGTTGATGACTTCGCGCAAGAGCCGCCTGCGGCAAATGGCGGGCACGAGCAAGCGCGCGGCCACCGCCCTGGGCCTGGCCGAGAACCCCGAGCATTTCCTCTCCACGGTGCAGATCGGCATCACCCTCATCACCCTGCTGACCGGCGTGCTGGGTGGCGATGCCATGGGCGAGATCATCGCCGCCGAACTGGCCGCCACCGCGCCCTGGCTGCCTTACGCGCCGACCATCGGCAAGGTCATCGCGGTGGCGCTGATCACCTACGTCACCCTGATCTTCGGTGAGCTGGTGCCCAAGCGCTGGGCGCTGAGCCGCTCCGAAGCGGTGGCCAGCGTGGTCGCGGTGCCGATGAGCTGGCTGGCGAGGATCGCCGCGCCGTTCGTATGGCTGCTGGCCCGTTCCACGCGCCTGGTGTTGCGCATGCTGGGCCAGGGCAAGGACCAGGCCGCCTCGATCTCGGAAGAGGAAATACGCCTGCTGGTCGCAGAAAGCCACGAGCAGGGCCTGATCGACCAGCACGAACGCGACATGATGAACCGGGTGATGCGCCTGGGCGACCGTACCGCCGACAGCCTGATGACCCCGCGCAACCGCATCGCCTGGCTCGACACGACCGCAACGCCGGAGCGCAACCTGGAGTTGATGCGCGAGCATGAGTTCTCGCGCTATCCGGTGTACCGCGGCAGCGATCAGGACATCGCCGGCGTGGTCGAGGTGAAGTCGCTGGTGACCCATTTCGACCCAGCCAACCCGCATCTTTTCCAGCACCTGCGCGAGACCTTGTTCGTCTCCGAATCCACCCACGCGATGAAGCTGCTGGAAATCTTCCGCGAAGAACAGCAGTCGATGGCGCTGGTGGTCGACGAATATGGCGAGATCCAGGGCCTGGTGACGGTCAGCGACCTGATGGGCGCGGTGGTTGGCCGCCTGCAGGCAGTGGAGAACGCCGACGAAGACGCGCTGGTGGTCACGCGCGAAGACGGCTCGCTGCTGATCGACGGCTCGCTGTCGGTGGAAGAACTGCGCGAAGTGCTGGGTGGGGCCGAACTGCCCAATGCC
>DATLJF010000089.1:0-16737 GCA_035539015.1 Stenotrophomonas sp. | reverse complement strand
AACGTCGTCGACCATGCGACCAATCCGTGGGGCATCAAGGTGACCCGGATCGAGATCAAGGACATCCAGCCGCCACAGAACCTGGTGCAGTCGATGCAGCAGCAGAAGATGGCCGAGCAGAACAAGCGCGCCGCCGTGCTGGACGCCGAGGGCGTGCGCCAATCGGAAATCCTGCGGGCCGAAGGGCAGAAGCAGGCGGCCGTGCTCGAAGCCGAGGGCCGCAGGGAGGCCGCGTTCCGCGACGCCGAGGCACGCGAGCGCTCGGCTGAAGCCGAGGCGCGGGCGACGCAGATGGTCTCCGACGCGATCGCCGCCGGCAACGTCCAGGCGATCAACTACTTCATCGCGCAGAAGTACGTGGAAGCCTTCAAGGAGTTGGCCACCGCGCCGAACCAGAAGTTCGTGCTGATGCCGATGGAATCGGCTGGCATCATCGGCTCGATCGCCGGTATCGCCGACCTGGCCAAGGCGGCGCTGGGCGAACGCACCAACCCGCCGGCACCGCGCGGCAACCCGCCGCCGCCGCCGCGCTTCGGAGCCTGAGCCATGCGCCCGGAAGTGGTCGGCTGGGCGGCGCTGGCGCTGCTGCTGTTCGCCGCTGAAGCGCTGGCGCCCGGCGCTTTCATGTTGTGGATGGGCTTCGCTGCCACGGTCGTGTTCGTCGCGGTATGGGTCATCCCGGACATTCCGCTGCTGATCCAGGCGGTGGCTTTCGGCGTGCTCAGTTTCATTTCGGTGCAGGTCTACCGCACCTGGTTCCGGCGTGGCGAGCGCCCGAGCGACCGGCCGTTGCTCAACCGCCGCGCCGAACAGCTGGTCGGCCGCGTGGTCATCCTCGACCAGGCCATCAGCGGTGGCCGTGGCCGGGCCAAGATCGATGACGCGTTCTGGGTCGTCGACGGGCCGGACCTGGCCGCCGGCAGCGCGGTGCGGATCGTGGCGGTGGATGGCATGACGTTGAAGGTGCAGGCCGCCTGAGCGCGGCCTGATCCGCAAGGGCGGGACGGCGCTGCTGCTATGCGCCGTGATCGCCCGGCAGCGTCGGGCGATAATGGGCGTCTTTCCACCGGAACCGACGCCATGACCCTCAAGCAGACCATCCTCAACGACACCCATCGCGCCCTCGGCGCCAAGATGGTGGACTTCGGGGGCTGGGACATGCCCATCCACTATGGCTCGCAGCTGGACGAACACCACCTGGTGCGTGGCGACGCCGGCATGTTCGACGTCAGCCACATGACCGTGGTGGACCTGCACGGCGAGCGCGTGCGCGCGTTCCTGCGCCACCTGCTGGCCAACTCGGTGGACAAGCTCAAGGTGCCGGGCAAGGCGCTCTACAGCTGCATGTTGAACCCGCAAGGCGGGGTGATCGACGACTTGATCGTGTACTTCCAGGCCGAGGACTTCTTCCGCCTGGTGGTCAACGCCGGCACCCGCGACAAGGACCTGGCGTGGATCGGCGAGCAGGCGGCCGCGTTTGGCGTGCGCGTAGAGGAACGCCCGGACTTCGCGATGATCGCGGTGCAGGGCCCGAAGGCGCGCGAGAAAGTCATCTCGCTGCTGGCCGAGGCCGACCAGGCACCGGCGCGCAAGCTTGGCCGCTTCGCCGCGCTGCATGCCAAGTCCAACGCCGGCGTGCCGCTGTTCGTGGCGCGCACCGGCTACACCGGCGAGGACGGTTTCGAGATCGTGCTGCCGGAAGCCGATGCCGTCGCGTTCTGGAACGCACTGCTGGCCGCGGACGTCAAGCCGGCCGGCCTTGGCGCGCGCGATACCTTGCGCCTGGAAGCGGGCATGAACCTCTACGGCCAGGACATGGACGACGCGGTCTCGCCGTTCGAGGCAGCACTGGCCTGGACCGTGGCATTGGACGAGGGTCGAGACTTCATCGGCCGCGCGGTGCTGGAGACGCAGCAGGCCAGTGGTGCGCCGCGGCAAATGATTGGCCTGGTGATGGACGAGAAGGGCGTACTGCGCCATGGCCAGAAGGTGCTCACCGCGCAGGGCGAGGGCGAGATCCTCTCGGGTACGTTCTCACCGACGCTGGGCAAGGCGATTGCCTTCGCGCGCGTGCCGGCGGGCGAGCCGGGCGCGGTGCGGGTGGACATCCGCGGCAAGGAAGTGCCGGTGCGCGTGGTCAAGTTCCCGTTCGTGCGCGAAGGCCAGGCCCAGCCCGGCGTGCTGGGTTGAACCCGGCCGGACGCCGCACGCGCGTTACGGCAGCGGGTGCTGCACCCGCGCCTGGTTGGTTAAACTACGTCTCCATTCCCCGACCCCGTTTTCCCGGAGCTTTCCCATGAGCGAGATCCCAGGCGACCTCAAGTTCCTCAAATCCCACGAGTGGGCCCGCGTCGAAGGCAACGGCCGCGTCACCGTCGGAATTTCCGATCATGCCCAGGGCCTGCTGGGCGACCTGGTCTATGTCGAGCTGCCGAACGTCGGCGACACCGTCGAGGCCGGTAACGGCGCCGCAGTGGTGGAGTCGGTCAAGGCCGCTTCGGACGTCTACAGCCCGGTCAGCGGCAAGGTCGTCGAGGTCAATTCGATCCTCAACGACAAGCCGGAGACCATCAACGAGGACGCCTACGGCGAAGGTTGGATCTTCGTCGTTGAGGTCAGCGAGCCGGACCAGCTCAACGAGCTGCTGGCCCCGGACGACTACGCCGAACTACTGGAAGAAGACGCTCACTGATTCTTCACTTCAGCTGGCGTCATGGAAAACGGCCGCGAAAGCGGCCGTTTTTGTTTGTGCGAGGCGGCGGCGGTCGATTGGTTTTCGGGTGTCGGTGCGCATGCCGGGTGGCAGCCGACTGCACCCCGATCGGCTGGCGGACGATACGAAAAGTCGTCTTGGTCGACCGCCGTCGCGCGTCCGGAAGCACGCACGCGCGTCTCCGAAGTGGTCGTCGAGGTCGGCCAGCGGCAGGAAAAGTTTGCGCATTTCGGTCGATGCAGTGCCGCGAAAGGTACTTTGGCGAAAAAAATTTTCGCCCGCCGCGACCACCTCCGGTGCTGTCCGGCGCGCCGTCGCCGCGCGCACGCGTAGTGCCGGCGCGCGTCGCGCTTGCGTGCAGCGGCGCGAACAATACAGCTGAAAAGAAGTAGTTTTTTTTTATCGACCGCGATGTCGGCTGCTGCCGACCCTGCTTGCAAGGCGGGCGGCGGGGTGGCGCTGCACCCGTCGGAGCGGTGCCGTGCCGACGGCCGGTCGAAAAATATTTTCGCCGGAGTGTTGACAGTAAAAAAAACCGTGATTAGGTTTCGCCCCAAGCAGACGTTGCTGCCGCAGAGAGTGAGTCGAATCGACATCAAGGTGACAAGCAAGCGCCACGCATCCGCCCTGGAACCTAAGACGGTGGATATGGGACTGCTTCCCTCCGCGAAAAGTACGACGTCCTTCCATTGCGCACCCGTGTCGGCGTCGACGCGGGTGTTTCTGTATCCGCCGCGTCGAAGTCGACGGTCAGGCGGTATCCGCGGGCGGGGTCCCGCCGCGGACTTTGGTTTCACTGGGCACTCAACTCCATAGTTCACTGACGAGGAGCCATCACATGGCCACTAAGAAAGCTGCGAAGAAATCGACCGCCAAGAAAGCGGTGAAGAAGACCGCGAAGAAGGCTGCTGGCAAGAAGACCGTAAAGAAGGCAGCGAAGAAGGTCGCCAAGAAGGCCGCCAAGAAGTCGCCGGCCAAGAAGGCGGTGAAGAAGTCCGCCAAGAAGACCGCGAAGAAGGCGACCAAGAAGGTAGCCAAGAAGTCCGGCGCCAAGAAGGCCGTGAAGAAGACCGCGAAGAAGGCGGCCAAGAAGGTAGCCAAGAAGACCGGCGCCAAGAAGGCTGTAAAGAAGACCGCGAAGAAGGCGGCCAAGAAGGTAGCCAAGAAGTCGACTGCCAAGAAGGCTGCCAAGAAGGCCCCGAAGAAGGCTGCGAAGAAGGTTGCCAAGAAGAAGCCGGCCGCTCGCAAGAAGAAGGCCGCTCCGGTCGCCCTGCCGGCTACCCCGGCACCGCTGATCTGATTCAACTGTCCCGATAAGCCGTACATCAGGCTCTCTCCCCGGTGCCCAGCGGGGAGGGAGCTTTTTTATGGGGGGGCGGAAATGCGAAAGGGCGGCCTTGGCCGCCCCTTTGCTTTTGGCGCATCCATCAACTGGGGACAAGCCCCCCTTCTGTTAAGGGGGGCGCGCCGACAGGCGCGGGGGATAGGCAAGGCAGGAGCTGGGACCCGAAGTTTGCGTAGCAAAGTTTGGGCGCGCCAGCCGCAAAGCGGCTAGCGCGGCGAAGCTACCGCTTTGCCCGTGGAGGTGCCCCGGCGACCCGGCACCTGCTGCTTTTCAGCCAGCATGTTGTCGTTGCCGAAGTCGCTGTCGACGTCGATGTCGAGCCAACGTTGTGCCGGCAGGCCCATCGCGCGGTCGAGGATCGTCGGCAGCAGGCCGGAGGGCAGGCCGCTTTCGCCGTTCCACAGGATGGCCACGCCCAGGTCGCGCTCGGGTACCAGTGCCACCAGGCCGCGATAGCCCTGGACCGCGCCGGCATGGAAGACGACCTGGTGGCCGGCGTACTCGAACACGCGCCAGCCCAACGCATAGCCAGCCGAGCTCACACGCTCGCGGCGCCAGCCCGAACGCATTTCGCCCGGGGTGGAAATCAACGAGGCGTGCAGCGTCGCCAGCAACGGCGCAGGCAGCACGTCGGGGCGATGGCCGGTCTGCGCCAGCAACCACTGCGCCATGTCGCTGGCGCTGGCATTGACGCCCGCGGCCGGCGCCAGTCGGTAATAGGTGGGCTTGGGCGTCAGCCCGACCCAGCCATTGCGGCTGCGCACGTGCGGGCGTGCCCAGCTCGGGCTGGCCTGGATGCCGGCCAGGCCCATGCTGGCATCGTTCATGCCGAGCGGTTTGAAGATGCGCTTCTCGACCGACTGCTCGTAGAAATTACCCGAGGCGGCGAAGACCACGTCGCCGACCAGGCTGAAGGCGACATTCTGGTAGGCGTAGCACTCGCCCGGCGCGCAGCGCAGCGGTGCGTTGGCCAGCTTGTGGCTGAGGGTGTAGTAGTCGTTGTCGGACTCGACATCGCGATCGTAGGCATTGCGGGTCAGGCCGACGCGATGGCTGAGCACGTCGGCGATGGTGAGCTGGCGCGTGGCGACCGGATCGCTGAGCTGGAAGCCGGGCACGTAATCGACCACCTTGCTGTCCCAGCGCAGGGTGCCGTCATTGACCAGCAGCCCGGCCATGGTGCCGGCGAAGGCCTTGGACAACGAGGCCAGGCGGAATACGGTGTGCGCGTCCACCGGCTGCGGATGGTTGACGTCGGTGACGCCAAAGCCGCGCGCGCTGAGCACGCGGCCGCCCTGGACGATGGCCAGCGCCATGCCGGGCACGCGCTCGCCGTAGGTCAGCTGCTCGGCCATGGATTCGAACACGGCCGGATCGAAACCTTCGGCCAGCGGCCGGATCTTTTCCTCGCCCAGCGCGGCGCGATAGGCGGCCGGTTGGGTGGGCGAGGCGGCGACGTTATTGAAGGCCTGCAGCGTCTGCACGGCGGGCGCCGGCGTCTGCGCGGTGGAAGACAATGCGAAGGGCATCAATACCCCGAGCAACCCCGTTGCAACCGGCCGAAGACGCCGGCGCTTGCTCATGTCTTTCATGGATGTGTGCCGCCTGTGACCCTGCCTGCAAGGATTCTAGCGCCGCTTTTCCGGATAGCACAAACCGCGACAAGATGAATGGGCATCGCGTTGATCTTGTGGGGATTTTTCCGACGCACGTCGCGCTACGGAGCGGGTACCCCGGATTGGTTTGCTACCGCTCAAGCGCCCGCCGGAGCCTGCCCCAGCAACAGGTCCGCTGCCCGCTCGGCCAGCATGATCACCGGGGCATTGGTGTTGCCGCCAGGCAGCGTCGGCATGACCGAGGCGTCGACCACCCGCAGGCCGCGCACGCCGCGCACGCGCAACTGGGGATCGAGGACCGCCCGCGGATCATGGTCCGCGCCCATGCGGCAGGTGCCGACCGGGTGGTAGACGGTTTCGGCCTTGCGGCGCACGAACTCGATCAAGCCGGCGTCGTCCAGGTCATCGCGCTCCGGGAAGATCGGCTTGCCACGCCAGCTATCGAAGGCCGGCTGGGCGAGGATGCGGCGCGACAGCCGCGCGCACTCCAGCATCATCCGCAGGTCGAAGCCCTCGTCATCGCTCAAATAGGCCGGATCGATCGCCGGCGCAGCCAGCGGATCGGTGCTGCGCAGGCGCAAGCGGCCGCGACTGCGCGGGCGCAGGAAGCAAGCGTGCAGCGTGTAGCCGTCGCCCGGCAGGCGGTGGCGGCCATGGTCGTCGAGCATGGCTGGGACGAAATGCAGCTGGATGTCGGCGCGCGCATCTTCTGCCAGCGGCGAGCGGAAGAAGCCGCCGGCCTCGGCGATATTGCTGGTGCCAGCGCCGCGGCGGCCACCCAGGAAATAGCGCAGGGCAATCGCCAACTCGCTGGCGCGGTCGTAGCTGACGCCGGGCACGGTGTGCACCAGGGTGCACACATCCAGGTGGTCCTGCAGGTTGCCGCCGACGCCAGGCAGGTCCGCATGCACCGGCAGCCGGTGCGCCTGCAGATGGTCGGCGGGGCCGATGCCCGAGAGCATCAGCAGCTGCGGCGAGTTCAATGTACCGGCGCACAGCAATACTTCGCGCGCGGCCCGCGCGACCTGCGCCACGCCGCCCTGGGCATAGGCAACGCCCACTGCCTGACCGTTCTCGACCACAACCCGGTGTACCTGCACCCGCGTGAGCACCTGCAGGTTGCGGCGCGCATGCGCCGGGCGCAGGTAGGCAACCGCGGCCGAGCAACGCGCGCCGTCCTTCTGCGTGACCTGGTAGAAGCCCACGCCCAGTTGCTGGCGGCCATTGAAGTCCGGGTTGGCGGGCAGGCCCGCCTGCACACCGGCGGTGACGAACGCCTCGGATAATGGATTGCGATGGCGCAGGTCGCTGACATGCAGCGGCCCGTCGCCGCCGTGCAGGGCATCGGCGCCCTGTTGGTTGTGTTCGCTGCGGCGGAAATACGGCAGCACGTCCTGCCAACCCCAGCCGCTGGCGCCGGCGCGTGCCCATTGGTCGTAGTCGCCCGGGTCGCCGCGCACGTAGCACATGGCGTTGATCGAGCTCGAACCCCCCAGCACCTTGCCGCGCGGCCACCACAACCGCCGCCCACCCAGGGCCGGCTGCGGTTCGGTTTCGTAGTTCCAGTTGAGCGAGCGCAGGTTGGCCAGCCGGGACAGGCCCGCTGGCATGTGGATAAAGGGATGGCGATCGCGCGGACCGGCCTCGATCAACAGCACCCGGCAGCCTGGATCGGCGCTGAGGCGGTTGGCCAATACGCAACCGGCCGAGCCGGCACCGACGATGATGTAGTCGAACACGCATTCCCTCCCCGGAACTCGCGTGGCCCGAGCATAGGCACCCAGGTGCCTTGCGGCAACGCGCTGTCGCACTGGCGGCGCTGGCGGTGGCGCGGGGCATCGGCTAAGTTGCGCGCTTCCTCCCCCCGGAAGCGGTCCATGTTCCTTCGTCGCTCGGGCGCCTGCGCGTGCCGGTGCCCATGAACGCGCCCGCCTCCGGCCCGCAGCGCCCACTGCATGCACTGCTGGCGGCCTTCGGTGGCTCGCCAGCGCTGTGGTGGTCGTTCCTCTATTTCTTCTGCCTGCTTAGCGGCTACTACGTGCTGCGGCCGGTACGCGAGGCGATGGGCGCCTCGGCCGATGTCGAGGCGGTGTTTCCGCCGGCGATGATCGCCTTCTTCGCCGCCCACGGCATGCCGTTGAAGGACTTCACCCTGCAGGTGCTGTTCACCTGCACCTTCCTGATCATGCTGCTGTTGCAGCCGCTCTATGGCGCGCTGGTGAGTCGCTTCCCGCGCCGGGTGTTCCTGCCGGTGGTGTACGGGTTCTTCATCATCACCCTGTTGCTGTTCTACCTGCTGTTCGACAGCGGCGTGCCCGGGCGCGGCATGGCGTTCTTCCTGTGGATCAGCGTGTTCAACCTGTTCGCCGTGGCGGTGTTCTGGAGTTTCATGGCCGACGTCTTCAGCAATGCCGAAGCCAAGGCGTACTACGGCTACATCGGCGCGGCCGGTACCATCGGCGCCTTCGTCGGGCCGATCCTGACCCGCACCCTGGTCGAGCGCATCGGCATTGCCCATCTGATGCTGGTATCGGCAGGATTCCTGCTGATGTGCGTGGTCTGCCTGCTGCGCCTGCGCTTGTGGGCGGTGCAGCGCGAGCGCGAGCAGCGCCTGGTCAGCGGCGAGGTACCGATGGGCGGCAGCGTGCTGGCCGGCCTGCAACTGATCGCGCGCGAGCCGCTGCTGCGCTGGCTGGCATTGGTGGTGGTCCTGGGCGTCGGCGTGGGCACCTTGCTCTACAACGAGCAGGCGGCGATCGTGCGGCGCATGTTCACCGACCCCGCGGCGAGCACCGCGTACTACGCGAGCATCGACTTGGCGGTCAATGCGCTGACCTTGCTGGTGCAGTTGTTGTTCACGCGCCTGCTGCTGTCGCGCTACGGCATTGCCCCGGCGCTGCTGATCCCCGGTATCGCGATCATCCTGGGCTACTCGATCCTGGCGGTCTCGCCGTTGCCGCTGATGGTGGCGGTGGTGCAGGTGGTGACGCGCGCCAGCGAGTTCTCGCTGGCCAAGCCGGCGCGCGAGACGATCTACACCCGGGTCGGGCGCGAATGGCGCTACAAGGCCGGCGCGGCGATCGACACGGTGATCTACCGCGGCAGCGATCTCACCTTCGTCTGGGTACACAAGCTGCTGTCGGCATTCAGCTCGCACGCGGTGTTCAGCGCCGGCCTGCTGGTCGCCAGCGGATTGACCCTGGGTGCCTGGCGCTTGCTGCGCGAGGTTGCCAAACTGCCTGCCGAGCGCGCGCAAGCGCCCCATTCGACGAAGGAACCGCACGCATGATCCTGGCTCGCTCGATGGCCGCCGTGGTGGCGTTGTTGCACCTGTACTTCCTGGTGCTGGAGATGTTCCTGTGGACCCGGCCGCTCGGGTTGAAGGTGTTTGGCAATACGCCGGAGAAGGCGCAACTCACCCGTGTGCTGGCGGCCAACCAGGGCCTCTACAACGGCTTCCTCGCCGCGGGGCTGGCCTGGGGCGTGATCGCCGCGCGCGTGGACGTGCTGGCGTTCTTCCTGGGCTGCGTGGTCGTGGCAGGCCTGTACGGCGCGTGGAGCGTGAGCCGGCGAATCCTATGGGTGCAGGCGGCGCCGGCGGTGGTGGGGCTGGTGCTGTTGTCACTAGGGCCTTGATGCGCGATGTGAGCGCATCAGATTGAACACTGAGCCGAGCAGGAAAGCGATGAAGGCAGGAGCGAGAAGCCAGGCCAGTTGCCATGTGAGCTCGCTGTCGATGGCGATGCCACGCCATTGCAGGTAGGGATGCACCAGGTTGGCCGCCACGTGGGCGATGAAGGCAGCCAGCAGGCTTCGGGATTGAAGATAGACCAGCCCGAGTCCCAGGCCGCCGAGGAACGCGACAGGATTGCCATGCGGCACCGCGAACACGGCGCTGCTGACGAGCAGGGCGATGCTCCAGTGCCAGCGCGTCGCAAGCCAGCCGAGCAGTACCACTCGGTAGAAGAACTCCTCCTCCAGCGCGCCGATGAGCAGGGCCGGCCAGAACGCCCATGGCGGCCGGGTCGTCGCAACCGTTGCCAGGATGTTGAAATCTTCTGCTACCTGGGCAGGGCTCGCCGCGGCAGCGACAAGCAGATACAAGGCTTCACTGCCGACGCGCAGGAGCACGCCCAGGGGCAGGGCGAGGAGCAGCCACCGGCCGGCATGTGGAATGGCCGGCTGCCGCTGCGGCGCAAGTGACGGCAGTGACCATCCGCGCAGCCGCAGGCTACTGGCCATGATCAGCAGACAGACGCCGGCGGCGAGCCAGGTTGCCTCATCTTCCTGCCCGCCTTGCACCATGACCGTCGTGGCCACCGTGAGCTCGAGCAGCTTGGCGAGCAGGCACAGGCCAAGGAGTTCGCGGAGCGAAGGGATCTGCCGCGGCATCGAACCGGGAGCATCGCCCGACTTCGCGGGGCGATGCCGGGCGTATGCGATCAACAGTTGCCGGTCCCAGTGCACATCATGTCGGTGGTCGAATGGATAGCGTCCCGATAGGCGTCAGGAAGCTCGCGGATAACCTGCCTGATGCCAGCCCAGGTTTCGCTGACGCCGCCGCCAGATACCTGTTTGATTTCATCTTCCGTAAGTTCGCGCATCCCGCTACTCCAGATCCGTGCCAAATGACACGTTGCCAAGTAGAACCAGGATCGCCTGGGCAAACTATGCGGAAAATCAAAAGATGCGGCGCCTCATCCCTTGCGCGGCGACACCCACATCGCGATGCGCGCATGAAACACCTGCTCGCCGGCATCGTTGCGCACGGCGACATCGACGGGTAGCTCATAGCCTTCGGTCGCCTCGCGTAGCGGCACGGCTGGCGTGGTGGTGGCGTGCATCGTGCCGGTTGCCTTGCGCTGGTACTCGACCGTCATGCCCTTGGGGATCCAGCGCATCGACGGCGGCAGGCTGGCATCGACCATTACTCCGCCGGCGAGCTCGGCCAGGTTGCACAGGGCGATCGCATGCACGGTGCCGATGTGATTGTGGACGCGGCGGCGGTCGGCGATGCGCGCCTCGCAAATGCCCGGTTCGAGCCGGGTGATGCGCGGGGCGATCGTGCCGAAATACGGCGCCTTGAAGCAGACCGCGCGCGAGAACAACCAGTGGCCGCAGGGCCAGCGGGTGATGCGTTGGTACAGCCGCAGCAGTGAGGTCATCTTCCATCTCCGGATACGAAGACGGCGGGCCTGGGCCCGCCGTCCTGGGGTTGCCTGGCGAGGACTCAGGCTGCTTCGCGCGACTGGCCGCTCTTGGCCGGCGCCTGGTCCTGGTAGCTGGCCGCGCGCAGTTCGTGGGTGTCGAAGTCGTCCACGGTGATCGTGTCCAGGGTGATCTCGCGCAGCTCTTCGAGCAGCTTGCGCTCCTCGGCGCTGATCACGCCCTCGGCCACGGCCTCGTCGAGCTGGGCGCTGAATTCCAGTGCCTCGATGCCCTTGGTCTTCAGCGCCTTGAGGAACTTGCGCTCGACCGGCTCGGCCATCACTGCCTTGGCCAGGTAGCTGGCAATGCGGCCACCCGGGTTGTTCTCGCACGGGGTCAGGAACACGCCCCTGGCCAGGCCGTCGCGAGCTTCGTTGGGGGTCATCAGCAGCGCAGCGACGCGGCGCGACAGGCGGTCGCCGGGAGCCTCGGCGCGGCGCCCAAGCGGAAAGATCAGCGCCCACATCAGCCAGCCGACCGGACGGATCGGGAAGTTGCGCAGCGCCGCCGACAACGCGGTCTCGATCTTGTGCACGCTGTCGTGGAAGGCCCAGGCCAGCAGCGGCTGGTCGGCCTGCGGTGCGCCTTCATCGTGGTAGCGCTTGAGCATGGCGCTGGTCATGTAGATGTGGCTCAGCACGTCGCCCAGGCGGCCGGACAGCGATTCCTTGAACTTCAGCTTGCCGCCGAGCATCAGCATCGATACGTCGGCCATCAGCGCCAGGTTGGCGGAATAGCGGTCCAGCTTGCGGAAGAAGCGGCGGGTGTAGTCATCGCCCGGGGCACTGCCGAAGCGCGCGCCGGTCAGGCCGAACCAGAACGAACGCACGGCGTTGGAGATGCCGAAGCGGATGTGGCCGAACAGGCTCTGGTCGAACTCCTCCATGCCGCGCGCGGTGTCCGGGTCCTGCGCGGCCTTCATTTCCTTCATCACCCACGGGTGGCACAGGATCGCGCCCTGGCCGAAGATCAGCAGGCTGCGGGTCATGATGTTGGCGCCTTCGACGGTGATGCCGATCGGCGCGGCCTGCCACGAGCGGCCGGCGAAATTGCGCGGCCCGAGGATGATCCCCTTGCCGCCGACCACGTCCATCACGTCGCTGATGACTTCGCGGCCCATCGTGGTGCAGTGGTACTTGGCGATTGCCGACGGCACCGACGGCACGTCGCCGCGGTCCACGGCGGCGGCGGTGGCCTGCGCCAGCGCACTGATCGCATAGGCCTTGCCGCCAATCCGCGCCAGCGCTTCCTCGACGCCTTCGAAGCGGCCAACCGACAGCCCGAACTGCTTGCGGATGCGCGCATAGGCGCCGGTGACGACCGCGCCGAACTTGGCGCCGCCGCTGGCGGTGGAGGGCAGGGTGATCGAGCGGCCCACGGCCAGGCACTCGTTGAGCATGTTCCAGCCCTTGCCGACCATGTCCACGCCACCGATCAACTGGCTCAGCGGGATGAATACCTCGCGGCCGTGGATCGGGCCGTTCTGGAACGGCGAGTTGAGCGGGAAGTGGCGACGGCCGATCTCCACGCCAGCGGTATCACGCGGCAGCAGGGCCAGGGTGATGCCGATGTCCTTGGTGTCGCCAATCAGCCCTTCCGGGTCGTACATGCGGAACGCCAGGCCAATGATCGTGGCCACCGGCGCCAGGGTGATGTAGCGCTTGTCGAAGGTGAGCTTGACGCCGAGCACGTTGGCGCCGTTCCACTCGCCCTTGCAGACGATGCCGTAGTCCGGGATGGAGGTGGCGTCGGAGCCGGCGAACGGGCCAGTGAGGCCGAAACACGGCACTTCCAGGCCGACCGCCAGGCGCGGAAGGTAATAGTCCTTCTGCTCCTGGGTGCCGTAGTGGTTGAGCAGTTCACCCGGGCCGAGCGAATTGGGCACGCCGACGGTGGAGCTGACCACGCTCGATACCGAGGCGATCTTCTGGATCACCTTGTGGTGCGCCAGCGCACTGAAACCCAGGCCGCCAAACTGCTTGGGGATGATCATGCCGAAGAACTTGTTGCGCTTGACGAAGTCCCACAGCTCCGGCGGCAGGTCGGCGTGGACGTGGGTGATCTCCCAGTCGTTGATCATCGTGCACAGTTCTTCGACCGGCCCGTCGAGGAAGGCTTGTTCTTCGGCGCTCAGCTGCGGCTTGGGGTAGTCGAGCAGCTTCTGCCAATCCGGGTCGCCGGTGAACAGCTCACCCTCGAAGCCCACCGAGCCGGTTTCCAGCGCGATGCGCTCGGTCTGCGACAGCGGTGGCAGTACCTTGCGGAAGAACTTCATCAGCGGCGCGGTCAGCAGCGGCTTGCGGATGAACGGCAACAGCACCGGCACGGCGACCAGCGCCACCAGCACCGCGGCGACCACCGTGGCAGTGGCATTGGCGCCAAGCAGCCAGCCGGCGACCAGCAGCGTGGCGCTGATCGCCACCCAGGCAGCCAGGCGCAGGCGGTGGTACGCGGCGAAGCCGGCCGCCAGCAAGACAAGAAGGAAGGGCGCGACGATGCTCATGGTGCTGCTCCAGTGACGTACTCGGTAGCGTGCTTGATGTCGGTAGACGCGGAAACGGCCTGAGCCGCAGGCAACGCGTCCAGATAGTGCAACACAGCGGCAGTAAATGCGCTGTTTTCATCGCCGGCGACCATGTGCGTGGCCTCCGGCAGGCGCACGTGTTCGGCGTGCGGGACCAGGCTGAGGAATTCGGCGACGGTTTGCGGCGTGACCAGGTCGCTGCGGCCGCCGCTGACCAGCAGCACCGGGCAACGGATCTGCGCGGCGGCGTGGAGCAGCACGCGCTGCTGCTCGCTGGCATCGCCGCCGGCCAGTTCCTCGATCAAGCGCGGATCCCAATGCCAATACCAGCGCCCGTCCGCGCCTTCATGCAGCAGCTTGCGCAGGCCGTCGCCAGACTTGCGCGGGCGATGCGGCAAATAGGCCGAAATGGCATCGGCGGCACTGGGCAGCGAATCGAAACCGTCGGGGTGCGCGCTCATGAAACGCAGGATGCGCTCGACCCCGGCGGTCTCCCAGCGCGGGGTGATGTCGACCAGCACCATGGCGCGGAACAGCCCCGGCCAACGCGACTCTGCCAGCAATCCGAACAGCCCGCCCATCGAGGCAGCGACCAGCACCGGCGGCGGCGACATCTCGCCGGCCAGCACGATCAAATCGTCGGTGAACTGGATGCCGTCGTAGGGCACATCGTTCGGGTTGCGGCTGGACTGGCCGTGGCCGCGGGCATCGTAGGCGAGCGTGGCATAGCCGGCGTCTGCCAGGGCCCGGGCAGTGTCGTCCCAGGCGGTGCGGGTCTGGCCGAAACCATGCGCCAGGACGACGCTGCCTTTGCGTCCACTGCCGCGTCGCGAGGCGGCCAGGCGCGTCTGCCCGGCACCGGCCAGCACGGCTTCCGGCGGCGTAACAGGGAAGGGGAGGGGACTAACCATACCTAATAGTATGGATTGCCAGGCCGAACTGTCAATACTGGCTAGTATGGTTGTTGAAAACCAAGTGGGACATGGCTTTGGGCAGGGCGTGAAGGGTCCGCGTACTGCAACCGACTGCGGCGTATGGTTAAATCTGCGGATGACTGAAGACAACGCATCGCAGAACGACGCCCCGGCCCGCGCGCCGAGCGGCCGCAACAATCGCCTCAGCGCAGAAGACTGGGCCCAGGCCGCCCTGGACCTGATCGCAGAACAGGGTGTGGGCGCAGTGGCGGTGGAGCCGTTGGCGCGTCGTCTCGGCGTCACCAAGGGCAGCTTCTACTGGCATTTCCCCTCGCGCGATGCGCTGCTGCAGGCCGCACTGGAGCGCTGGGAGTTGTTCGAACAGGAGCAGGTGTTCGGCAGCCTGGAGGACATGGAGGACCCAAGCGCCCGCTTGCGCGCGCTGTTCCAACTGGTCGCGCACGAAGTCAAACCGCACGTGATCTACAGCGAACTGCTCAAGGCGCTGGATCATCCGTCAGTGCGCCCGGTGATCGACCGGGTCTCGCAGCGGCGCATGGAATACCTGGTGGCCTCGTTCCGCCAGGCCGGGCTGAGCCGCACCGATGCGCAGCATCGGGCGCGGTTGGCTTATGCAGCCTATGTCGGCTTCCTGCAGTTGTCGCTGCAATTGCAGCAGCCCAAGCCGGCACGGGAAGACTTCGAGGCCTATGTGGAGCATGTGATCCAGACGTTGATTCCGGGCTGAGGTGGGTCATCATCGATCGAAAGGCGCCGCAAGGCGCCTTTTTCGTGGGCAGCCAACAGCACGCACAAAAAAAGCGGCCCCCTTTCGGGGGCCGCTCCCATCGACGTCCTGTCGATAACTATCAGAAGCGCTGGGTGTACTTGGCGTAGATGAAACGGCTGTAATCGAAGCCACCGTAGTACGCGAAATCGCTATTCGGGCTCGAGAACATGATCGCACCCTGGTGGTCGAATACGTTGTTGGCGCCTAGGGCGACGGTTGCATTCCACGGAGCCTTCCAGCTGACTTGTACGTCGTGGAAGGTGTTGGAACCCACCCAACGGATCGGATCGGCTTCGCCGTTGGCGTAGTGGTCCGGATCGGTACAGGTGCCACGGTTCGGCACGCACGATTCCTTCATGCCCGAGTAGTAGCGGGCAGTCCAGTTGACGTTGAAGTCGCCGATGCTCCAGTCCACGCCCAGGTTGGAACGAACGCGGAAGAAGCCCGGCTCGCCGACACGGCCGACAGTGATGTCGTCGCCATCGGAGTTCTGCGCAGCTTCGTCGTACTTGCTGACGTAGCTGGTCTGCCAGTCGATCGAGATCTGACCGACGCCCATGTCCGGCAGGCGATACTTCAAGCCGAAGTCATAACCTTCGGTCTCCAGCTCGCCGAGATTGGCCAGGCCGAAGAACATGTCGGTGATGTGGCCGTCGCCGGCGCGCACGATTCCGGCGCAACGCGAGGAATTGCCCAGCACATAGCAGTCGCGCAGGATGCGGTCCACGCTATCGGAAATGATCGCGTCGGTGATCTTGTAGCTGTACCAGTCCAGCGACAGGTCCAGGCCCTGGACCCATTGCGGGCTCCAGACGATACCGAAGGTCTTGCTCTTGGAGCTTTCCGGCAGCAGGTTCGGGTTCGAACCGCTGATGAACTGGTCCGGCGTCTGGCACGGATACGAGGTGCAGGGCGTCAGGCCCTGGCCCAGCTGTACATAACCGACCGGCACACCGGCGCCAGTACAAGCAGCATTGCCGTTGACGTTGCCCGAGGCACCAATGCCGCAGGGATCGGTGAACGACTCGAAGCTGCTGCCCACGCCACCGTACAGATCCTGGATCGACGGAGCGCGGAAGCCCTCGGCGTAGGTGCCGCGGACCAGCAGGCCGTCGATCGGACGCCACACCAAGCCGAACTTCGAGTTGGTGGTGTCGCCGAAGTTGTCGTAATCCGAGTAGCGGGTCGCGACATTCAGCGTCAGTTCCTTGGCGAAGGCCATGTCCGACAGGATCGGCACGTTCAGTTCGAGGTAGACCTCGTCCAGTTCGTACTTGCCTTCGGTCGTGGTAGCGCCCAGGCCCGTGCTCTGGCCGGACTGCGCGAAGGCGTCCGGCACGAAGCGGCCTTCCTCTTCGCGGTGCTCGACGCCCACGGCCAGGCCCAGGTCACCTGCCGGCAAGGTGAAGACCGAGCCCGACAAGTTGGCCGAGAAGGCGGTGGTCTTGGTGCGGCCGGTATCGGTGTAGTACGGGAACAGGAAGTTCTGCACCGCCGGGTCGGACAGCGAGCCCTGACCAGCCACGCCGTAGGGCAGTAGCGGGTTCCACGGACGGCAGGATTCCAGCGGGATCGCGCCCTTGCCGGCGGTGCCGCACTGGGCAATGCCGTCGGCGTTGATGAACGA
>DATLJF010000088.1:0-10320 GCA_035539015.1 Stenotrophomonas sp. | reverse complement strand
TTGTACTTCTTCGGCACCTACAATCAGCGCGACACTGAAGGCGCCAATTATTTCCGCTATCCGGACGACAGCAGCAACTGGCCGCAGGTCTATCCCGATGGCTTCCGACCGGTGTCGCTGGGCGAAAACCGTGATGCGCAGGTCGTTGCCGGCGTGCGTGGACAGTGGGGCGATTGGGACTACGACGCCAGCCTGGACTACGGCCGCAACGACTTCACCTACCGGCTGAAGAACTCGATCAATGCCTCGCTCGGGCCCGGTAGCCCGACCCGCTTCAAGACCGGCGACTATGCCTTCGACCAGACGGTGGGCAACTTCGACCTGACGCGCGTGTTCAACACCGGCAGTGCTTCGCACACCCTGGGCACCGGCGTTGAACTGCGGCGCGAGCAATATCGCACCCACGCCGGCGACCCGGCCAGCTACGCTGCCGGCCCGTATACCGATCGCCCGACCGGCTCGCAGGCCGGCGGCGGGCTCACGCCGCAGGACGAGGCCGACCTGTCGCGCAATGTCGCCAGCGCCTACGTCAGCCTGTCGAGCCAATTCGGCGAGAAGCTCTCCACCGATATCGCCGGCCGCTACGAGCACTACCAGGATTTCGGCAGCCAGTGGACCGGCAAGCTCGCGGCGCGCTATGAATTCGTGCCGGCATTCGCGCTGCGCGGCGCGATTTCGAACAACTTTCGTGCACCTTCGCTGAGCCAGATCGGCTACGAGGCCACTTCCACCGGTTACGACGCCGCCGGCCGGCTGGTCCAGGGCCGCCTGCTCTCGGTCAACAATCCGATCGCGCGGGCCCTGGGGGCGCAGCCACTGGACCCGGAGAAGTCGCGCAACTACAGCGTTGGCTTCACCAGCCGTGCCGGCGAGCACTTCGACTTGTCGCTGGACTTCTTCCAGATCGACATCGACGATCGCGTCGCGCTGTCCGAGGACATCACCGGCGATGCGCTCACCGATTTCGTTGCCGACACCTTCGGCGTGGCCGGCGTGCAGAGCGCCAGCTTCTTCGTCAACGCCGCCGACACCCGCACGCGCGGCGCCGAACTGGTCGCCAATTGGCGCCAGTCGCTGGCCGGCGGCCAGTTGTTGCTGACCGGCACCTATAGCTACGCCAAGACCGAACTGCGCAACGTCGTCGCCACGCCGGCGCAACTGTTGGCGCTGGACCCGGACTACGTGCTGTTCGGGGTGGAGGAGAGCAACACCCTGACCGATGCCACGCCGCGCACCCGCGGCCAGTTCGCCGCCGCCTGGAACAACGACCGCTGGGCCCTGCAAAGCCGCCTGAGCCGCTACGGCAGCGCCACCCGCGTGTTCGACTTCGGCGATGGCTATATCCCCCGCCAGACCTATGGCGCCGAATGGCAGCTGGACCTGGAAGCGGAGTACCACTTCACCCCGCAGTGGAGCCTGGCGATCGGCGGCCAGAACGTACTGGACAACTACCCGGATCTTTCCAACGAGGACATCTACTACTTCGGCAACCTGCCGTATGACGTGTTGTCGCCGATCGGGAGCAATGGGGCGTATTGGTATGGGCGGGTGCGGTATGTGTTTTAAGGGTTAGAGCGAGAGCGCTGGTCTTTCAATATTCGGGGCCGTTGCGACGGCATCGTGGTGGCTGGCCAGTCAGATCAGTCGCGGCGCTAACCTGAATATCACGCCCCTCAATGCATACTGAGGGGCATGTCAGAAATCCCCCCTTTCCGACCGCCGCCGCCCTTGCTCGACGAGGCCTGCGCACTGTTCCTCGACGTCGACGGTACGCTGATCGACTTCGCCGAGAATCCACTCGAGGTGCAGTTGGTGCCGCAGGTGCGCGAGGCGATCGGCATGCTCAGCGACCGCCTCGGCGGTGCCGTGGCCCTGGTCAGCGGACGGCCGCTGGCGCAACTGGATGCCTTGTTCGCGCCCCTGCGCCTGCCTGCCGCCGGCCTGCATGGCCATGAGCTGCGCAGCGACCTGGCCGCCCGCGCGGCGATGCCCGCGGCCTCGGACACCACTGATTGGCTGCATGGGCTCCACGAGCGCGCCAGCCACATGGCGCGCAACCATCCTGGCGTGCGCGTCGAGGGCAAGGGCGTGAGCATGGCCTTGCACTGGCGTGGCGCCCCCGACGCTGCGGAGAACGTGCTGGCCTTCGCCCGCGAACAGATCGGCGCGCTGCCTGGCTATCGCCTGCAGCCCGGCGACCACGTCGTCGAGTTCGTGCCGCAGGGCGCCGACAAGGGCGTGGCAGTGGAACTGATTATGCAGCGCGCGCCCTTCGCTGGCCGCACGCCGTTCTTCGTCGGCGATGACCTCACCGATGAGTACGGCTTCGTCGCCGCCCAGCGCCTCAATGGCTGGGGCGTGCGGGTGGGCGCGCGCGAACCAACCCAGGCCAAGCTTTCGCTGCCGGACACCCGCGCCGTGCATGCCTGGCTGCAGGAGAACGCGGCGCTGCCGTAGCGCCGGCGTTCGCACTGCGGCCGCCTCTTCCTGGAACAAGCCATGCAACTACCGAGGAACCCTCACCCCATGCGCGAACCGAACCTGGACCTGGGTGTCATCGGCAACTGCAGCTTCGGCGCCCTCATCGACCGCCAGGCGCGGGTGGTGTGGAGCTGCCTGCCGACCTTCGACGGCGACCCGGCCTTCTGCAAGCTCCTGTCCCCGCGCATCGAGGGCGGCGACTTCGCGGTCGAACTGGAAGACTTCCAGGACAGCGAGCAGGCCTATATCCCCAATACCGCGATCCTGCGCACGGTCCTGCGCGACAGCAAGGGGGGCGCGATCGAGGTGATCGACTTCGCCCCGCGCTGGCGCAACCACAATCGCTTCTATCGGCCGGTCAGCATCGTGCGGCAGATCCGGCCACTGTCCGGTGCGCCACGCATCGTGGTGCGGGCGCGGCCGCTGGCCGACTGGGGCGCACGCGCGCCGGAGTCGACCTGGGGCAGCAACCACATCCGCTGGCAGCTGCCGGACTTCACCCTGCGCCTGACCACCGACGTGCCGATCCGCTTCGTCCGCGACGGCCTGCCCTTCGTACTCAACCATCCGGTGCACCTGGTACTCGGCGTGGACGAGTCGCTGATGCGCTCGCTCACCGGCTACGTGCAGGAAGCCTACGAGCGCACCGAGGAGTATTGGCGCGAATGGGTGCGCTATCTCTCGGTGCCGCTGGATTGGCAGGAAGCGGTGATCCGCAGCGCGATCACGCTCAAGCTATGCCAGTACGAAGACAGCGGCGCGATCATCGCGGCGATGACCACCTCCATTCCCGAAGCGCCGCATACCCCGCGCAACTGGGACTACCGCTATTGCTGGCTGCGCGATGCGGCCTTTGTCGTGCGCGCGCTCAACCGCCTCGGCGCCACGCGCACGATGGAGCAATTCATCGGCTACATCTTCAACATCGCCACCAGCGACGGCACCATGCAGCCGTTGTACGGGATCGGCTTCGAGTCGCAGCTGGAGGAGCACGAGGTCGAGTCGCTCGATGGCTATCGCGGCATGGGCCCGGTGCGCCGCGGCAATCTCGCCTGGATCCAGAAGCAGCATGACGTTTACGGCAGCGTGGTGCTGGCCTCGACCCAGTTGTTCTTCGACCTGCGCCTGAAGGACCCTGGCGATATCGCTGCGTTCAAGCGCCTGGAGCCCTTGGGCGAGCAGGCCTTTGCCCTATACAACGTGCCCGACGCCGGGCTGTGGGAATTCCGCGGCCGTGCCGAGGTCCACACCTATACCGCGGCCATGTGCTGGGCGGCATGCGACCGCCTGGCCAAGATCGCCGAACGCCTCGGCCTGGAAGACCGCCGCGGGCATTGGCGCGGCCGCGCCGATGCGCTGCGCGATCACGTGCTCGGCGCGGCATGGAGCGAGGAGCTCGGCCACTTCACCGATACGCTGGGCGGCCATCGCCTGGATGCCTCGCTGCTGCTGCTGTCGGACATCGGGATCATCGAGGCGATGGATCCGCGCTTCGTCGCCACCGTCGAAGTCATCGGCCGCGACCTCAAGCATGGTGACTCGCTCTACCGCTATATCGCGCCGGACGACTTCGGCGAGCCGGAGACCAGCTTCACCATCTGTACGTTCTGGTATATCGACGCGCTGGCCGCGATCGGGCGCAAGGACGAGGCCCGGGAGATGTTCGAGCGCATCCTGGCGCGGCGCAACCACCTGGGGTTGTTGTCCGAGGACCTGGCGTTCGAGGATGGCGAGGCCTGGGGCAACTTCCCGCAGACCTATTCGCACGTTGGCCTGATCATCGCCGCGATGCGCTTGTCGCGCAGTTGGCAGGAGGCGTCATGAGCCGCTTGGTGGTGGTCTCCAACCGCGTCGCACTGCCCGGCGAAAGCCGCGCCGGCGGCCTGGCGGTCGGCTTGTTGGGTGCCCTGCGCGAGCGCGGCGGCCTGTGGTTCGGCTGGAACGGCAAGGTCGCGCGTGGCGAGAGCGGTGCGGTGCATGTGCAGGACGAAGGCAACATCCGCTTCGCCACGATGGATCTCAACAAGCGCGATCTGGACGCGTACTACAACGGGTTCGCCAACCGCACGCTGTGGCCGCTGCTGCATTTCCGCCTCGACCTGGTCGACTACGACCGCGCCAAGCGCGATGGCTACCGGCGGGTGAACGCGCTGTTCGCCGAGAAGCTGGCGCCGATGCTGCGCGAAGACGACACCCTGTGGATCCACGACTACCACCTGATCCCGCTGGCCTCGCTACTGCGCGAACGCGGGATCGGCTGCAAGATGGGCTTCTTCCTGCACGTGCCGATGCCCTCGGCCGACCTGGTGCAGGCGATGCCGGACCATGCGCGACTGTTCTCCACCCTCTACGCCTATGACCTGGTGGGATTCCAGACCCAGCGCGATGTCGATCGCTTCCTGTCCTACGCGCGATTGTTCGGTGGCGGCAAGCTGCTGGGCGAAGGCGCGCTGGAGGCACCCGGCGGCCGTCGCCTGCGCGCGGCCGCATTCCCGATCGGGATCGACACCGCATTGATCGAACGCCAGGCCAAGGCGGCGATGAGCAAGCAATCCGTACGCAACTTGCGCGAGAGCCTGCGCGACCGCCAGCTGGCCATCGGGGTCGACCGCCTCGATTACTCCAAGGGCCTGCCCGAGCGCTTCCAGGGATTCGAACGCTACCTGGAGCGCCACCCTGACCAGCGCGGCACCCTGACCTACCTGCAGATCGCGCCAGTGTCGCGCGGCGACGTGGCTGAATACCGTGCGCTACGCAGCCAGCTGGAACAGATCGCCGGGCACATCAATGGCGGCCACGCCGAGCCGGACTGGACGCCGCTGCGCTACGTCAACCAGAACTTCACCCATGCCACCCTGACCGGCTTCTACCGCAGCGCCGCCGTCGGTCTGGTGACGCCGCTGCGCGATGGCATGAACCTGGTCGCCAAGGAATACGTGGCGGCGCAAGATCCGGACAATCCCGGCGTACTGGTGCTGTCGCTGCTGGCCGGCGCGGCGGACGAACTGCGCGAGGCGCTGCTGGTCAATCCGCACGACCTGGAAGGCGTGGCCGATGCCATTGCCACCGCCGCCACGCTGGCGCGGCCGAAGCGGATCGAGCGTTGGCAGGGGATGATGGAACACCTGCGCAACAACGACATCAACCATTGGCGTCAGCGCTACCTGGAAGCGCTGGAGGCGGCGTAGCTAAGGCGCGGCTGGCGCCAGCCAGCCCTCGTAGGTCATGAACGGTCCGATCAGCGGCAGCGCGACCTCGACCAGGAATTCGTACCGACCTGCTAGTTCACGCTCGCGACAACGCACCTGCCCGAACCAGCGCCTCGGCAGCGGCAGCAGCCCGAACGCCCAGACCCGCCGCACCCGCCAATGGATTTCGCCGGCGTCGGCGCGTAGATCGAACTCGAAGCGCAACGCACCCAGGCGCTCACGCAACTGGCCCTGGCTTGCCCATAGCCGCGAAGGCATCGCGTGGTCGCCAAAGCGGCGCCGCCAGCGCTCGCCCTTCGCATCGACTTCGAACTGCACCTGCACCGGCACCGACGCCGCCGAGGGCGGCAAACGCGCCAGCCAAGCGCAGGGCGCCGCCAACGGGTGGCGGCCCCGCTCTATCCGCGCGACACCGGCCCAGGTTTGCCGGCCCTGCACCGAATGCAGTGCACGCACCTGAGGCGCCAATGTCTGGAAAGCCGGGCCGAGCACGCGTGCAAACAGCGGCACCGGTTCCGGGGCACTCACCGCGCCATCCACACCAGGGTGGCGAGACGGCCGCTGCGGCGGTCGCGACGATGCGAGAAGAAGCGCCCGGCGTCGGAGATCGTGCATAGCCCGCCGCCGTGGATCGCCTCGGTGCGCAGACCTGCCGATTGCAGGCGCTGTCGAGCCAGGGCATAGAGGTCCACGCGCCAATGGCCGGCCCGGGTGGCTACGAATGCGGTAGCGGCCGCGGGATCCTGGCCGACGAATGCGTCATGGACGTCGTCGCCGACTTCATACGCCTGCGGGCCGGCGGCTGGGCCCAGCCAGGCGTGCAGTTCGGGCGGAGCGCTGTGCATCGCCGCCACGGTGCGCTCCAGCACACCATCGGCCAGCCCGCGCCAGCCCGCATGGGCAGCGCCGATCTCGCTGCCATCGGCGGCGGCGAACACCACCGGCAGGCAATCGGCGGTGAGGATCGCCAGGACCACAGCGGGGACCGCGGTCACGGCGGCATCTGCCATCGGCTCGTCCGCCGCGGCCCGGGGCTCGGCCAGCGCCGCATCGAAGCGTAGTACGGCGGTGCCGTGGACCTGGCGCAGCCAATGCGGCGCCGATGGCAATTCCGCCAGGGCCTGCAACTGCGCGCGGTTGATCTCCACCGCTGCCGGCGCGTCGCCCTCGGCCGTGCTTCGGTTGCCCAGGTTGAAATGGTCGAACGGCGCAGCCGAGACGCCGGCGCCGTGGCGCAACGTGGTCAACGCACGCACGCCGGGCGGTGCCGGCCAGTCCGCTTGCAACCAGGGCCGCGGCGCCGACATCAGCGGCGCTCGCGCTCTGCTGCCGCGGCGGTGTCGGCACGCAGCGCATCCAGCAGCTGCTTCAGGTCGGCCGGCACCGGCGCGCTCGCGCGCACCGGCTCGCCACTGATGGGGTGGGCGAACTCGAGGGTCTCGGCATGCAGGGCCTGGCGCTTGAAGCCGCGCAGTACGGCGGTGAGCTCCTCGGTGGCGCCCTTGGGCAGCTTGAGTGGGCCGCCGTAGAGCGGGTCGCCGATGATCGGATATTTCAGGTGCGCCATATGCACGCGAATCTGGTGCGTACGCCCGGTCTCCAGGCGGCACTCCAGCGCGGTATGGGCGCGGAAGCGCTCGCGCAGGCGGAAGTGGGTTACCGCATCACGGCCGTCCTCGCGCACCGCCATCTTCAAGCGGTCGCGCGGGTGGCGGTCGATCGGGGCATTGGCGGTGCCGCCGGACACCAGCGCCCCCACCACCACCGCCAGATACTGCCGGTGTACTGCGCGCGCCGAGAGCTGCTCGACCAGCGCGGTCTGCGCCTCCAACGTGCGCGCCACCACCATGACTCCGCTGGTGTCCTTGTCCAGGCGGTGGACGATGCCGGCACGCGGCAGCGCCGACAGCGCCGGATCGCGGTGCAGCAGGGCATTGACCAGGGTGCCGTCGGGGTTGCCGGCGCCGGGGTGGACCACCAGGCCCGCCGGCTTGTCGATCACGAAGACCTGGGCATCCTCGTACAGGACCTCCAGCGGGATGTCCTGTGCCACGGCGTGGGTCTGGGTTTCCAGCACCACCTCCAGGGTCACGATCTCGCCGCCGCGCAGGGCGTCGCGTGGCCGCGCCGGGGCGCCATCCAGCAGGGCGTGGCCGGACTTGATCCACTCGGCCAGCCGGGAACGGGAGAATTCGGGGAACAGTTCAGCCAGGACGGCGTCGAAACGGCGTCCGGCGGCGCCATCGGGCACCACGGCCTGGCGGGAATCAGCGGGGGTCTGGGACATGGGATGCACGGCAGAAGGAGGGAATCGAGGTCCGGTCGCGAATTTCAGTCGCGGGACAGGCCACTAGGCTATCATCGCCCTTTCGTTTTCCAGCTGCGTCCCTGCCCGACCCATGATCCGACGCTCCGCAACGATGTCCGCGACCCTCCGCCCGTTCGCCCTGCTGCTGATGGTCGCCCTGTTCGCCACCGGCTGCCACCGCGGCGCCAAGGACAAGAATCCCGATGAGGGCGTGCCGGTCGAGCAGCTGTACGAGAAGGCTCACAACCTGGCCAAGAAGGGTAACTGGGCGGGCGCCGAGACCAGCTTCAAGCGCCTGATCGCGCAGTACCCGTATGGTCCGTACACCGAACAGGCGATGATCGAGATCGCTTACGACCAGTACAAGGCCGGCAAGCATGATGACGCGGTGTCGAGCATCGACCGCTTCATCCGCACCTACCCGACCCACCGCAACATCGCCTACCTGTACTACCTGCGCGGCCTGTCGAACTCCAACCGCGACACGATCTTCCTGCGCCGGGTCTGGTCCCTGGACCCGAGCCGCCGCGATCTGTCCACGCCGCTGCAGGCCTACAACGACTTCAACACCGTTGCCGACCGCTACCCGAACAGCCGCTACGCCGCCGACGCCCGCGCCCGCATGATCGTGCTGCGCGACGTGTTCGCCCAGCACGAGCTGGACAATGCGATGTACTACATGCGCCGCGGCGCCTGGGTCTCGGCCGCCGGACGCGCCAACTACCTGCTGGAAACCTACCCGCAGAGCGCCTTCCAGTACGATGCCGTCGCCGTGCTGGCCGAGGCCTACACCCAGCTGGGCAACCAGACCCTGGCCGCCGATGCCCGCCGCGTGCTGGAACTGAACGCGCCGCAGCACCCCTGGCTCAGCGGCGACTGGCCGAAGTACCCGTGGGCGATCCGCAAGCTCAACCCGTTCGCTGGCGAGAAGTCTGCCGCGACCGGCCAGCGCAACGCGATCATGGACAACAAGTGATCCGCTGAGCGGTATCGCGAATCAAACATCGCGAATAGAGAAAGGCCGCCTCCGGGCGGCCTTTCTCGTTCTCACCTCACCAAATCCGCTCACTTCGCCAACGCCGATCAGGCATAGCCGTTGGTGATCGGATAGCGTCGTTCGCGACCAAACGCACGGCGCGACACCTTCGGGCCTGGCGCGGCCTGGTGCCGCTTCCACTCGCTGATGCGGACCAGCCGCAGCACTTTGTCCACGACCTCAGCGGCATAACCGGCCGCCACGATATCCTCGCGCGACTGCTCCTGGTCGACGTAGCGATAGAGGATGCCGTCGAGCACGTCGTAGGCGGGCAACGAATCCTGGTCGGTCTGGTTGTCGCGCAATTCCGCAGACGGCGGGCGCGAGATCACCGCCGGCGGAATCACCGGCGCCCCGCCCACGGTGTTGCGCCATTTGGCCAAGCCGAACACCTCGGTCTTGTACAGATCCTTCAGCGGTGCGTAGCCGCCGCACATGTCGCCATAGATGGTGGCGTAGCCGACGGCGTACTCGCTCTTGTTGCCGGTGGTCAGCAGCAGGCCGCCGAACTTGTTCGCCAGTGCCATCAGGATGACACCGCGGCTGCGCGACTGCAGGTTCTCTTCGGTGACATCGGGCTGGGTGTCCGCAAACACTGGACCCAGCGCTTCCAGGAAGCCCTCGAAGGCGGGTTCGATCGCCACCGTCTCCAGCCGCACCCCCAGCGCCTTGCATTGCTCCGCCGCCAGGTCGTTGGACAGGTCGGCGGTGTAGCGCGACGGCAAACGCACCGCGGTGACATTTTCCGCGCCGAGCGCGTCGACCGCGATTGCCAGCACCAGCGCCGAGTCGATGCCGCCCGACAGGCCGAGCCACACCCTCTTGAAACCGTTCTTGCCGCAGTAGTCGCGCAGTCCGCGCACCACCGCGCGCCAGGCCAGGGCGTCCATGCTTTCGTCACCGTCGTCCATCCATACCACCGGCAGGAAACGCCGCTCCGGGCTGCTGTACTCGACCAGCAGCCATTGATCGGTGAAGGCGGCCGCCGCCGGGTGCACGGTGCCGTCGCCGTCGGCCACGACCGAGGCGCCGTCGAACACCACCGCATCCTGCCCCCCCACGACATTGAGGTAGGCGATCGCCGCCCCGCTCTCGCGCGTGCGCTCGGCCAGCAGCGCATCGCGCTGGGCATGCTTGCCACGTTCGAAGGGCGACGCATTCGGCACCAGCACCATCTCCGCACCGGCATCGACCGCGGCCCGCAGCGGCTCGGCAAACCACAGGTCCTCGCAGATCACCACCCCGACCTGGATGCCATTGAGCTCGAACACGCAGGGCTCGCCATC
>DATLJF010000087.1:0-5711 GCA_035539015.1 Stenotrophomonas sp. | reverse complement strand
CAGTGGGAATATTCCCTACACGCTGCGAGTCATTCCCCGACAACTGCTACGTCACTGCGACTGCTACAGTTCCGCGCGAAACCGAACATGGAGTTCGGTACAGGGGACACCATGTCTGTAAACACTGTTGCCGCGCCGTCAGCCGCTCCGAAGGCCGCGTGGATTTGCCTGGCCATCGCGTGGGTTTGCTTTGTCCTGCCCATCCCAGGTATCGGCCTCTTCGTCGGTTGGCCGCTCAACCTGGTGGCCTTCATTCTTGCCATCGTCGCCATGGCCAAGCGCGGCACCACCGCCGGCCTGTGGCAGTTGCTGGCATCGCTCATCGTGTCGCCGGTCGTCTACCTCATCGGCCTGGGAATCATGGCCGGCGTCGGCGGAATGGCGGCTCAGAACGCCGGCACGAACGCAGCAGCCCGCCAGCAGGCAGCAACAGCGGCCACTGCCGAGGTTGCGACTACCCAGCAGCAGCCCATTGAAGTTGGCGCGCGCCAGCTGCACGCGGCCTATGGTGCGAACGAAGTTGCCGCCGATCAGCACTTCAAGGGCAAGCCGCTGCTGGTAACCGGAACAGTCGAAGCCATTGATTCGGGCTTCGGCGATGAACCCGACGTTCGCCTGTCCGCCGGCGACTTCGCATTCGTTCTCGTCAAGGGTCTGCCTGCATCGACGGCGGCCACGTTGTCGAAGGGACAGCAGCTCAAGGTGTTGTGCACCGGCGGCGGCGAGGTGATTGGATCACCTGTTCTTGAGGATTGCGCCGTCCAGTAAGGCAGCGGTGCCGGCCTACCAGCCGGGAATCTTGAACGCTGAAGGCCGAAGAGGGCACCCGAAGGGGTGCCCTTTTTTGTAGCCGTGCTTGCAACGTGCCGTCCGCGACAGCCCGCGAAGTGAATGCAGCGAGGCTAAGGCGGTCGCCCCGATTCCCTTTGCCATGGCCTCTTTCACTGCGGTTGACCTGTCCAAGCTGCAGGCGCCAGACCTCATCGATGAGCTGGACTTCGAGGCCATCTTCGCTCAGGCGATGACCCAGCTTGTCACCCTGATTCCCGAGTTCACCGCGCTGGTGGAGTCCGACCCGGTCTACAAACTGGTGCAGCTGTTCTGCGCGCGAGAACTGGCACTTCGCCAGACCATCAACGACAAGGCGCGCCAGTGCATGCTGGCTTTCGCAACCGGCACTAATCTGGACCACATCGGCGCGCTGTTCGGCGTCGCCCGTCTGACGCTGGATCCTGGCAATGCTGACCAGGGCATTGCGCCGACGCTGGAGCCCGACGTGGACCTGCGCCGTCGCATACAGCTCGCGCCGGAAGGCTTCAGCGTCGCCGGGCCGGAGGGTGCCTACATCTTCCACGCACTGAGCGCGCACCCCGACGTGCTCGACGCCAGTGCAACCAGCCCGAACCCGGGCGATGTCGTGGTGACCATTCTGTCCCGGCAGGGCGACGGTGCCGCCGGCGCCGCCGTGATCGAGGCGGTGACCAACGCGTTACGCGATGACGACGTGCGCCCGCTCACCGATGCGGTGACGGTGCAGAGCGCGCAGATCGTGCCCTTCGAGATCCACGCCCGGGTCTACACCTTCGCCGGCCCGGACTCGGCGGTCGTCATGGCCGAAGCCATGCGCCGGCTCAATGCCTACCTGGCCGAATCCCACCGCATCGGCCGCGACGTACCCGAATCGGCGATCAAGGCGATGCTGTTTGCAGATGGCGTGCAGCGCGTGGAGCTGGACGCGCCGGTCGGCGACGTGGTCATCAGCCGCACCCAGGCGCCGTTCTGCACGCTGATCGACGTCGAGCATGCCGGCGTCGATGAATAACGGCCTGCCGCAGAACTCTACAGCGCTTGAGCAGGCCCTGGCTGCGCTCACCACGCGCCTGGAGGCCATCCCTACGCCGCTGCCTGACCTGTGGGACGCCGACGCCTGTCCTGCCGACCAGCTGCCGTGGATGGCCTGGACGCTCTCCCTGGACGACTGGCAGCCCACCTGGAGCGAGCCGGTCAAACGCCAGCGCGTGCGCAGCGCCATTGCGATCCAGAGGCGCAAGGGAACGGCCAACAGCGTGCGCATGGTGGTGCAGTCCTTTGGCGGGGCGGTGGCCATCCGCGAGTGGTGGCAGACCGAGCCGCGCGGCCTGCCGCACACCTTCGATCTCTCGCTGACGCTCACCGGCGCCGACGGCCAGACCGCCAGCGCCCGTTTCGTCAACGAGGTCATTGCCGAGGTCGAGCGCACCAAGCCAGTGCGATCCCACTTCACCTTCACTCAAGGCTTCCAAGCAGAGGCGCGCGTAGGCGTGCTGGCCGTCGCGCGGCCAGCGGTCTACCGCCGTCTGCTGATGGAAGCCCAATAACTGGACCTGCCCATGCCCGGACTGAAGCTCCAAGTCACCAACGCCGGCCGCGCTGCCCTGGTCAACGCGCCCAACACGGGCACCAATGCCGTGCTTGTCAGCCACGTCGGCATCGCCACCGCACCGTTCACCGTGTCGGCTGCGCTCACCGCTCTGCCGAGCGAGCTGAAGCGCCTGGCGACGGTGGGCGGCACCATTGCCGCCGAAGACACCATCCACGTGTCCGTGCGCGACGAGTCAACTTCCGCCTACGACTGCTACGGCTTCGGGCTCTACCTGGCAGACGGGACGCTGTTCGCGGTCTACAGCCAACCCGAGCTGCTGCTCGGCAAGGCGGCCGGCGCGATGATGTTGCTGGCGCTGGACGCAGTGTTCGCCGATATCGACGCGCAGCAGATCACCTTCGGTGCGACCAACTTCATCGACCCGGCGGCGACCACGGAGCTGCCCGGCGTGGTGGAGCTGGCAACCGAGACCGAAGCTACCGACGGTACCGACAAAATTCGCGCGATCACCGCGTGGCTGTTGAAGAAAGTGCTCGATGCCCGGCTCGGTGCCGCGGCGCCGTCAGAATTCGTCAAGTCGCTGCTCGGCTTGGGCACTGCGGCGCTGTTCCGCACCGCACTGGAGCTGAAAAGCGCCGCACTGAAGGATGAGGGGGCCAACAACGGCCTGGACGCGGACAAGCTCGACGGTCAGCACGGCGCCTGGTACCGCGAGTGGGCCAACCTGACGGGCGTTCCCTCTACCGCGATCTCCTGGCCTACCTGGGACCAGGTGCAACTCAAGCCGGCGACCTTTCCGCCCTCGGCGCACTCGCACCCGGAGTACCTCGCCAAGTCCGGCGGCGAAATGACGGGTCAACAAAAGTTCACCGGCAACATCAACCAGATCAGCATGCTCAACGGTGGCTATGAGCGGCTGTGGATTCTGTCCGTTACCGGCGACTGCGGAGTCTTTGATCAGAACGCAGGTTCGTGGGGCTTTCGGTACACACCTGCCGGTGACTTCTACGCGCGCAGGGGAATGGGTGCGGCCGGCACGATCACTGGGGACATCAACGGCACAGGAGCAGTTGCGGCATTTCAGATCGGCAACGATTCCGCGCTGTGGGATATCAACGTCGGCAATGCGGCTGGACTTCGTGGCGTCGGCAATCCCGCCTTGGGCGTCCTGTTCTTCGGTTCCAGCAACCAAGTGTATTACGGTACGTCCCAGACCTCGGCCGCAATTTCGGGCAACGGGGTTCAGAATTATCACCAAACCAACGTGGCTGGTGGCGGACCGCATTACCAGTTTTGGGACAGCCAGCACATCGCCTATTACAAGCGAGCTGGTGTCTACGGGTTCTATTGGCGCAAGAACAACACCGGAGCGCCCAACGGGCCCGGCGAAGTCGAGCTGATGAACCTCAGCGACGCCGGCAAGCTCTGGACCTTGAGCGGCTATGGCTGGGGCTCCTCGCGCAAGCTCAAGGACATTATCGGCGCCTCACCCTACGGTCTCACTGAGGTTGAGCAAATGTCCGTCCATCTTGGCCGCTACAAGCCTGCCTACAACCCCGACGGGCGTGTGCGGTTGTTTCTGGACGCAGAGCAGCTGCTGGAAATGATGCCCGAGACCGTGGATGCAGAAGGCGTCGCGTTCAACGGGGAGCAAGTCCCCGGCGTGCAGTTCGACCAGCTTTTGCCCGTGGCGTTCAACGCCATCAAGCAGCTTTCCCACATCGTGCGCGACCTGCAGGCCCAAGTCGCAGACCTGCGCGTCACCCACTGAAACCAAGCGAGGATCCAATGGACACCAACTCCCGCATCCGCAACCTGGCACCCGGCGTCGATGTAGAGCGCATCGCTGTCGAGTCGCACTTCTTCTACGACCCACTGACCGGCAACGCCAACGTGGTCTTTCAGGGTATGGAGTTCCTGATTCTTGATGGCGCGGTCAACAAGATGCTCGACGGGCGCGAGCCACTGACCACGACTTCGGATGAGATCGCCGTGCGCCAATTCGCGGCTGGACTGTCGGATCCAGTGACCGGCCAGGATCTGTCCAACATCAGCGCGGCCGGCATCGTGATCTACCTCAAGGCGGTGTACGACACCTTGCACAACGAGCGCGCCGCAGCCGAAGCCGCCGCGCAGGCTGCATGGCAAGCCACCGTGCCGATGGCGCCTGGAAACGGCCAGGAGTAAGCCATGCCCAGCGGCTACGCCAATCCTGCCGGCACGGACTTGGACGACGTCTTCGACGCCTACGTGCAGGGCGACAGGGCGATCGCCACGGGCTACTTCACCAGCGATGGCAACGACCTGAATCAGCGGTACGCGCCGCTGATCTTCGGCGCCAAGGCCGCCGACGTCGGCTACTCCGACAACTCTGGCACCGACGTAAGCAACCGTTTCGCCGCGAAGGGCACGGCGCAGTACACCTTGGCGTTCCACGGCAAGTTCTATCAGACAACTCGCCTGGCCCTGACGAACGAAAACACCAATGTCAGTGCGGTGACCACCATCTCGTTGGCCGCCAACGGAACTTGGGGCATCGGTGCGGCAAACGGCTCGCCCACGTCGGGCACTTGGCTTCCGGCCGGGCGGTCAGTGTCCGAGTACAGCATCCAGATCGAAGTCTCGGGCAACAGCCGAGTCACGGTAACCAACGGCGCCGCCTCCTACGTGCCGGCTAGCAGCGGCGCCGGTGCAACGTTCCAAGCTACGGTACGCGGCGCCAGCAGCGACAACATCGAAGAAACGCTCACCGTGAGGGTCAACTTGCGGCACTCCTCGGGCCTGGTCACTACCAGCACGTTCTCCGCATACCTGAAAGCAACGGGCTACTTGTAGCCCGTTGCCCTACGGGCCGGGCCACGTGAGCACTCGCACGCGCGCGAGGACCATGGACGCATGGCCTCGCCCGACCACGCCCGCAACCTCTCCAACCTGATCCGCCTTGGCACCATTGCCGAGGTGGACCTGCAGGCGCGCCTGTGTCGCGTCCAGTCCGGCGAGCTGCAGACCGACTTCCTGCCGTGGCTGGTGCCGGCCGCCGGCGCCCTGATCGTGTGGGCTGCGCCCACCGTAGGCGAGCAAGTCCTGGTCCTGTCGCCGGACGGGGAGACCATGGGTGGCGTGGTGCTGCGCGGGCTGTACTCCGATGCCTTTCCCGCGCCCGGCGCCGGCGCCGACCTGACCCTGGTGCAGTTCGGTGACGGCGCGATGGTGAGCTACGACGCCGCCGCGCACCAACTGCTGGCCACCCTGCCCGCCGGTGGCAAGGCCGAGGTCACCGCCGACGGCGGCGTCACCATCAATGGCCCGCTCACCGTCAACGGCGAGACGGTGATAAATGGCAAGACCA
>DATLJF010000086.1:0-49168 GCA_035539015.1 Stenotrophomonas sp. | reverse complement strand
CGGCCCGCGGTAATATCAGCGGGGTAGGCGAGCAAGGTGCGCGCCAGGGTGTCGATCACGAACAAGGTGCTGCCATCGGCCGAGAACACCATGCCGTTGGCGACGCCGAGACCCTCGGCCACGCAGCGCGGCACTTGCGAGACATCCGCCGCATGCCACAGCGCGCCCTTGCCGGCGAGCAGGCCGCGATGCATCGAGCCGGCCCACAGCCCGCCCTGCGCGTCCACGGTCATGTCATTGAGCCGGCAGCCCGGCGCCAGGACAATCTCCGGTCCCGGCTCGATGGCCCCATCGGCGGACATCCGCAGGAAGTGGCTTTCGCTGTTGCCGACCCGCTGGCCGTCGCACAACGCCAGCGACCACACCGGTTCACGCAATGCCATGCGGCTACAGTGATTGCCGTCCCAACGCAGCAGGCAGGGAGCCGTAGGATCCAGCCACAGCACGTCGCCATTGGCGTCAATGAGCGGCGACTCGCCGACCATCGCCTGCGGGTTGCATAGCAAGACGGCGGCGGCGGGACGATGCCGCAACGCCTGCATCCAGTTCGCGGCGCGCAGCCCCACCTCTTCGGCCGAACGGCCCGGCTTGTACAGGTCCGAGCCCACGCCAACCGCGCTGACGCCGGCCGCCCAAAGCGCTTCCAGGTCACTCGGCGCAACGCCGCCGACGGCCACCAGCCGCACGTCGCTTGGCAGCACCGCGGCGAGGGCCGACAAGCGCGGCCCAGCGCCGTGCGCGGGAAACGCCTTCAAATGCCGAGCCCCGGCGGCGATCGCGGCGAACGCCTCAGAAGGCGTCGAAAAGCCCGGCATCGGCACCATGGCGTAGTCGATCGCCGCGCGGATGACGCTCGCGTCGGTATTCGGGGAGACGCAGAAGGCGCAGCCAGTGGCGGCCAGCGCCTGCACCTCTGCCACGCTTAGCACGGTGCCGGCGCCGATCAGCATGCGGCCTTCGAAATGCTTCGCCAGTATGGCGATCGTCGCGAACGGATCGGGCGAGTTGAGCGGCACTTCGGCCACGCGCACGCCCGCTGCAAATATCGCTTCGCCCACTGCGATGGCTTCTTCGCCGCGCAGGCCACGCAAGATCGCCACCAGCGGCGCCTGCTGCAACCACGCGTCGAGCTGTTGTTCGAACCCAGCGCTCATGCTGCCGACCCCGCCGTATGCAGCGCCAGGAAGCCGCGCTGCGAAGCGTCATGCGCAAGGATCTGCACGCCGCGACCGCCCAGTTCCTGCAAGGCCTGCGCGTACAGCGCGCAGACCGGCGCGGCGCCGACCAGCGGCACCGCCGCGCCCAAGCCCGCCGGCCATTGCTGGCGCACGTCCGCCAGCTCGGCGCCAATCAGCACGCCGCGCAGGTAAGAAGCGCCCTCGGCCTTCGGCATCTCACCGCGGATAACCCGCGCGCGCGCGCCGAACAACAATGTCCCCAGCCCCAGGCCGCTGTCGTGGCCGGCGCGCAAACCAGCAGTGAACGCCGCACCGGCAACCGCCGGTCCATCGACCACCGAAGCGAGCAAGCCGGCGGCGGTGAGGCGATCAAAGATCTCGCCCGACATCGCGGTCATGAACTCGATCACCGCGCCGCCCTGCAGGCGCACCCACTTGCTGTGCGTGCCGGGCAAGGCGACCAGGCCGTCGCCCGGCACCGTGCCGGCGGCGATCAGGCCAAGCAGTTCGGTCTCCTCGCCGCGCATGATGTCCGGCGCGCCATCGTGCGCACGCCGGCAGGCCAGGCCGGGCACGATGGCGACGGCCACGTCGCCGATCCGCACTTCATGCAGGCGGCCGGCCAGTTGCGCCAGCGTGGTGGGGCAGTCGACATACCCCGCATCGCTCCAGCCGATGTTCGAGCCGACCATGCCGCTGGCATAGAACCGCCCCGCCTGCGGCCAGCGTGCGGCGACTTGCGCCACCAGCGCCTGCATCTGGCCGCGGTCGAGCTGAGCAATCCCGCTGGGCTGCTCGATGCTGTCCAGCAGCTCGCCGCCGGCATCGAGATGGAAGGCACGAAAATTGGAACTGCCCCAGTTGATGCCGACGATGCTGCGATCCGCTCCCGGTTTCATCGACGGGTCACTCCGGCGCCGCCGTCCAGCGGGAATACGCCGCCGGTGATCCAGCCGCTGCGGGGCGACAGCAAGAACAGCGCCAGCTCGGCGGCATCTTCCGGGGTGCCGAGGCGGCCGAGTGGATGGCGTGCCACGTTCCGTTCGCGCGCCTGTTGCGGGTCCTCGGCACGTGCGAAGGACGCCTGCAACATGGGGGTGTCGATCGAAGCGGGGGCAATGACGTTGACGCGCACGCCGTCTGCGGCGAACTCCAGCGCCGCGGTTCTCGCCATTTCCTCCAGCGCCGCCTTGGAGGCGGCGTAGGCGGCAAGGCTCGGCGTGGCAAAGCGTGCGTTGATCGAAGACACCAGCACCACCGCACCACCGCCGCGGGCGCGCATGCCCGGCAGCACCTGGCGCATCACCCGCAAGGCGCCGAGCACGTTGACCGAATAGGTGTCGAGCCAGAGCGCATCATCATCGTCCAGCGTGCCACCGGCCGGGCAGATGCCGGCGCAGTGGACCACCGCCTGGATCGGCCCCAGCGCCGATTCAAGCGCGGCGATGGCCGCGCCGACCGCCTGCGGCGAGCGCAGGTCGGCAGTGGCGCTGGCCTGTGCGCCCGCCACCGCGTGCTGGTCCAGCGCGCCCACCTGCGCGCCCTCGGCCACCAGGCGCTGCATCACCGCCGCGCCAATGCCGCTGGCCGCGCCGCTGACCAGTACCACCTGTCCCCGCATCCCGCTCTCACTCATTGCCGCTCGCTTCCTGTCATTGCCATGGCTTCGCTCAGAAGCGGTAGGTCAGGCTGGCCTTGTAGGAACGGCCGAATACCACGTTGGTGCGCAAGCCTTCGTCATAGCCGTCGAAGGTACGCTGTTCGCTGTCCAGCAGGTTGTTGCCCTCGAGCTTGAGCGAGAGCTGCTCGCTGAAATCGTAGCTCAGCGTGGCCGACAGGTCCTTGTAGGTGTCGTTGTAGATGCCGGTGGCCGCGCTGGACAGCCCGACCAGGTATTGGTCGCGCCAGTTGTAGGCCAGGCGCGCGCTGAAGCCACCGCGCTCGAAGTAGCCGATCAGGTTGGCGTTGTTCTTCGACAGGCCCGGGAAGGTCAGCGAATCGCCGTTGAAATCAGTGATCGGGGTTTCCGAATCGATGTAGGTGTAGGTGCTCACTACGCCGAAACCATCGAGGACGCCGGTGAAGGGCACCTGCGCCAGCAATTCGATGCCGCGCACCTTGGCCTGGTCGCCGTTGATCTTGCGCAGCACCAGGAAGTTGGTGTTGTTGTAGACCTCGGCACTCTGCTTCTGCACGATAAAGGTCGAGATGTCCTTGTAGAACACGCCGGCCGACAGCACGCCTTCACCCCCGTAGTACCACTCCAGCGACAAGTCGTACTGGGTGGCCTTGAACGGGTCCAGGCTTGGCGCGCCGCCGCTGCCGGTGCCGGGCGAGATCTGCACGCCGTTGGCATCGAACACTGCGTTGTTGTTGAGCGTCACGCCATTGTTGAGGTCTTCGGTATTCGGGAATGCCACCACCTTGGCGGCGCCGCCTCGCAGCACCAAGGTGTCGGTCAGCTGCAGCTTGGCCACGGCCGAGGGCAGCGGCTCGCGATCGGTGCGCTTGAACACCGCCGGGGTCACGCCACCGGTGCCGTTGAGCAGGTTGCCGCGAGAGACCAGGTCGCGCTCGACAAAGCGCACGCCGACATTGCCGCTCAAGCCCATGTCGCCCACCTCGGTGTCCCAGTTGAGCTTGGCATAGGCTTCGAGGAAGTCCTCCTCCACGCTGAAGGTCGCCGCGTAGGCCAAGGCGTTGTTGCGCGGGTCCAGGCACTGCGCGTTCTGCGAGATCACCGGCAAGGTGGTGAAGGTTTCGCAGCCACCGAATCGCGCACGGTATGCCCCCAGGTATTCGCGCGGCAGGCCAGCGAACTCGCCCGGCAGGAAATCGAAGTTGCTGTACAGGCGGATGTACTCACCCATTTGGCTGACCGGGATGCCGCCGGCGGGCCGGATATCGGCACGCAAGGGGTTCTGCTCGCTTTCCAGGCGGTTGAAACGCGCGCCGAAGTCCAGCGAGCTCAACGGGCCATCGTTGAAGGCCCAGCTCCAGTCGGTGCGCAAGGCCTTGGTGTCGGTCTCGGCACGGTAGTCGTTGTCGAACATGATGGTCATGCGCCATTGCGCCGGATCGGTCACGCCGACACCGCTGACGTTGAAGCTGCCGAAGTTGCCGCTGCGCAGGTCGAAGTCGGTGACCGAGGTCAGGCCCGCCATCGGCTGCAGGCGCATGTAGCGCTGGTCGTAGCTGGCGGTGGATTTGCCGTAGTCGGCCTCGACCGAGCCGTCGAGCTGGTCACCGACGCGGAACTTGGCGCGCAACGCAGTGGAGAACACGTCCGAATCGATATCGGCCGCTTCGGTATTGAGCAGCACGCTGCCGGTGGAGCGGCCGGCGATCAGGATGTTGTGGTCCGAATAGACCGCATTGCTGAGGCCGGCGGAGGGATTGAAGGCGATCCAGTAACGGTCGCGTTCGGCCTGCTGGCGCGAATAGAAGGTATCGGAGGTGATCTCCACGCCATCGACCGGCCGCCATTGCAGGACCACGCTGGCGCCGACCTTGTCGCGGTCGTCGTCGATGTTCTGCGCCCGCATGTCGGTGCTGCCGAAGCGGGTAACGCCCGGGCTGGCGGGATCGACGAAACGGCCATAGCCGGAGAACGTGTCCAGGCCTTGCTGCACCACTTCGCGCTTGCTGTACGTGGCCGACACCAGGGCACCGAAGTGGCGGTCTTCGCTGCGGGTGGAGAGCAGCGCGAAGGCGTTCTGGCCGTAGGAATCGGAAAGCTCATCGTAGGTGCCGGCGAGGCTGACCACGTTCTGCTCGCCGTCGCCGTAGAGCGGCTGCCGCGTCTGGATATCGATGATGCCGCCCAGGCCGCCGGCGATCTGTTCGGCGCCGGCCAGCTTGGTCACGGTCAGGCGCGAGATCAGTTCGGAAGGCACCAGCGACAGCAGGCCATAGGTCGAGGTGGCGAGCTGGTCCAGGCCATTGCCGCCGCGGCCGGTGGCATCGACGATCTGGCGGCCGTTGTACAGCAGCACGTTCTCGCGCAGGCCGCGCACCAGCACGTCGCTGCCCTCGCCCATGCCACGCTCCAGCTGGACGCCGGCCACCCGCGAGAGCGATTCGGCGACGTTGCTGTCGGGCAGCTTGCCAATGTCGTCGGCGACGATCGCATCGACGATCTGCGGCGAGTCGCGCTTGATGTCGCGCGACGCTTCCAGGCTGCCGCGAATGCCGGTCACGGTGACGGCGTCGAGCGTGCGCGCCTCCTGGCTGGCGGCGGCTGCCGGCTGCGGCGGTGCCGGATCCTGCGCCGCGGCCTGGGCCGAAGCGACCAGTGGTGCCAGCAAGCAAGCGCCGAGTGCGGTGAACAAGGTGGAACGTCGAAAACTACGCATGTGTTGGGCCCTCCCCCAAAGTGAGGACCGAAACACCGGTGCGAGGGTGGCGAAGACGGCCGTAAAGCCGGTACTCCCCCTGTCCCACCCCATCATCCGGTGCGCCGATCCAGCGTGTTCTGTCGGTGACTGCTGCACTGCGACTCGGCAGCGTTGTAGCTAATATAGCAATATGATTCTGGCGCGCACGCTGCAGCGCAACGTAAAAAGTGGCACAGGCGCGTTTCTGCGTCCGACCCACCCACAATTCGACCGACAAACTGTTGCTTAGAAAGGCACACCAACAGAAGGGACTGCGGCTCATGGCCGAACTGCAAGGCGTTTTCCCCATCCTTCCGACGATCTTCCATGCCGACGGCGCCATCGACGAGGCCGGCATGGCCAATGTCTTCGAATACCTGCTCGGCGCGGGCGCGGCCGGGGTCGTGTTCCCGGGCCTGGCCAGCGAATACGACCTGCTCGATCGCGAGGAGCGGCTGCACCTGACCGCGTGCATCGGCCGCTGGAACCAGGGCCGGGTGCCGCTGATCGTCGGCGCCAGCGCCAAGACCGTGGAGGATGCGATCGCCTTCGCACGCGCCGGTGCCGACGCTGGCGCCAGCGCAGCGATGGTGCTCACGCCGCATCAGCATGCCGGCGACGCCACGGCGATGGCCGCGTTCTTCGAGCGCCTGCATGGCGAATCGGGCGTGGAGGTGATGCTGCAGAACGCGCCGGCGCCCATGGGCGTGGGCCTGGGCGTGGACGAAGTCGTGGCACTGGCACGCCAAGTACCAGGCATTGCCTACGTCAAGGAGGAGACGATGCCGTCCGGGCACCGCATCACCGCCCTGGCCGAGCGCGCCGCCGGCCACGTGCGCGCGGTCTTCGGCGGTGCCGGTGCCCGCTATGTGCTGGACGAACTCAGCCGCGGCGCGGTCGGCACGATGCCGGCGTGCGAGATCACCGAGGTGCACGTGGCGATGCTCTCTGCCTGGGCGGCCGGCGACCACGCGCGCGCGCGCGAATTGTTCGAACGCACCCTCCCGTTGCTGAGCATGCAGGCGGTGTTCCGCTGGCGGCTGACCAAGGCCGTGCTGCTGCGACGTGGGCTGATCGGCAACGACAAGGTGCGCGCGCCGGGTCCGGCGCTGGATGCGTTCGACCAGCGCGAACTCGATATCCTGCTCTCCCGCATTGGCGACCTGCTGCCGCTGGATCGCGTGCCCGGCAAGGTGCAGAGGATGTCCGCGTGAGCCGCGTCGCCCAGGTCGAGACCTTCATCCTTACCATTCCGCGCACCACGCCCTACCTGGGGCCGCTCGGCCCGGGCGAGCGCGTCAACAGCCGCGGTTACCTGGTACGCAAGGGCAACGGCACCATCTACCCGACCACCGACCGCTCGGTCGTGGTGCGCGTCACCACCGAGGATGGCGCCGTGGGCTGGGGCGAGACCTATGGCATCTGCGCACCGCGCGCGGTGTGCGAAATCATCAATGATCTGCTCGCACCGGAGCTGATCGGGCGCGAGCCCGAAGACGTCGAGCAGGTCTGGGACGATCTGTACGGGCTGATGCGCGTGCGTGGCTGCTTCGGCGGCTTCCACGTCGACACGATTGCTGCGCTGGACATCGCGCTATGGGATCTGCGCGCCCGCGCCCGCGGCGTGCCGTTGTGGAACTTGCTCGGCGAGCGCCAGCGCACGGCCATTCCCGGCTACCTCTCCGGCTTGCCGGCCGGCACGCTGGAAGAGAAGTTGCAGATGGCGCGCGACTTCGCCGCGCAAGGGCATGACGCCTTCAAGATCCACGCGGTAGTGAGCCATGAGGGCATCGTCGAGGAGATCGCCGGCCTGCGCGCCGCGCTCGGCCCCGGCCCGGCACTCATGGTCGACCTGCATTGGAAGTTCGACCTGGCGCAAGCCCAGGCCATGGCCGAACAATTGGCACCGTTCGATCTGAAGTTCATCGAGGCGCCGCTCAAGCCCGAGGATATCGAGGGCTTGATCGCACTCGGCCGGTCCAGCCCGGTACCGATTGCCGCTGGTGAAGAGTGGCATACCGAGTACGAGGCGCGGCTGCGCCTGGCGGGCGGGTCGCTGTCCTTCATCCAGCCGGAAATGGGGCATACCGGGATCACCCAGTTCCTGCGCATTGCGCGGCTGGCGCAGGCACAGGGGGTGCCGATCGCCCCGCACGCCACCATCGGCGGTGGTCTGTTCATGGCCGCCAGCCTGCATGTGGCCAGCGCGTTGCCCGGCCTGTGGCGGCACGAATGGCAGCACTCGATCTTCTCGCGTTCGCTGCAGATGCTCGACACCGACATGGCCTACCGCGACGGCCACTATCACCTGCCTAGCGGCCCCGGGCTGGGTGCCGCGCCCGGCGCACGCTTCTGGAATCACGCCGAAGCGGTGGCCTGAGCCGGCGCTGCGTAGGCCAAGGACAACGGCGAACGCCTGGCGAGCCGCAAGGCTGCCCAGGCCAGCAACACCGCCAGCGGATGCAGGAAGGCCATCAGCACGAACGTGCGGTCGAAGGAGTGGCCGGCAACCAGCACGCCGACCACCTGCGCCGAGAGCATGCCGCCCACGGCACTGCCACAGCCGATCAGGCCGGCCACCGAGGCGATGTAGCGCGAAGGGAACAAGTCCACCACCAGCGTGGTGAGATTGATCTGGTAGACCAGGTGGGCAAACGTCACCAGGCAGGCCAGGCCCAGCAAGACCGGCAGGGGCGGATGCAAGGTAATGAGGATGCCGATTGGCGCCAATGCGGCCGCGCCGGTCATGGTCAGCAGGCGGCTGCGCACCGGCGACACGCCACGCCGCACCAGCGCGCCGGAAATCGCGCCGCCGCCGACGCTGCCGATATCGGCGGCCACGTACACGACCCACGCCAGCGAGGCGATCGCCGCCAGGCTCATGCCGCGCATGTCGCCGAGGTATTTGGGGAACCAGAACAGATAGAAGTACCAGACCGGGTCGGCGATCATCCGCGAAAAGATCAACGCCCACACCGCGCGGTCGCGTGCGAGCCGGCCCCAGATGCCTTTCATCGACGGCTGCGGCGTCGCTTCGGCCGCGGCCTTCTGCTCGCGTGGATAGGCCCACCACCAGCCAATGATCCAGACCATCCCGGCCACGCCGGTGATCCAGAACGCGCTGCGCCAGCCATAGGTCAGTGCGATACCGCCGATCAGTGGCGGCGCCAGGGTGGCGCCGATCATCGCGCCGGCGGTGTACAGGCCCAGCGCCAGTCCGCGCTGGCGCGGCGGGAATTGTTCGGCCACGACCTTGGTGCCAACGGTGTAGTTGCCCGGCTCGCCCAAGCCCAACGCAAAACGCGCCGCGCCCAGCTGGAAACTGCTGCGCACCATGCCGGTGGCGATATTGGCCAGCGACCACCAGCCGACGAACAGGATCAGCGCCATGCGCGCGCCGAGCCAGTCGGTGATGCGTCCGGCCATGACGTAGGCGGCGGCATAGGCGAGCAGGAACACCTGCACTACGCGCGCGTACTCGATGTCGCTCATGCCCAGGTCGGCCTGGATCGTGGTGGCCAGGATCGAGAGCGCCTGGCGATCCAGGTAGTTGATGACCGTGGAGAAGAACAGCAGGGCCAGCAGCACCCACTTGGTGCGCGCGGAAGCGCCGTTCACCCGCACACCTGGTTGGTCATCGTCGCTGCCTCCGCAAGGAAGCCTGCAACCTATTGCTATTGTAGCAACAAGTCAAACCGCAACGCGGCAAAGATGGCTAGCCGATTTCCACCGCTGCCAGGCGCAGCGCCGCCACCAGTTCGGCGGTGGCCGATTCCGGAATCCAGCCCGACATCGCGATGCCGGCGTGCACCGGATCGCCCATCGCGATGGCGACGATATGGTGGTCGCGCTCGTCGGCCACATGCACCCGGGCGTAGCCCTGCTCGCGCGTTTGCGCCAGCGTGCGCAACAGCTGTTCGATGCCTTCGGGGAACATCGGGATCGGCCGCTCGCGGTAGAGCTCGCGCACTTCCTCGTCGGACAGCTGCGACAACAGGACGATGCCGATTCCGCTGGTGGTGGCCGGCAGCAAGCCGATGCGGCCCAGGCCGCGCGCGGCCTCGATTCCCGGCGGGGCGTGGAAGAGATAGCTGACGCTGTCGTTCCACAGCACGCCCATCGCGACCGTGTGTCCAAAGCGTCGCAGGCTTTCCAGCACCGGCATCGCGCGACGGATCAAGCCAGAGGCGAACAGGCTTTGCGCGGCCAGCACATGCATGCCTGGGCCAGGCGTGTATTTGCGGTCTGCGGTCTGCCGGGCGATGCCCAGGTAGGCCAGGGTCTTGAGCAGCCGGTTGACCCGCGTGGGGTTGGCGCCGAGCTGGCGCGCCAGCTCGCGGCAGCCAACCGGCTCGGGCGAGGAGGCCAGCGCCTGCAAGGTGGCGATGCCGTCGATCAGGCTCTGGTTGGGCTGGGCATTGGGCTTGGTTCGCATCCGCCAAAGCGTACTTGCGCGCCCCCGCTAATGCCACCAATAGCAACACTTTCGATGGCTAGGCGCCGGCGCGCGGCGCCGGTTCGTGGATCGGGCAGCGGTTGAAGCTGGCGCGGAAGTGGCGCGAGGCGGCCATCACCACGCGCCGGGCGCGGTTGATCGCCCCCAGTGGCCGGTGCGCGGCCAGGGCATGCCATGGCGAGAACGCCAGCGCGTCTTCGCGGGCGGCCGACGCCGCTTCCCACGCCGCCTGCGGCGGCACGATCAGCCGCGCCACCGGCACGAACGGACTGGCGTCCTGCGGCCACTCGACTGCCGCATCCTCCACCGGCATGCGTTCGAGGTCGCGACACAGCTGTACCCGCAGCGACCATTCCACGGGCGCATCTAGATTGGCGAAGAAGGCGGCGATCGCCTCGCGCTGCGCGTCCGGCTCGCTCTCCAGTTCTGCGTCTTGCAACGCCAGCAATGCCGGCGACAGCGGCGCCAACGAGAACTTGGCGATGTGCGGCCCATAGAGGAACGGCACCTGGCTGAAGAACGTCTCGCCTAGCGGATGCCGCTGCGGCTCGCCGCCCAATCCCTTCAACTTGCGGCTCTCGCCGCCCATCGCCTCCAGGCCGCGTTCGAGGCCGCGCAAGGTCGCCGAAATCACCTGCTTGGTGCGCGGCATGCGTTCGGTAGTGGCGGCCAACAGCCGAGCGGCGTTGACGAAGCCCTTGACCCCAGGGCTGGTGAACGCAGGCGCGTTGACCATCAGGAAATCCTGGGTGTGTTGCTCGCCGCCACCTTGTACGCGCGCACCTTCGACGCCGAGCACCTTCAGCGCCATGGCGCGTGGCGTGGAGACGGTGTCGGGCAGTTGCTCGGCGGGCGGCGAGGACAGCCGCACGATCGCCTCGTAATGACCTGGCGCGGCGAACAGCCCATGCGCCAGTTCCGCAGGCAGGCCTGCCTCCACTTCAAGCGCAGCGGCGAGCAGGCCTTGGCCCTTGGCGTGCACGGCGCGGTGGGCGTGGCCTTCATGTTCGGCGACGGTGCGGGCCATGCGCACGAACAGGTCCTCCAGTTCGGCGATGTGCTCGGCCTCACCCGGTTCGGGATGTTCGATGCCAGCGTGATAGTGGATCGGCGGGGCGATGGCATTCATGCGGCGGCGCTCGGGCGGGAAGCCGCAACATCAACGATCGCGCATCAGCGTGCCGTGCACGCGGGATCAGCAAGGCGTGCAGTGGCCCTGGCGATCAGGCCAGGCGGCGCCATTCCCCCGGCGCCAGGCCATCGAGCCGGTGCGGCCCCATCGCCACCCGCACCAGGCGCAGGGTGGGCAGGCCGACGGCCGCGGTCATGCGCCGTACCTGGCGATTGCGGCCTTCGCGCAGCGTGATCGCAAGCCAGGCATCGGGCACGGTCTTGCGGAAGCGTACCGGCGGATCGCGCGGCCATAGCGCCGGTGCGGGCTCGAGCCGCTCGGCGCCGGCCGGCAGGGTGGGACCGTCATTGAGGACAACGCCGCGTTGCAGTTGCTGCAGCTGCTCCGGCGTTGGCGTGCCCTCGACCTGGACCCAATACGTCTTGGGCTCCTTGTGCCGCGGATCGGTCAACCGCTGCGCCAGGCGGCCGTCGTCGGTCAACAGGAGCAGGCCTTCGCTGTCGTAGTCCAGGCGGCCGGCGGCGTAGACGTCCGCCGGCAGGCCGAAGCCGGCCAGCGTGCGCCGCGGCGGTTGGCTGCGGTCGGTGAACTGGCACAACACATTGAACGGCTTGTTGAAGGCAATCAGCATGGCATCGGCGCGGCACGACGGCCACGCTGGGCGCGTGGCCGCCGGTCCCGATTCACGTCACTGCTTGACGAACTTCAGCGTCATCCGGTCGCTTTCGCCGATGGCCTGGTATTTGGCGTCGTCGGCCTTGTCGTGCTTGTTGCTCGGCGGCAGCGTCCACACGCCACCAGGGTAATCCTTGGTATCGCGCGGGTTGGCGTTGAGCTGGCTCTTGCCGGCCAGCTTGAAGCCGGCCGCTTCGGCCATCGCGATGACTTGCTGTTCGCCCACGTAACCGCTCTCGTCGTCGGCCGGCACATCGGCCTTGGCGCGGTGCTCGACCACACCGAGCACGCCGCCCGGCTTGAGCACGGCGTTGAACGCCTTGAACATGCCTTCGGCCTGCCCGGCCGAGCGCCAGTTGTGGACGTTGCGGAAGGTCAACACCAGGTCGGCGGAATTGGCCGGGCCCAGCACCGGTGCAGCCGGGTCGTAGCCGACGAGGGTCGCCTTTGCGTACTGCGCCGTGCCGGCGCTGAACTTTTTCTGCAACTGGTCGCGCTGGCGCTGCTGGTAATCGCGGCCGCCGCCGGCGGCGACCTTGGCCGGATCAACCACCGCGGCGATGTAGTGACCCTTATCGCGCAGGTAAGGCGCGAGGATTTCCGCGTACCAGCCGCCACCGGGGGTGATCTCGATGACGGTCTGCTCCGGGCCAATACCGAAGAAGGCCAGGGTCTGGCCGGGGTGGCGGTAGACATCGCGCTTGACGTTACCCGGATCGCGCCAGCTGCCATTGATGGCCGCCTGCAGCGCGGCGTCGGGCGCCGGCAGGGTGGCGCTATCGGCAGGCTTGATCGCCTGCGCGCTGGGCATCGCCAGGGTGGTGGCAAGGGCGAGCGCACAAACAGTCATGAGCTTATGAGCAGACATGCAGAGACCTCCGTCAGCGAAAGTGCGGCGAGCCTAGCACGCCCCTGCGAAGGACCGCGGTGCATTGCGCAACGCAGCGTGCACCGTGTGTCACACCTTGGCCGGGCGCCGCCGTCTATGCTGTGACGCCCGACCTAGCGGAGCCATTGCCATGACTTCCCCGCGCCCCCTGGGCCGCTCAGGCCTGCAAGCCCAGCCGATCGCGTTCGGCGGCAACGTCTTCGGGTGGAGCGCCGATGAGCGCACCACGTTCGCGCTGCTCGACGCTTTCGTCGAAGCCGGTTTCAACCTGATCGACACCGCCGACGCCTATTCGGCCTGGGTGCCGGGCAACCACGGTGGCGAATCGGAAACCCTCATCGGCCGCTGGCTCAAGCACAGCGGCAAGCGCAACCAGGTGCTGATCGCGACCAAGGTCGGCAAGTGGAGCGAACGGCCGGGCCTGGCGCCGGACAACATCGCCGCGGCCGCGGAAGACTCGCTGCGCCGGCTGCAGACCGATGTCATCGACCTGTACCAGGCGCACGCTGATGATGACTCGACACCGTTGGAAGCCACGCTGGCGGCGTTCGGCCGTTTGATCGAGCAGGGCAAGGTGCGCGCGATCGGCGCCTCCAACTACAGCGCCACGCGCCTGCGCGATGCCCTGGAAGTGTCGGCGCAGTACCACTTGCCGCGCTATGAAACGCTGCAGCCGGAGTACAACCTGTACGACCGCGCTGGCTACGAGCAGGCGCTGGCGGCGGTGGTCGCCGAGCATGGGCTGGGTGTCATCGGCTATTACTCGCTGGCCAGCGGCTTCCTCAGCGGCAAGTACCGCAGCCCGGCCGATGCGGCCAAGAGCAGCGCGCGCGGCCAGGCGGTGGTGAAGCAGTACCTCAATGCGCGCGGCTTGCGCATCCTGGCGGCGCTGGACGACATCGCCGCCAGGCATTCGGCCACGACCACGCAAGTGTCATTGGCCTGGCTGATCGCCCAGCCGCACATCACCGCACCGATCGCCAGTGCCACCTCGGTGGCGCAGCTGCAGGATCTGTTGGCTGCGGCGCGACTGCAGCTTTCCGTGGAGGAGTTGGCGCAGTTGGACGAAGCCAGCTCCGAGTGAGGCCGGCCTCTTGTAGGAGCGGCTTCAGCCGCGACCGTCGTCTGACAGTTCGCAGCTCCGCTCGTCGGGGCTAAAGCCCCTCCTACAGTTAGACCTCGAACGGTGCCGGTCCTAGCGACTCGGCCAGGTAGTCCAGGAACGAGGTGATCCGCGCCGAGACTGCGGTGTTGCGGTAGTACACCGCGTTGATCGGTTGCCGCATGTCGAGCGTGAGTTGCGGCAGTACCTGCACCAGGGTGCCGGCAGTGCGGTCGCTGGCGGTCATGAAATCGGACAGGCAGGTGATGCCGGTGCCGGCGCGCGCCAGGTGCAGCAGCGTCTCGCCACTGGCCGCGGCTACCTGTGGCTCGACCGTGATCGGTTCGCCGTCAGGCCCCGGCAGCGGCCAGCGCTTGAGTCCCTCTGGCTGCTGGAAGCCGATCAGGCTGTGCTCGCGCAGCAGTTGTGCCACGTCCACTGGCGCGCCATGGCGGGCCAGGTACTCGGGGCTGGCGAGCAGGCGCAGGCGGCTGCGCCCGATCGGGCGGGCATGCAGGGTGGAGTCGCCCAGCGGGCCGATGCGGAACGCCAGGTCGGTGCGGCGTTCGACCAGGTCGATGTTGCGCTCGTTGCCGTTGAGTTCCAGCTGCACTTCCGGGTAGCGCGCGCGGTAGCCCGGCACGTGCGGGACGATGACGTGCAGCAGGAACGAGGTGGCCGCATCGATGCGCAGGCGCCCGGCCGGGCGCTCGCGGCGTCCGGCCATCTGCGCCTCGGCCGCTTCCACTGCCTCCACTATCGCGCGGGCCTGCAGCAGGAACGCCTCGCCTTCCTCGGTCAGCCGCAGCCGCCGGGTGGTGCGCGTGAGCAGGGCCACGCCGAGATTCTTCTCCAGCCGGCCCAGCGCCCGGCTTACCGCCGAGACCGTCAAGCGCAGCGTTTCCGCCGCACCGGTGATCGAGCCACTGTCGACCACCGCCAGGAAGGCCTGCATTTCGTCGAGGGTCGTCTTCATGACCGGATTATTGCCTGAGCGGAAAGAGTGTTTAGACGATATCCGGCTTTTTGCGCAAAAGTATCCCGGCCACACTGCGCGGCCTCCTTCCTTCGGACCTGGCCCCATGTCCCGTGGCATCCCGCTCGCCTTGCTGGCCCTCACCCTGGGGGCCTTCGCCATCGGCACGACCGAGTTTGTGATCGTCGGCCTGATTCCCACCATCGCCGCCGACCTCGGCGTCAGCCTGCCGTCGGCCGGCTTGCTGGTCAGTCTCTACGCGCTCGGCGTGGCGGTGGGCGCGCCGGTGCTGACCGCGCTCACCGGACGCGTGCCACGCAAGGCACTACTGGTCGCGCTGATGGCGCTGTTCACCCTCGGCAACCTGGTGGCGTGGCTGGCGCCGGGCTACGCCACGTTGATCGTCGCACGCGTGTTGACCGGCCTGGCGCACGGCGTGTTTTTCTCGATCGGCTCGATCATCGCCACCTCGGTGGTGCCGAAAGAGAAGGCCGCCAGCGCGATCGCAATCATGTTCACCGGCCTCACCGTGGCGCTGGTCACCGGCGTGCCGCTGGGGACCTTCATCGGCCAACACCTGGGTTGGCGCGCGACCTTCCTGGCGGTCGCCGGGCTGGGCGTGGTGGCGCTGCTGGGCAGCCTGCTGTTCGTGCCGAAGAACGTGCACCACAGCGCACCGGCCAGCTTTCGCCAGCAGTTGGGCGTATTGGCGCAGCCGCGGCTGTTGCTGGTCTATGCGATGACCGCGCTGGGCTACGGCGGCAGCTTCCTCGCCTTCACCTTCCTGGCGCCGATCCTGCAGCAGGTCAGCGGTTGGTCGGCCAACGCAGTCAGTGGCGTGCTCCTGCTCTACGGCGTGTCGGTGGCGATCGGCAATTTGTGGGGCGGCCGCCTGGCCGATCGCCACGGGCCGGTGCCTGCGCTGAAGCGAATGTTCTTGTTGCTGGCGCTGGTGTTGTTCGTGCTGACCTTCACCATGGCCCACCACTGGCTGGTGCTGGTGACGGTAATGGCCTGGGGCGCGGTGGCGTTCGGCAATGTGCCAGGGCTGCAGGTCTACGTGGTCAAGCAGGCGCAGCGGTTCGCGCCGCAGGCGGCCGACGTTGCCTCGGGCCTGAACATCGCCGCGTTCAATGTGGGCATCGCGCTGGGCTCGTCGATGGGGGGGCTGGTAGTCGAACACCTCGGCCTGCGCCACACACCGTGGATCGGCGCGCTGGTCGTGCTGGGCGCGCTCGGCCTGACCACGCTGAGCGGGCGGCTTGATCGTCGTGACGGCGTAGCCGTGCGCACCGAAGGTCTCGCCGCGCCCGCGCACTGAACCTGCAACGCTGATTTCCCCGCCGGTGCCTGTTCGCATCACCCTACTGCCCTACCCTGTTCCCGTCTTTCCAAGGAGTTTCCCCCATGACTGTCCCCGCTTTCGGCCTGGGCACTTTCCGCCTGAAAGGCCAGACCGTGATCGCTTCGGTTCGCGACGCGCTGGACGTGGGCTATCGCGCCATCGATACCGCGCAGATCTACGGCAATGAAGCCGAGATCGGCCAGGCCATCGCCGAGTCGGGCGTGCCGCGCGAGCAGCTCTATCTCACCACCAAGATCTGGATCTCGCAGTTCCGCCATGACGACCTGCTCGCCAGCCTGCGCGAAAGCCTGCGCAAGCTACGCACTGACCAGGTCGACCTCACGCTGATCCATTGGCCCTCGCCCGCCGACCAGGTGCCGATGGCCGAATACCTGGGCGCGCTGGCCGAGGCCAAGGCGCTGGGCCTGACGCGGGAGATCGGCGTTTCCAATTTCACCATCGCGCTCACCGCGCAGGCGATCGAACTGCTCGGCGCCAAGGAGATCGCGACCAACCAGATCGAGATCAGCCCCTACCTGCAGAACCGCAAGCTCACCGACTATCTGCGCGGGCAGGGAATCCATGCCACCTCGTACATGACCCTGGCGTATGGCGAGGTGCTCAACGATCCGGTCATCGCCGCGATCGCCGCCCGGCACGGCGCCACGCCGGCGCAGGTGGCCCTGGCCTGGGCGCTGCGATTGGGCTATTCGGTGATTCCTTCCTCCACGCGCAGGGCCAACCTGGAAAGCAACCTGGGCGCGCGCGAACTGGCGCTGGATGACGCCGATATGGCGCAGATCGCCGCGCTCGACCGTGGCCACCGGTTGGCCAGCCCCGAAGGCATCGCACCGGCTTGGGACTGAATGCGCAGAGTGGAAAATCAGCACTGGCAGCCCGCAATCCGGGCTGCTAGGGTCTTCTGCAAGGGGGGTGGTCTCACGGAGTCCTGCCCATGCAACGCGCAACGCAGCAGTCCTCGTCTCACGTCCATATACCCGGCGCTATCGCGTGTGCTTTCATCGACGTGGATGCCGAGCTGGCCTATTGGCGCCAATGCCACGCACTAGGCCATCTGGGACCGCACGGCTTTGATGCCTATGCCGCGCTGTTGAAGCTCGGCTATGACATCTACCTGGGCCACCCGCGTGCGCGCGAGGCGCATCTATACGAAGTGCTGCACGATGCCTATGCAAGGCAATCGGAGTCAGCGCCGCTGAGCTGGGACGAAACCCGCTGGCTGATTCGCCGCGCCTGGCAACGCATCAGCTACCCCAGCTGAGCTGCAGCGCCCTTCAATTGCCCGGCGTGCGCACCGCAAGGCTGTGCTTGCCGGCAATGGCGCGCATGCCCTGCAGGGTGGCGCCAATCAGCGCCGCGTAGCGTGCACGCCAACATTGCGCACGCACCTGAGGGTCTTCGGCGTCATCGAGCGCGTCGAGCACCTGGCCGATACGCAGATCGGCAAACGCGCCCCGATGCATGTACGGCTGGGCGGGCTCGATCACGTCCACCGGCGCGCGCCACTCGGCCACCACGGTTTCGGCGATCCCGGCCACGCAGGACAGCTGGTGCATGCCGGTCTGGGTTTCATGCAGCATCTCGCGGCAGGCCCAATCCCACAGGGCAGCCTTGTCGTCGGCCTGCGCATCGGCCAGCGCCTGGAGCGCAGCGTCCACTTCGTTGACGCGAGGATCGAACATCGCCTGTCCTGCCATGTTGCTTTGCAGCATCATGCACCCAACCGGTGTGAGCGGCGGGTGGAGAACGGGCCTGGAAGCATGAACAGGTAATGCTGACTTTCCACACATGCGCGCCGGGCGCAGGGGGCGGATGCTGGCCCCGCCCCTACCGGAGTTGGCCGACATGAAGCTCAAGCGCCTGCCGTGGATTGCCCTTCTTGCGCTAGGCGTGGCGGGCCTGGCACAGGCCGAACCGGCCAAGCCGCACCTGTCTTCGCGGCAATGCAATTTCGATACGCCCTACGACCTGCGCATTGCCGAGGATGGCGTCTGGCTGCAGCGCGAAACTGGGCTGCCGCGCGAGGTCTACATCCACGATGGCGGTATCAGCATCGATCAACGCACGCAGGCGATCAGCGCCAGCGACGCGCAGCGCCTACGGCGCATGGAGGCGATGACCCGCGACCTGGTACCCGCGGTAGCCGGGGTCGCACGCGACGCAGTGGACATCGCCTTCGATGCACTGGCTGGCGTGGTGCAGATCATGAGCGGCAGCAAGTCCAAGGCACGCGAGGTGGAACGCTACCGACGCCAGGCGCTGGCGCAGGTCGATGAGTCGCTGGGCAGGGGCCGCTGGGACCAGAAGGCCTTCGATGCGAAATTTGAAGCCAATGTGGAGCGCGCCGCCGACGAAATGGCCACCAGCTTGATGCGCGGGGTGATGTGGTCGGTGTTTACCGGTGGCTCGGATGATATCGAGCGTCGCGCAGATGCGATGGAGAAGGACCTCGATGCGCGCATGGATGCCCGCGGCAAGGCCCTGGAGGCAAAGGCGCAATCGCTGTGCGCGCAGGTCACCGCGCTGCACGCCGAACAACAGCAACTGGAACTGCGCTACCAGGGCCAGCCACTGCAATTGCTGCAACCTGCGCCGGACACCTCCGCCGATGCGGTGGCCAGCAACGAGCGCTGAGCCTTAGTCGACCAGCCACTCGCGCAGTGCATCGGTCACCGCGCGCGGCTGTTCCAGTGGCGAGAGATGTCCGCAATCGGGAATCTCGACAAAGCGCGCGCCCGGCACCAGTTCAACGATTTCCGCAAGCAGCGGCGGTGGGGTGATGGCGTCGTCGGCGCCACATAGCACCAGCAGCGGCTTGCGCCAGCTGGACAGCACGTCATGGCCGTCCACGCGCGCGAGCAGGCTCTGCCGGGCGAATACTTCGGCGCCCAGCCGCGTGGTCATTGCACGAACGCGTTCGAGCAGGGCGTGGTCGTGCAGCCGCGACGGTGCCACGTAGCTGCGCATCAGCTTCTCGCCGAAACCATGGAAGCTGCCTTCGACGCGTGAGGCGCGTGCCAGGGCCTGTCGTTGCGATACGCGCTCGGGGGTGTCGGCGCGTATCGAGGTATCCAACAAGGCCAACCGTTCTACCCGCTCCGGCGCTACCCGCAGGATCTGCTGGGCGATGTAACCACCGAGCGAGAAACCAGCCAGCGCAAAGGAGGCCGGCGCAGCGGCCAGCACCGCATCGGCGACAGCTTCGAGCGTGTCGCCCTGGGTGAGGTCGCCGACCTGGCAGCGCGCCTGGCCGGACAGCGCCTCCACCTGCGCGGTCCACAACGCTGCGTCATTGAGCAGGCCGGGCAACAGCAGCAGGTCAGTGGAAGCCGGAGTCATGCGCCGTGCCAGAAAGGACGGCGTTCAAAGCGAGAGGTAGCAGGCATGCGCTGGATTGTGCTGGCGCCGGCGCAAGCCGTCCATGATCAGATCTGGCGGCCGTCGCTTGCCTCAGTGGTCGCGAGCAAGCGGCGAATCTGCATCAGCGACAAGCCTTCGCTGCGCGCCTGGCGCAAGCGCAGCAAGCGCTCGAGGTCTTCCTGCCGGTAGCGGCGGTGGCCGGTGGGCGTTCGCTGCGAGGGCGCCAGCAGACCGAGGGATTCGTAGTGACGGATGCTCTGGGTATGGCAACCCGCGGCCCGGGCCAGCTCTCCGATCTTCATGCCACCTCCGCGTCGGGAGTGGCCATTGTCGCCAATCGATGTCGGAGGGCTGTCGGGGCGCCGCGGGCGGCCGAAGCCGCACGCGGGCCAGGACGATCAAGCCAGGGTCAGGGTGACGTCGATGTTGCCGCGGGTGGCGTTGGAGTACGGGCACACCTGGTGCGCCGCGTCGACCAGCGCCTGCAACTGCTCGCGCTCCATGCCGGGCACGGCGATCTTCAGCTCGACGGCCAGGCCGAAGCCGCCCGGGATCTGGCCGATGCCGACGCTGCCTTCAATGGTCGGTTCGGCTGGCAGCTTGATCTTTTCGCGAGCGGAGACCGCCTTCATCGCGCCGATGAAGCAGGCCGAATAGCCGGCAGCGAACAATTGCTCAGGGTTGGTGCCGGCACCGCCGGCGCCGCCAAGCTCGCGCGGGGTCGAAAGCTGGACGTCCAGGGCCTGGTCCGAAGACACGGCACGGCCTTCGCGGCCTCCGGTGGCGGTGGCGTGGGCGGTATAGAGAACGGTGGTCGGCGATGCCATGGTGGTGCTCCTCGTGAGTGGCGGGGTATCCGCGCTATTAAATAGTGTGCGATGTATTAGGGTCGAAAAGGTCAGCTGGTGGCCTTGTTGAGATCGTTGCGAAGCTTCCCCAGCCGGGCGTGCAGTGCCTGGGCTTCTTCCAGGCTGCAGGCCACCGCGCAGCCGATCTGCTCAGGAATGGTGGCGGCGCGCTCGCGCAGCGCGCGGCCGGCATCGGTCAGCCCGATCACCACCTGGCGTTCGTCGGCGGTGCCACGGCGGCGCGATACCCAGCCGGCGGCTTCCAGACGCTTGAGCAGGGGGGTCAGGGTGGCCGAATCCAGGAACAACCGTTCGCCGATATCCGAAACCGTGCGCTGGTCCTGCTCCCACAGCACCAGCATCACCAGGTACTGCGGATAGGTGAGGTCCAATTGCTTGAGCAGCCCGCGGTAGAGCTTGTTCATCGCCAGCTGGGTCGAGTACAGCGCGAAGCACAGCTGGTTATCGAGCTTCAGGCGTTCTGCGATGGCGGTGGTGGCAGGCAGTTCCATGGCGTGCAATTTACATAGCGCGCTATTTAATAGCAAGCAGGAACGAGAAACAGACAGGTTTCGTTCAGTTATGCGCGGTGGGCGGTCGCCAGGTATTCGGCGCTCTGCATTTCGATCAGGCGCGAGGCGGTGCGCTCGAACGCGCCGGCCAGGCGCTCGCCGCTATAGAGCGCCGGCGGCGCGTCGACCGCAGTGCAAACCAGGTTGACCTGACGATCGTAGAGCTCGTCGATGAGGTTGACGAAGCGCCGCGCCGCGTCTTCGTTCATGCGATCGAAATGCGGGATGCCGCCGACCAGCACGGTGTTGAACTCGCGCGCGATCTCGATGTAGTCCGCGGTCCCGCGTGGACCTTCGCACAAGGCGGCGAAATCGAACCAGGCGATGCTCTTGCCGCGGCCACGCACCGGGATCTTGCGGCTGTCGATCTGGATGTTGCCGGCATGCGCGGCACTGCCGCCGCTCAGCTCGGCCCAGCGTTGGGCCAACCAAGCATCGGACTGCGGGTCCAGCGGCGCGCGATACACCGGCGAGCGCGTCAGCGCGCGCATGCGGTAGTCCTCGGTGCCTTCGGCGTACAACTCCACGCAGAACTTCTGCAGCAGTGCGATCGCCGGCACGAAGCTTTCGCGCTGCAGGCCATTGGCGTAGAGGTTTTCAGGCGCGGTATTGGAGGTGGTGACCAGGGTCACGCCTTCGGCGAACAAGCGTTCGAGCAGGCGCGCCAGCAACATGGCATCGCCGATGTCGGTGACGAAGAATTCGTCGAGCACCAGCACGCGCAGGTTCTCGCGCCATTCCTGGGCGATCTTGGCCAGGGGATCGCTCTGGCCGGCATGTTCGCGCAGGCGCTCGTGCACCCCGCGCATGAAGCGATGAAAGTGCGTGCGGTACTTCTGCTTGATCGGCAGGCCGTCGTAGAACAGGTCCACCAGGAACGTCTTGCCGCGCCCCACCCCGCCCCAGAAGTACAGCCCGCGGACCGGTTCGGGCTTTTTCCAGAACGCGGAGAGCCGGTCGAGCCAGCCGTCCTGCTCGCTGTCCAGCAGCGCTTCGTGGATGCGGTCCAGCTCGGCCAGCGCGGCGTGCTGCGCCGGGTCGTCGTTCCAATCGCCGCGCGCCACGCCCTCGGCGTAACGCTGCGACGGGGTCATCTGGGTCATGTGCGCTTCGCCCGCCTCAGCCTTGGGCGCCGGGCAGCCAGCGCCGCACCCCGTGCTGGAGGGCGCCACGCAGGTCGATCAGCTTGCGGTGGAAGAAGTGACTGGTGTCGGGCATGCGCACTAGTTCGCGCGGCGCCTCCAGCGTGTCCAGCCAGCGGTAGACCGCCTGCGCGTCGACGATCTCGTCGGCCTCGCCCTGGATCACCAGCCACTGCGGCGGCGGTTGCAGGTTGTCGAAATCCCAGCCGCGATCGACCGGCGGGGCGATCGAGACCAGCACTTGCGGCTGCACTTCGCCGGCCAGCCGCAGCGAAACGAACGCGCCGAAGCTGAAACCGGCCAGCCACAGCGCCGCGTCCGGGCGCTGCGCCCGCACCCAGGCAACGACCGCGCGCAGATCGTCCTGTTCGCCGTTGCCCTGGTCGAAGCTGCCAGCCGAGCCGCCGACGCCGCGAAAATTGAAACGCACGACGGTGACGCCGAGCTCGCGCAGCGCGCGTGCGGTCATCGTCACCACCTTGTTGTGCATGCTGCCGCCCTCGGTGGAGAGCGGATGGCAGACGATGGCCACGACCGGCAGCGGCGTAACTTCGCCTTCGGGCAAGTCGATGGCCGCTTCCACTGGGCCTGCCGGGCCGTCCAGCTGTAGCGCGCCGGATTCGAGGGGGAAGGAGACTTCGGACATGGCGGCATAATAACCGCCCCGCCGGGCCGCTCGATGCGCGCTGGCACACCGCATCGTCCCGCCCATGCCTTTTCTCTTGCTCAGCGTGCTCTGCAGCGTCCTGGTCTCGGTGCTGCTCAAATTGGCGCCACGCTGGCGCATCGACATCGCCCAGGCGATCACCTGGAACTACGCGGTGGCCGCCGCCCTGGCACTGTGGTTGCTCGACCCTTCGCTGGCGGCCTTGCGTGCACCGCAAACGCCATGGCTGCCGTTGCTGCTGCTGGCCGTCGCCCTGCCGTCGATTTTCCTGGTGCTGGCGCGATCGGTGCGCATCGCCGGGATCGTGCGCAGCGATGTCGCCCAGCGCCTGTCCTTGCTGTTGTCGCTGGCGGCGGCCTTCTTCTGGTTTGGCGAACCGACCGTGCCGGCCAAGCTCGTCGGCATCGGCCTGGGCCTACTGGCGATCATCGGCATCCTGCACCGCCCGGAGCGGCGCGATAACGGCACCGGCGACCAGGGCTGGCCCTGGCTGCTGGCAGTGTGGGCGGGGTTCGCGCTGATCGATGTGCTGCTCAAGCAGATCGCCCTGGCCGGCGTCTCCTCGCTGAGCTCGCTGACGCTGTGCTTTGCCATCGCCTTCGTGCTGATGCTCGCACTGCAACTGGCGCGGCGATGGCGCGGGCAGGTCATTTTCGATCGCCGCAGCCTGGCGGCCGGGTTGCTGCTGGGCGCGCTCAACTTCGCCAACATCCTGTTCTACGTGCGTGCGCACCAAGCGCTGCCGCACAGCCCGGCCGTGGTGTTCGCGACGATGAACATCGGCGTGGTCGCCCTCGGTGCGCTGGTCGGCATTGTCGGCTTCGGCGAGCGCACCAGCCGCTGGAACCGGGCGGGCCTGGTATTGGCGGTCGCAGCCATTGCGTTGATTGCTTTCGCCGCCCGACCTTGAACCAGGGGGGCTTGACAGGTTTGTTACCTTGTAACAGAACCCCTTCGAGTCCTCCCTATGAAGCCTTCGAACCCCGTCGTCTCGCCCTGGGCAGATCTTTCCGCCGCCGCTTTATCCGGGCTATGCCTGCTGCATTGCCTTGCGCTGCCGCTGGGGGCATCGCTGTTGCCGATGCTGGGCGCGTGGAGCGAGGCCGAATGGGTACATATCGTATTCGTATTGCTGGCCGCGCCCTTGAGCGTGGCCGCGTTGTACCGCGCGCATCAATGGCGGCCGCTGCCGGCAGGGATGTGGGCGCTGGCCGCGCTTGGCCTGGCGTTACTCACCGCCGGCGCACTGGCCTGGCCCAGCGCGCGCTGGGAAACACCGATTACCGTGGCCGGCAGCTTCGTTCTGGTGGCCACGCACCTGTGCAATCTGCTTCGCGGCCACGCCCACTGATTCCGCTCAGGGATCCAGGCCCAGTAGCAGCGGGTCATGGTCCGAGCTGCGCCACGGCCCTTCAACGTTGCGCTCGCGGTAGCCAAGCGCGTCCTCCTCGTCGGCGTTGATGTGCCACTCCACCGCGCCGCGCAGCGCTGGCGCCAGCGCCGGACTCAGCAGGGCATGGTCGAGGCGGCCCGTCTGGCCGTTGTAGACGTAGCTGTAGGGCTGCTCGACGCCGGCCACGACGAAGGCGTCCTGCCAGCCGCGTTCGCGCAGCTCGCGCAGCGGGGCCTCCTGGGCATAGGCGTTGAAATCGCCCAGCAGCACCGCGCGCTGGCTGCCGCTACGGGTGGGGTCGCCGCGTAGCCATTGGTCAAGCCGGCGCGCGGTGTCCACGCGCGTAGCGTTCCAGCAGGCCTGGCCATCGTGTTGATCGGCGTCGGCACCGCTGGCGTCGCTGCAGCCCTTGGACTTGAAGTGGTTGGCCACCACCACGAATCGCTTGCCGCCGGCCTTGCCGCGGAATGCCTGCGCCAGCGGCACGCGGCTGTGGTCGGCGAATGGGCCGCCTTCCAGCGTGGCCGGTTTGCCAAGCGGTTTGACCTTCGAGGCGCGGTAGATCAGGCCAACGCGGATCGGATTGCTGCCCGGCCCCTGGCCGGCATCGACATAACGCCAGTCGCCGGCTGCGCCCTGCCCGGCATTCAACGCCGCCACCAGCGTGGCGATCGCTGAGTCGGGACCATAGCCGTCGTTCTCCAGCTCCATCAGTGCGGCCACATCGGCCTGCAATGGCCGGATGGTCGCCACCAGCTTGGCCAGCTGCGCCTGGAATTCGGCGGGCGTGCGGGCACCGCGCAGCGTCGGGAAGCCGCCGCCCTGGCCGTCGCCGTTGAAGAAATTCTCCAGATTGAAGGCGGCCACGCGCAGCGCGCCGGCTACCTGCGGCGGCGCTGGCCGCTGCACGGGCGGCAGTTGCAGCGGTGCGGTCAGCTGCAGCCGCCAGCTACCGTTATAGCGGCGGTCGACAATGCCTTCGACGCCTCGCAGCTCGATCCCGGTCCGCAATGTCACTGCGCTAGGCAGGTAGGCGATCTGCGCCGGATTACGCTCGCCGCTGCCATCATCCAGCACCAGCTTGCGGCGGTTGTTGTCGCGCTCCACCTCGGCATAGGCCTCGCTGCCGGGCAGCGCGACCTCGCTCGGCTGCCACAGCCGGCCTCCGAATGCAGTGACGAGTTCGCCGTTGCGCGCCAACCCATCGGTGCCGGACAACGTGAGCGGCGCGGTGATACGCACGTGCTCGCCTTCCAGCGCGCGCCAGTCGGCCGGTGACGCGTCGAGTTCGCGCACGGGAAGCGCCTGCGCGTGCCCCAGCACTTCGATGCGCTCGGCCTTCAGCGTGGTCAGTGTGGCCTGCGCGGCAGCCACCACCTCGTTGACCTCACCGCGTACCCGTACCCGGTCGCCTGCGGCCAGCTTCGGCTCGCCTGCCGCTTGCACGAACAACGCATCGGAGGTGGCGTCATCGCCGTCGCCGGCATCCTGGATGAAAAATCCGCCCAGGCTTGCCCGCCAGTCGGCGGTGACCACGCCTTCGACCGTGACCGCTTTACCCTCGTAGGAACTGCGCGCACCGCTGCCTTGAACGGTGCCGATCGGCAACGGTTTTGCCGCGGCCAACACCGCGGGCATGGCGGTAAGGAGCGCTAGCGTCAGCGCGGCCCGCTGCAGCTGTAACGAACGGGGTAGCAGGGGCAACGACATGCAGGGCTCCGAAAGGCGGCCAAACAAAACGCCGCCCGAAGGCGGCGCGGGGTGAGCACGATACACCGGCTCTATTTCAGGTTGGCGATCATCCAGTCGACGGTGGCCTTGACCTGTTCGTCGGTCAGCGCCGGGTTGCCACCCTTCGGCGGCATGATGCCGCCGTCCGGGCCGGTGTAGCCCTCGATCGCATGCTTGTGCAGGGTGTCCTTGCCCTGGGCCAGGCGGCTGTCCCAATGCGCGTGGTCCAGCGTCGGCGCATTGCCCACACCGTTCGTATGGCAGGCGGTGCACAGGTTGTCGAAGATCACCTTGCCGTCGGTGGTGCCGCCGTAGGCCACCTGTGAGGCGGCCTTGGCCACGGCCGCCGCGTTGGCGGCTGCCTGCGCCGCAGCCCCGGTGGTGCCGGCGTATACCGCACCGACCGGCGCGATGCGTTGCTCGGTGCGCTTGGCCGCGCTCGGTGAAATCTCGTCCGGAATGGCGCGCTGCAAATAAGCCGCAAAGACGATCAAGCCCAGGGTGATGAGCACCAACAAACCGATCACCATGGAAAATTTCTTCAGGAACTCGAGATCGTAATTCCGCACGCGCTCACTCCTGGCTGTAGTTCAGGGACTTTGGCTAAGCGCCGGAGTATAGGGCCAGTCCGTATTCACTAGAGCGCCCCTGAGCAAACTCGGGCTTGCGCGTGGGGGGCTTGCGGTAAATGCCGGGAAATCTGCGACGGCTGCCACAACCACGCCCCCTGTTTTTGCGGCGCTGCGGCACGTCGCCCGCGCCAGGCAAAATGAGTATCATTCCCAACACTGAACACCCCTTGCGGAGAGACCCCGATGAAATCGCTGCTGCTCGCCTGCGTCGCCTTGTCTTGCCTGGCACTGTCTGCCCAGGCTCATGAGATCTGGATTGAGCGCGACAAGGGCAATGGCCCGGTGCGGGTCTATTTCGGCGAGCCGGCCGAGAAGGTGCCCAATCCAGCCGAAGACGAACTCGGCCGGCTCAAGCATTTCGAGATCGTCGGCACCCAGGGCAAGGCCGGCGCCGCCACCCGCCAGGGCGACCATCTGGTGGCGCCACTGCCGGGCCAGGGCGATGCCTGGCTGTTCGACAACCAGGTGTTCGAGCCGTGGCAAGGCGAAGACAAGCGCTACGAAGCGGTGAGCTATTACGCCCGCGCCGGCCGTGACAACACCGTAGGCCGCCAGGTCCTGGAGTTGGTGCCCACGCGCAAGGACGGGGACACCCTCACCGTAATGTTCCGCAACCAGCCGCTGGCCGGCGCCGAGGTGGCGGTGATCGATGCGGACAAACAGCAGCAGACCCTGAAGTCCGATGCCAAGGGCCAGGTGACGTTGCCCAAGCTTGCGCCCGGCCGCCACCTGGTCACCGTCAGCCACCCCGAACCGGTGCAGAAGCAGATCGCCGGCAAGCCGGTGGCGGTGATGCACCACATCAGCACGCTGACCTTCGCTGTCGAGTAAGTCGCTGCCGTGTCCCGTTTCGCCGTCGACATGCCCTGGTTCAAGCGCCCCTGGCTGGGCGTGCTCTCGCGCAGCTGCGCGGCGATCTTCGGCGGCTATGCCCTGGCCAGTGCCTCTAGCCTGCTGTTGGCGCGCTTGCTGGCCACCCCGAGCCAGGCGGTGCTGACCGGAATGATGGTCGGCATCCTGGTGTGTGCCTGCGCGGCGCTGTGGGCATTTGCCACGGCCACGGCCTGGCGCGCCTGGGCCGGCATCCTCGCGCCGACCGTGGCGATGTTTGCAGCGGCGGCATGGCTGGGGCGGGCGGCGGGATGAAACAGGGTTTCCGCCAATCGATGGCCTGGCTGCACACCTGGACCGGCCTGCTGGTCGGCTGGGTGCTGCTGTTGATCTTCATGGGCGGTACCAGCGCCTATTACAAAGAGGAGATCAGCCGCTGGATGCGCCCGGAGCTGCCGATCGCGCAGACCGATACGGCCACCGCGCTCGCCAGTGCCGAACACTACCTGCGGCGCAATGCGCCAGACGCGCTGAGCTGGAATCTCACCCTGCCCGACGCGCGCTCGCAGGTCATCGAGATGTACTGGATGAATCCCCCGGCGCCCGCGGGTGCGCCAGCGCGGCGTTCCTATGGCCAGGCGACGGTCGATCCGCGCACCGGCGAAGCAGTGGCCGCACGTGAAACCAGCGGCGGCGAATTCCTCTACCGCCTGCACTTCGACCTGCACTATTTGCCGGCGATCTGGGCGCGCTACATCGTCGGTTTCTGCGCGATGTTCATGCTGGTGGCGATCATCACCGGGATCATCACCCACAAGAAGATCTTCAAGGACTTCTTCACCTTCCGCCCCGGCAAGGGCCAGCGCTCCTGGCTGGATTTCCACAACGTCAGTGCAGTCTTGGCGTTGCCGTACCACGCGATGATCACCTACACCGGCATCGTCACCCTGATGTTCATGTACTTGCCGTGGGGCATTGGCGCGCGCTATCCGGACAGTGAGCAGCGGTACTACGACGAAGCGGCCAACCGCATCGCCGACACCCGCCCGGCCGCAGGCAAGCCGGCGCAGATGCTGCCGCTGACCGAATTGCTGGACAAGGCGCGGGCGCAGTGGCCCGACGTCACGCTGGGTTCGGTCGCGGTCTCGAACCCAGGGGACGCGAATGCGGACGTGATTTTCAGCGCGCGGCCGCCGTCGATCTCTTTCTTCCCTCCGTCCCTGCGTTTCGACGGCAGCAGCGGCGAGCTGCTGGAGCGCAGCGGCCCGCCTGGCGCCGCGACGCTGACCTTCGGCACCCTGGAAGGACTGCACGTGGCCCATTTCGCCGACCCGGCGTTGCGCCTTTTGTTCTTCGTCTGCGGACTGCTGGGTTGCCTGATGGTGGCCAGCGGCGCGGTGCTGTGGGCGACCAAGGAGCGCCCGAAGCACCTCAAGGCCGGACGCATCGGCTTTGGCCTGCGCCTGGTGGATTCGCTCAATATCGGCGCGGTAGCCGGCCTGCCGATCGCGTTTGCCGCCTATTTCTGGGGTAACCGCCTGCTGCCGGTGGGCGTGGCCGGGCGCGCCGACCTGGAGGCCAACGTGTTCTTCTGGGCCTGGGGCGCAGCGTTGATTGCCGCCTTCGCCTGGCCCAAGCGCGCGATGTGGTCGTGGCAGCTCTACGCCGGTGCCGGCCTGTTTGCCGGCATTCCGGTGCTCAACGCGCTGACCACCGGCATCCACCTCGGGGTCACGATCCCCGCGGGCTTGTGGTCACTGGCCGGCGTGGACCTGGTCTGCCTGGGCCTGGGCGCGAGCCTGGCGGTGGCAGCGCGGCGCGTGCAGCGCTGGCGTGCGCCGCTGCCGGCGGCGCAGCGGCGCGCGCCACCCAATCGGAGCCGGCCGGTCGCCGCGGCCTTGGCCGAGACTTCGCCGCGCGGTGAACACGCATGACGATCTGGCTGGCGATCGCGCTGGGTTTTTCCGGCTTCACCGCGCTGTGGCGGACGATGTCGCATCCAGCCCACCTGCCGCCAGCTCAAGCAGGCTTGCCGGCGGCCACGCGGCGAGGTTTGCATTGGCTGGGCTGGGCAGCGCTGGCGATCTCGTTCGGCCTGTGTGCGCTGCTGCGTGGGCCCGCCATTGGCTCGGTCCTCTGGCTCGGCACGCTGACCTTGTCGGCCGCGGTGCTGGTGCTGGGGCTGTTGCCCTACCGCCCACGCGCGATCCTGCCGCTGGCCTGGGGCGCGCCGATCGTCGCCCTAATGCTGGGCTGGCTGCTCGCCTGAGCCTTCGAGCTGCGCCCCAACCGCGCGCAGGCAGAACCCCGAGATCGCCCCGACCAGCCGTTCGCCATCACGGGGGCTGGCGCGGCTAGGCGCGATCGGCCCGACCAGCGCCTCGGTATACGCACCGACCAGGCAAGCGGCGGAGGCATCCAGGTCCTGGGCCGGCAACTCGCCGTTGCTGATCCCCTCGGCCAACAGGTCCCGGAATACTTCCCCCAGTAGCCGCCGGGCGCGGATGCGCTCGGCATCCACCTCCGCCTCGACCGGCTCGGCGATGAAGGCCCAGGCCAGCCCGGGCCCGGCCAATGCCCGCCGCACGAAGGTCTCCACCGCCCGCTTCAACCGCCGGCCGACGCTGACCGGTTCCGCAGCGATGGCGCGCAGGATGGCGATCTCGTTCTCAACCGCCGCGCTGAGAACTTCGACGAACAGGTCGGCTTTGGACGGGAAATGGCGATAAATCTGCCCCGTCGAGACACCGGCTGCCGCAGCGACCGCGGTGATGGGAGCGTTCCGGTAGCCGCCCTCGGCCACCAGCCGGCGGGCGGCCTGCAGAATGCGTTGCCGGTTGCCGGCGAGTCGTTCTTCCATCAGGGCGGAGCGTTTGTAGGCCATGCGTCTTTTTCAATCGAATTTGTGAATTGTGATTCAATTCTTTCGCGGAACGCGCTAGGCTGACTCGCGCTCCGCCCGGCGGCGTCCCTATGCAGCGGAGAGCGCGAGGGCTCCGTCCCGGCGCGTCCATTCCTTTGCGGAGCATCACCATGCACGTGCCGTCGCTGAATTTCGACCTGGGCGAGGACATCGACCTGCTGCGCGAGAGCGTCGCCGCCTTCGCCGCCCGCGAGATCGCCCCCCTGGCCGCCACCGCCGACGAAGAGAATGTCTTCCCCGCGCCGCTGTGGCGGCGGCTCGGCGAACAGGGACTGCTCGGCCTCACCGTCGAGGAAGAGTATGGCGGCAGCGGCATGGGATATCTCGCCCACGTGGTGGCGATGGAGGAGATCTCGCGCGCTTCGGGCGCCATCGGCCTGTCCTACGGCGCCCATTCCAACCTTTGCGTCAACCAGCTGCGCAAGAACGGCAGCGCGGCCCAGAAAGCCAAGTACCTGCCCAAGCTGTGCAGCGGCGAATATGTCGGCGCGCTGGCGATGAGCGAGCCCGGCGCGGGCTCGGACGTGGTCTCGATGAAGCTGCGTGCCGAGCGCCGAGGCGGCCACTTCGTCCTCAATGGCAACAAGATGTGGATCACCAACGGCCCGGACGCCGATGTCCTGGTGGTCTACGCCAAGACCGAGCCGGAAGCGGGTGCACGCGGTATCACTGCGTTCCTGGTCGAAAAGGGCATGCGCGGCTTCAGCACCGCGCAAAAGCTGGACAAGCTCGGCATGCGCGGCTCCAATACCTGCGAACTGGTGTTCGCCGATTGCGAAGTGCCGGTAGAGAACGTGTTGGGCGAAGTCGGCGGCGGCGTGCGCGTGCTGATGTCCGGGCTCGACTTCGAACGCGTGGTGCTGTCCGGCGGTCCGCTTGGCCTGATGGCCGCCGCCCTGGACGTGGCCCTGCCCTACGTGCACGAACGCCGCCAGTTCGGCGAGCCGATCGGCACGTTCCAGCTGATCCAGGCCAAGATCGCCGACATGTACGTCGGTCTCAATGCCTGCCGGGCCTACGTCTATGCCGTCGCCCGGGCTTGCGACCAGGGCCGCACCACCCGCCAGGATGCGGCCGGCGCAATCCTCTACGCCGCCGAGAAGGCGACCTGGCTCACCGGCCAGGCCATCCAGATCCTTGGCGGCAATGGCTACGTCAACGAATACCCGACCGGGCGGCTCTGGCGCGATGCCAAGCTGTACGAGATTGGCGCCGGCACCTCGGAGATCCGGCGCATGCTGATTGGACGCGAGTTGTTCGAGCGCACGAAGTAAAAACAGACACAGCAAAGGCATCCGATGACCGTCCTCGCCACGCAGCTGCAAACCGGTAGCGACACCTTCCAGGCCAACGCCGCAGCGCTGCGCACCCAGCTGGACGACCTGCGCGCGGTCCTGGCGCGCACGGCGCTCGGCGGTAGCGAAGCGGCGCGGGCCAAGCACGTAGCGCGCGGCAAGTTGCTGGTGCGCGAACGCATCGACGCCTTGCTCGACCCGGGCAGCCCGTTCCTGGAGATCGCCCCGCTCGCCGCCCACGGCATGTATGCCGACGAAGTCCCTTGCGCCGGCGTGGTGGCCGGCATCGGCCGCGTCAGCGGCGTAGAATGCGTCATCGTCGCCAACGATGCCACCGTCAAGGGCGGCACCTACTACCCGATCACGGTAAAGAAGCACCTGCGCGCGCAGGAGATCGCCGAGCAGAACCGGCTGCCGTGCATCTACCTGGTCGATTCCGGCGGCGCGTTCCTGCCGTTGCAGGACGAAGTCTTTCCCGACCGCGACCACTTTGGCCGGATCTTCTACAACCAGGCCAATCTCTCAGCCCAGGGCATCCCGCAGATCGCCTGCGTGATGGGCTCGTGCACCGCCGGTGGCGCCTACGTGCCGGCGATGAGCGACGAAACCGTGATCGTGCGTGAGCAAGGCACGATCTTCCTCGGTGGGCCACCGCTGGTGAAGGCCGCCACCGGAGAGGTGGTGAGCGCCGAAGAACTCGGCGGCGCCGACGTGCACACGCGCATCTCCGGCGTGGCCGATCATTTCGCCGACAACGACCTGCAGGCGCTCGCCCGGGTCCGGGCCATCGTCGCCCAGCTCAACTGGCGCAAGCCGACGCCTGCACTGTTGCTGCGCGAGCCCGAAGCACCGCTGCACCCGGCAGACGAACTCTACGGCGTCATCCCCGCCGACACTCGCAAGCCGTACGACGTGCGCGAAGTCATTGCCCGCATCGTCGATGGCTCGCGCCTGGACGAGTTCAAGCCACGCTATGGCAGCACCCTGGTCACCGGCTTTGCCCACCTGCAGGGCTATCCGGTCGGCATCATCGCCAACAACGGCATCCTGTTCTCCGAGTCCGCGCTGAAGGGCGCGCACTTCATCGAGCTGTGCTGCCAGCGCGGGATTCCGCTGGTATTCCTGCAGAACATCACCGGCTTCATGGTGGGCCGCAAGTACGAGCATGGCGGCATCGCCAAGGACGGCGCCAAGCTGGTCATGGCAGTGGCCTGCGCGCGGGTGCCGAAATTCACCGTGGTGATCGGCGGTTCGTTCGGCGCTGGCAACTACGGCATGTGCGGCCGGGCCTATTCGCCCAATTTCCTGTGGATGTGGCCGAACGCGCGCATCGGCGTGATGGGCGGCGAGCAGGCGGCCAGCGTGCTGGCGACCGTGCGTCGCGACGGTATCGAAGCCAAGGGTGGGCAATGGCCAGGCGCGGAGGAAGAACAATTCAAGGCGCCGATCCGTGCCCAGTTCGAACAACAAGGCCATCCTTATTACGCCAGCGCGCGCTTGTGGGATGACGGCGTGATCGATCCAGCCGACACCCGTCGCGTCTTGGCGCTGGGATTATCCGCCGCGCTCAACGCACCGGCCCAGGCCACCCGCTTCGGCGTCTTCCGCCTGTGAGCGGCCAGGAGTCCTCGCGCATGTTCGACAAGATCCTGATCGCCAATCGTGGCGAGATCGCCTGCCGCGTCATCGCCACCTGCCGCCGCCTGGGCATCGCCACGGTCGCGGTCTACTCCGACGCCGACCGCCAGGCACGACACGTGCGGCTTGCCGACGAAGCCATCCACATCGGCCCAGCGCCGGCGCGCGAAAGCTACCTGCGCGGTGATGCGATCCTCGCTGCGGCGCGCGCCACCGGCGCGCAGGCCATCCACCCCGGCTACGGCTTCCTCTCGGAGAACGCCGACTTCGCCGAAGCCTGCGCCACTGCCGGCCTGGTCTTCATCGGCCCGCCCGCCGCCGCCATGCGCGCGATGGGCGACAAGAGCGCGGCCAAGGCACTCATGCAGATTGCAGGCGTTCCGCTGACGCCGGGCTACCACGGCGACCGGCAGGAGCCGGCGTTCCTGCGGGCGCAGGCCGATGCCATCGGCTACCCGGTGCTGATCAAGGCCAGCGCCGGTGGCGGTGGCAAGGGCATGCGCCGGGTCGAGGCGGGCGAGGCATTCGAAGAAGCGCTGGCCAGCTGCCAGCGCGAAGCGCGCTCGGCGTTCGGCAACGAGCACGTGCTGATCGAAAAGTATGTGCAGGGCCCGCGGCACATCGAGATCCAGGTCTTCGGCGACAGCCAGGGCAATGTCGTGCATCTGTTCGAGCGCGACTGCTCGGTGCAGCGCCGCCACCAGAAGGTACTGGAAGAGGCGCCCGCGCCCGGCATGACCGCCGAGCGGCGCGCGGCGATGGGCAAGGCGGCGGTGGAAGCGGCGCGGGCGGTCGGCTATGTCGGCGCCGGCACGGTGGAATTCATCGCCGGGCCACAGGGCGATTTCTATTTCATGGAAATGAACACCCGGCTGCAGGTCGAGCACCCGGTGACCGAGTGCATCACTGGCACCGACCTGGTCGAGTGGCAGCTGCGCGTGGCCAGTGGCGAGCCGTTGCCGCTGCGCCAGGAGCAGTTGGCGATCCAGGGGCATGCGATCGAAGCGCGCTTGTACGCCGAGGATGCCGACCGCGGCTTCCTCCCTTCGACCGGCACCCTGCGTCACCTGCGGCTACCGGCCAATGGCGAGCACGTGCGTGTAGATGCGGGCGTCGAACAAGGCAATGCGATCACGCCCTACTACGACCCGATGATCGCCAAGTTGATTGTCTGGGATGTGGATCGCGACAGCGCGCTGCGGCGCATGCGCGGCGCGTTGGCCGAGTGCGAAGTCGCCGGAGTCACGACCAACGTTGGGTTCCTGTTGCGCCTGGTGCAGACAGATTCCTTCGCAAACGCCCGCCTGGATACCGCACTGATCGAGCGTGAGGCGGATGCGTTGCAACCGGCGCAGGCACTGCCGGACACCGCATGGCAGCTGGCGGCGGTCGCGGCACAGACCCTGCGCACGAACCCGCCGGTCGATCCCGCCGACCCCTATTCGCCGTGGGCGGCGACCGACGCTTGGCGGTTGGGCGCGCCCGCCCAGGCGCGCATCGAGCTCGAGCATCGCGGCCAACGGCGCGTGCTGCAGGTGATGCGCCAGGGTGGCGGCTGGCAAATCAACATGGACGGCCAAGCGACCTCGGCTGTCGTCCATGCCGACAACGAACGCCTACGCGTCAGTCTCGGCGAACGCCAATGGGTGCTGCGTACTCACCGCGACGGCAACCGCCTGCACTTGTTCGGCCACGATGGTGGCCAGCCCTTCCTTATCCACGATGCCATCGCCGAAGCCGACCACCCCAGCATCGACGCGGGTGGCCTGGCCGCGCCAATGCCCGGTCGCGTCATTGCGCTGCCCGTGCAGCCCGGCGCCAAAGTCACGCGCGGCCAGGCATTAGTGGTGCTGGAAGCGATGAAGATGGAGCACAGCCTCAACGCACCGGCCGACGGCGTGTTGAAGAGCTATCGGGTAGCCGAGGGCGAGCTGGTGGCGGAGGGAGCGGTGTTGGTTGAGTTTGAGGCGGATTGACCTGCGCGCCTACGACCAGATCTTGCTGGCAGGATCCAACTCGGCGGTGGTCATGACCTTGTCGCGCCAACCGAATCCACAGATGGCCAGCGCGCCCTGGGTAGTCGGGTCCAGCCCGAACGCACGCTCCAGGTGCTTCTCGTTGATCGCGCCAGTGATGAAGGCGCCCAGCCCGAGGTCCGTCGCCGAAAGATAGAGTGTTTGCGAGATGTGGCCAGCTTCCAGGGCCACGACGCGATAACCCTTCGCGTGCTGCCGGTATTTCCAGAACGTACGATCGAAGCGCGGTGCCAGCACGATCAGTACATGCGCATCGCGGAACCAGTGCTGCTGCGCCACCGCTTCCATCACGAAGTCGGCAAGCTCGCCTTCCGGCGCGGGCAGCGGCTCCAGCGCATGCACGTCGGCACGATAGTGATAGAGGCCGGGCGTCAGCCCCTCCACGTTCTGCACGATGAGGTAGGCCTCCATCGGGTGCAGGCCGCCGCCGGAAGGCACGTTCTTCTTCAGGAAGACCATGTCTTCGGTGACCTCAACCTTGGTCTGAGCGGCCAGGGCGCGTTCGATGATCTTGGAGAAGGTCGTCAACGGCACCGGACGTGAGGCGTCGAAGTTGCGACAGGTGACGCGGCGGTGCATCAGGTCATCGAAGGCGTTGTGGGGGACTGCGGGCAACTGGATCAGGGCGTCATCCTGCGCCAGTCGCCGCTCGGCCTCGAGCGGCGGCGCGCCAAAGTACTCGCGCATTTCCAGTGCCGTCTCGGTGTGCGACTCCTTCATGTTCTTCACCGCGTCCACCGCGTCCCAGCGGGTGAAGGCATGCAGAACCGCACCCAACGGATGCCAGTACGCTGCACGCAGGCGCTCGTCGCGTTCGCTATGGAGTGCATGGATTCCCGGCTGGTTACTCACTAGCAGGCCAGTTTGGAGCAAGGGATCGATGATGCTCTCTTCCGCCGCGAAATCAGCCATGGCAGTCCAGCGGGAAGGACTAATGCGGCCAAGCAATTCGCGTTGATTCGCATCGATCTCCACCGGCTCGCCAAGATGCGGCGCAAGCGCGCGCCAGCGCAGGATTCGACGCAAGCCATCGCCACCGGTCAACAGACTCTCGAATTCGAACTCGACTGTCTCTTCGGGTTCCAGAAGCAGGACTTCGCAACGGCGGATGAGGTTCGGCGTTTGATCTGTCATTTTGAAAAACCTTGTTTGCGATCAGCCCCAGCCTTGAGACCGAGCTGCTGCTAGCTCAACTTCAGAAGGGTATGCGCAAGCCGTCCCGCGATCTGCCCAGGCGGAAAGGTCGTTCTGGCCTTACTTGATCCCCGAGACCGCGTGCCATAGCCAACTACGTAGCGTGTTGCATCACCGCCATTCTAGCCTTCTCGGCCACTGCTACTATCCCCCGCGCGTCAACGCACTAAAGCGCCTGGACGCGCGGCCGATAACCTTCGATACCCAACATCAGAAGAGCACTCATGCCCACTCTTAAGCTCGACGCTGCAACTGCAAATAAGCTGATCGAACTGCTCGCGACTGACGACGAATTCCGCGACCTGTTTGCCACCGACACGCTTGCAGCGCTGGAACAAGTCGGCCAGGCGCCGACCGAGGAGCTGAAGTTGTTCGTCTCCGAGTGCTGTAGCAGGGTCACCCTCGCCGACAAGAGCGTAATTGCGGGTGCCAAGGACAAGATCCTCGCCATGTTGACCAGCGGTGGAAACCAGACGGTGCCGATGCTTGATGCAAACCAGGCGGGCGGCCGCACCCTCAAGTAATAAGGTCGCCCTGCCTCTGCCTAGCTAGGGCAGGGCGACAGCGGGCAGTGCTTTCGCATGCCCTGCACCAGCGGCCAGTACTGCGTTACTGTCCTGGACGTTCAATGTCTGCAGACAGTAGCCGCACTCGATCTCCGCATACGCAAGACCTCGCTTGTCTCGCAACCACATCGTTTCGCGGTGCGCTCCCTCAGCGTCACCAGAGCGCCTCATGATTTCCAGTGCCGCCACGCGGCTCTGGTAGCGGGAGTTGTCGTCAAGGTAGGGCTGGATGATGCGGCGTGCTTCGGCCGGGTCGCCCTGCCCACCGTCAAGCAATATCCACGCTCTGGCCACCGCTGTAAGTTCGGCCGCGATCCGGGCTTTGACCGTCCCGGCGTACGGCTTGAGATCCTGCAACACGCCGGCAGCGAACTTGTCGTCGCCTCGGCGAGCAGCGAGGATGGCGGCAGACAGCGCAAGTGTCACATCGTCCTGGGCATCGCCAAGCGCACCCTGCTTTAGCGCCGCCAAGGCCAGCTTCCTGACCTCGCGCAGTTGCGCCATGGGATCTCGGCCCAGGTTATTTTCGGCCGTCGCCAGGAGCAGCAGATTGCGACGGTAGTCGAATCCGCTCTTGTCGTTGATGACATCCAGGCCGGCTTGCGCATAGCGTTGCGCATCCTGAAATTTACCTTGGTCGGTCGCAACGCTGGTGCGCTCAATGCTGGCTTCCGGGTCTGGGCCCTTCATTCCGGCAAGCGCGCGCTCCGCCAGGGAGAAATCGCGTTTAGCGGCGGCGGCCATCGCAACTCGGCGTGCGGCGGCACCGTAGCCGTTCTCCCTTGCCTGGGTGGCTGCGCTCAGTGCACCGTCATAGTCGCCAACAGCAAGCTTGACCCTGGCCAGCTGATCTAGTCCGACGTTCGGCAACTCGTGGGGGATCTGCACGGCTCGCATCGAATAGGGCAAGGCTTCGCGGAAGCGGTTGTCGTTACCCAGCAGGATCGAGGCATTGTGTTGCGCAGGTGCGTAATCCGGGTAGATGGCAGCCATCTGCACCCAGGTTACGAGAGCCTGATCAGGGGCGAGCAACTCTTTGCTCCAGCCGTCCAGATACATCGCTTCTCGCGGCGGAAGCCGAGCCCGGAGCGCTTCCGCGCGCTTGATTCCAACCAATCCATTCTTGGTATCACCCATGACAAATCGGCTGCGCGCTTCACCCAGCCATGCCAGGGCGAACTGCGGATCGAGCTCAATGGCCTTCTGGTAGAAGCCGATCGCGCCTGCGTAATCGCCATCGTTGAAGCGCTTCTGCCCCAGGGCGTAGGCACGCAACGCGACCATGCTTGAGGTCGTTGCCTCGGGCAGTGGAACCGAGTTCTTCCTGGTAGCAATGCCTGATTCGCCCAATCGTTGACGCAATTCCATCGTGACCGCGTCAACTGCCTGAAGGCTTGCATCGTGGCCACGCTCTTCGGCCGATGCTACAAACACGGTTTCCTGAGTGGTCGGGTCAACAACCTCCACCGTCATGCGTGTGTGCCCGCCAATATCCGCGATGGTGGGGATCAACAACGCTGACGCCCCGGTGCGCATCGCGATTTCCGAGCCCTGCACTCGATCGATCTGCGTACCCGAGGGGTCTTTACGCATCATGCGCAACGTCTGCCGCGAGCGACGTTCGCTCACCACATTCACGTAGCGTGACTGCTCCAGGCTGATTCGGAACGCTTGTTGCAGCGAATCATCCAGCATCGTGTCGCCGGTCAGATTGCGCACGTCACCCATCACGACCCAGTCGCGTTCCGCGAAAGCCAGCGCCGGCTCCGGCCGAGTAAAAAACCACCCACTCACCGCAATCACCGCCAGCACCGCCGCTTCCGCCGCCAATGCCGCCGGCCGCCGCCACAGCGGAATATCCCGCCACGCCTTCGGCGAATTCTTCGGCGCGCGCAACGGTGTCAGGCCGATCTCGCCGACTTCGTAGATCTCCATCCGCGTGGGCATGCCCTTGAAGCGCCAGCGCCCATGCGACTTCCACAACAACCGCTCGCCACGCTCGCCCAGTTCGCGCGCCGCGCGCTGCGTCAATGACTCAGCCACGGCCGATAGCAAGATCTGCCCGGGCCGCGCGACCGTCATCAAGCGCGCCGCCACCGGCTTGGCCAGCCCCTCCACTTCCAGCGGCTTGGCGCCAATTTGCACCGCCTCGTCGCTGTTGCGCCAGGTCAGCACTTCACCAACATGCAGGCCGGCGCGCGCCAGCAGGCGCAGGCCGCGTGCGTGGCCGAGGTCACGCAGGCCCTGCTGGTAGTCGAGCGCAAAGCCCAGGCCGTCGATCGGCCGTTCGAACAACAGCAGCAGGCCATCGGAGCGATCGATCAGGCGGCCGCGCCATTGCTGCTGCAGCCGCAGCACCAGGCCATCGTGTTCGCGGAACAGTTCGGCCGCGGAGGTATCGCCCAGGCGTTCGACCAGTTCGGTCGAGTCGCACAGGTCGGTCAACAGCAGCGTGCGCAGCTGGGGGGCATCAGGCAATGGCTGGGGCACGTCATTCATTGCGCGATCTCCTTGGCGCCCGACGCTCAGGCCGGAGTAGGCACGGCTTCCAGGCCGTGCAGCCGGTTGCCGCCCAGGCGCTTGGCCTCGTACAGGGCACTGTCGGCGCGGGCATACCAGTCGTTCCAGCTGCCGTGGTTTTCGAGCAAGGCAATGCCAATGCTGACCGGGCAGATCTGTGGCGGCCCTTCGACGGCCAGTTGCGACTGCACGTTGTGCAGGATGCGCTCGGCCATCACCCGCAGGCCCTCGGCGTCGGTGCTGGCAACGAACACGCAGAACTCGTCGCCGCCCAGGCGGCAGGCCAGGTCGTCACCCACCAGCAGCGTGCGCAGGATGTGGGCCACGTTTTGCAACACGCGGTCGCCGGTAAGGTGGCCGTGGTCGTCGTTGACTCGCTTGAAGCGGTCGCAGTCGATCAACAGCAGGCCCGTACCCGGGCTGCGGCCGGCGCGACGACACTCCTGCAGGTGCAGGGTCAGGCCGCGGCGGTTGTACAGGCCGGTGAGCTCGTCGGTGCGGATCAGCTCTTCGGTCTGGTTGAGCTGGTGCGACGTGGCATAGAGATTGTCGAGCGCTTCTTCGAGATCGTGGTTGCGGCGGCGCAGCTGGCGAATCAGCAGCTGCTCGTTGTTGACCACGCGAACGATCGAACGACGCAGGAAGTGCGCCGTCAACGCAGGGTCGTGGTCGACAAGCTTCTGGAAATCGCCGTGATCGAGCTCGATGAGTTCACAGTCGCTGGCGGCAATGGCATCTGCGGTGCGCGGGTGGTCACCGATCAGCAGCCCAAGCTCGCCGAAGAATTCGCCATGCCCCATGTGCTTGATCACCAGATCCTCGCCGAAATCCAGGTCGACGGTGCCGCTGACCACGATGTACATCTGCGTGCCGATGTCGCCACGGCGGAACAGCTGGTGGCCCGATGCAATCTTGCGTGCACGACCAAACTTGGCGAACAGCGCCGCTTCGGCAGGCGCAAGCACCGCATGCGTCGCATCCGGCTGTGTTCCAGACACCTTGAGGTCGGCCGCTCCTGGCCCCGCGCTCGCGCAGTTCATCCCCATATCCTTGGCCGGCCAGTTCTGCCAGACGACGCCAGAGCATAGCAGTTTAATAGTGCGTTCATCGCCAGGTCACATTGAATCTCAGGAAAGATGAGATCACCTGTGCGCCACGCACCTTGGCGTCCTCTACCGAGCTTTAGCGGCCGCCAGCGGATAAAAAGAAGGCCCGGGTAACCCCGGGCCCCGGCCCCTCCCGAGGCCGATCAATAAGCGCGCCTGGCTGCAGTCAGGCTGCCTTTTCGCCGTGGAACTGTTCTTCCTCGGTAGAGCCGCTGAGCGCGGTGGTCGAGGACTGATTCTGCTGGATCGCCTGGGTCACCGCGTCGAAGTAGCCAGTGCCCACTTCGCGCTGGTGCTTGACCGCGGTAAAGCCGCGCTCAGCTGCCTCGAACTCGGCCTCCTGCAACTCAACAAACGCACTCATCTGCCGGCGCGCGTAGCCATGGGCCAGGTTGAACATCGAGTAGTTCAGCGAGTGGAACCCGGCCAGAGTGATGAACTGGAACTTGTAGCCGTAGCTGGCGATCTCCCGCTGGAACTTGGCGATGGTGGCGTCGTCCAGGTTCTTCTTCCAGTTGAAGCTCGGCGAACAGTTGTAGGCCAACAGCTTGCCGGGGAACCTGGCGTGGATCGCCTGGGCGAACTGGCGCGCAAATTCCAGGTCGGGCTTGCCGGTTTCGCACCAGATCAGGTCGGCGTAGGGCGCGTACGCCAGGCCGCGGCTGATGGCCTGCTCCAGGCCCTTGCGGGTCTTGTAGAAGCCCTCGACCGTGCGCTCGCCGGTGGTAAACGGCTGGTCGTTGGCATCGACATCGCTGGTCAGCAAGTCGGCGGCTTCGGCATCGGTGCGCGCCACCAGCAAGGTCGGCACGCCCAGCACGTCGCTGGCCAGGCGCGCGGCGTTGAGCTTCTCCACCGCCTCGCGCGTGGGCACCAGCACCTTGCCACCCATATGCCCGCACTTCTTCACCGAGGCCAGCTGGTCTTCGAAGTGAACGCCGGCGGCGCCGGCCTCGATCATCGCCTTCATCAGCTCGAAGGCGTTGAGCACGCCGCCGAAGCCGGCCTCGGCATCGGCCACGATCGGTTGCAGGAAGTCGATATCGTCCTTGCCTTCGGCGTGGTGCAACTGGTCGGCGCGCAGGAGGGTGTTGTTGATGCGGCGGACCACCGCCGGCACCGAGTCAGCCGGATACAGCGACTGGTCGGGATACATCTGACCGGCGAGGTTGGCATCGGCCGCCACCTGCCAGCCGGACAGGTAGATGGCCTTCAACCCGGCCTTGACCTGCTGCATCGCCTGGTTGCCGGTGAGTGCGCCCAATGCGTTGACGAAGTCCCGCTCATGCAGGGATTTCCAGAGCTTCTCCGCGCCGAGCCTCGCCAGCGAATGCTCCACGTGCACGGTGCCGCGCAAGCGCACCACGTCTTCGGCGCTGTAGTTGCGGGTGATGCCTTCCCAGCGCGGGTTGTGGTCCCAATCGTGCTGGATCTGTTCGGCGGTCGGCAGCTTGTTCATCGCGGTACTCCGGTAGGGGATGGAACGACGTTGGGTGCCCGGTAAAGCGGGAGGCGCTGGGCGGTCAATCGATGCGCTGGTAGGCCGGCAGGGTGAGGAAGTCGGCGAGGGTGTCGGCGCGGCTCAGGCTGTCGAGCAAGGCCATCGCTTCTTCGATGCGGCCGCCACCCGGCAGGGCGTCGGTATTGCCCAGCTTCGCCGGCAGGTTGCGCAGCGTGGCCTCCAGCAACGCCAGATCGATGGCGGTGCCGTCGTCCAGGCGTTGGCCGCGGTGATGCAGCCACTGCCAGATCTGTGCGCGGCTGATCTCGGCGGTGGCCGCGTCTTCCATCAGGTGGTGGATCGGCACGCAACCGTTGCCATCGAGCCAGGCCGCCAGATAGCGCACGCAGACTTCGACGTTGCCCTCGAAACCGGCCCGGGTGATGCTGCCGGGCGGTGCGGCGATCAACGCGTCGCGGCTCACTTGCACGTCGTTGCGCAGCACTGCGTGCTGGTTCGGGCCCGGCATGTGTTCGTCGAAGATTGCCCGTGCCACCGGTACCAGCGCCGGATGTGCCACCCAGGTGCCATCGTGGCCGGCGGTCACTTCGCGCAGCTTGTCGGCACGCACGCGCGCCATCGCCTGCTCGTTGGCAGCCTCGTCGTGGTTGATCGGGATCTGCGCGGCCATGCCGCCCATTGCGTGGGCGCCGCGACGATGGCAGGTCTTGATCAGCAGTTCTGAGTAGGCCTTGAGGAAAGGCTGGGTCATCGTGACCTGGCCGCGCTCGGGCAGGATGCGGTCGGCGTGCGCGCGGAAGGTTTTCAGGTAGGAAAAGATGTAGTCCCAGCGCCCGCAGTTCAGGCCGACGATGCGCTCACGCAGCGCGTGCAGGATCTCGTCCATCTCGAACACCGCCGGCAGCGTTTCGATCAACACGGTGACCTTGATCCGCCCCTGTTCCAGGCCGAGCATGGCCTCGATGTGCGCCAGCGCGGTCTCCCACAGCGCGGCCTCCTCCATCGACTGCAGCTTGGGCAGGTACAGGTAGGGGCCGCGATCGCGCTGGATCAGGGTGCGGGCGTTGTGGAAAGCAAACAGCGCCGCGTCGAACAGGCCGCCGGCGATTGGCTGGCCGTCGATCAACACATGCTTCTCGTCCAGGTGCCAGCCGCGTGGGCGCACGATCAACACTGCCTGCTCGGCCAGCGGCTTGAGCGCGTAATGCTTGGCAGCGGTGTCGAAAGTGAGGTCGCCGCGCACCGCGCCCATCAGTGAACGCTGGCCGGCGAGGAGGTTGCGCCAGGTCGGGGCAGTCGAGTCCTCGAAGTCGGCCATGAACACCTTGGCGCCGGAGTTCAACGCATTGATGACCATCTTGGCGTCGGTCGGTCCGGTGATTTCGACCCGGCGGTCCTGCAACGCGGCCGGGATCGGCGCCACGCGCCAGTCGCTCTCGCGGATCGACGCGGTATCGGCGCGGAAGTCCGGCAGGGCGCCGCTGTCGAAGTCAGCCTGGCGCTGCTGGCGCGCGGCCAGGCGCTGTTGCCGGCCCGGTTCGATCGCCCGGTGCAGGGACACCAGCAACGCCAGCGCGGGCGGGGGCAGCAGCTCCGATTGGCCGGCCAGGTTGGCAGTGAGGGAAAGGCCGGGGGTGGGCCGATCGACGGGATCCGGACGGGGGGCGAAGGCGATGGCAGACATGACGCGTTCCTCTGTTGCGACAGGGCCCCACGTTGCGCCGGAGGCTTGTATTTGACAAAGCAGTTTTTGCAATGCCATAAATAAGCCTGGCTTATAGCTGTCACGCCATGAGCACTCCGCCGCCCGCAAGTCCTCGATTTCCCTACAAATCGGACCGCCTTAAACCGCTGCGCGCGTTCTGCCAGACGGTGCGCCTGGGGTCGGTCTCAAGGGCGGCTGAGGCACTGTTCATCAGCCAGCCGGCGGTCACCCAGCAATTGCAGGCGCTGGAGCGCGAGCTGGGCGTGGTGTTGTTCGAGCGCAACGGTCGCCGGCTCTCGCCGAGCCGCGAAGGCGAGCTGCTGTATGAAATGGCGCTGCCGCTGGTCGAGAGTCTGGATGGGCTGGCGGCCAGTTTTCGCGACAAGGTCCGCGGCCTGGACGCCGGCGAACTGCACGTGGCGGCCAACAGCTCGACCATTCTCTATCTGCTGCCGAAGATCGTGGAGGCGTTCCGCGCGCGCCATCCTGCAGTACGCCTGACCTTGCACAACGCCATCAGCGCCGACGGCACCGACCTGCTGCGCGAGGATGCGGTCGACCTGGCCGTGGGTTCGATGCTGGATGTCCCCGCCGACCTCAGCTACGCCCCGGTCTACCGCTTCGAACAGTTCCTGATCACCCCGCGCGACCATCCCCTGGCCAGCAAGCCGCGGCTGACGCTCGAAGATCTTTCGCCGTACCCGTTGATCCTGCCGCCGCGTCGGCAGGTGACCTATCGCCTGGTGGACCTGGTATTCCAGCAGGCACGGGTGCCTTATACGGTCGCGCTGGAAGTCGGCGGCTGGGAAGTGATCAAGCAGTACGTGGCAATGGGGATGGGGATCTCGATCGTCACCTCGATCTGCCTCACCGAAGCCGACCGCGACAAGCTGGCCACCCGCTCGCTCAAGGATTGGTTCCCGACCCGCAGCTACGGCGTGGTCGTGCGCAAGGGCAAGTACCTGTCACCGCAGGCACGGGCGTTCATCGAACTGATCCAGCCCGACCTGTTCGCACCACGCGGCTATGAGGAAAGCGGTCCGTCCGAACGCTAGACGACAGATGCGCAAAAATGGCGCAATGCCGCCGACTACCTATCGCGAAATTGCGCCGCCGCCGGCCTGGCTGGGCAGAGTCCGGCGATTGTGGCGTTATCGCGCAGCAGAAACGGCGTGTGATCCGCAACGCATCCTGCCAGATGGCTGTATCGACCTGATCTGGGATGGCCAGCGGCTGTTCGTGGCCGGACCGGACCGGGTCGCGGCCGAGGCGGTCATCGCGCCGGGTAGCGTTCTCACCGGAATTCGATTGGCACCTGGCTTCGCACACCATTGGCTCGGCGCGCCCATGCAAGCCATTGCCGGGCAGCGCGTCGACTTGCGCGACCTCTGGGGGCGGCGCGCGCAGGCGCTTGAAGATGCATTGATCAGCGGCGTCGGCTCGACTGCGCGGTTGCTGCTCGGCGCCTTGCCGGATGTCGATGCCGATGCACGCATGGCCTGGCTGTTCGCACGGCTCTCGAAGCCCGAGACCGCGCGCCTGCCGCAACTATGCCGCGAACTTGCGATCAGCGAGCGCGCCCTGCGCCGGTTGTGCCTGGCCCACTTCGGCTACGGCCCGAAGACGCTCGATCGCATCCTGCGCCTGCAGCGCCTGCTCGCGCATGCACCGGCGCATCGCACCCTGACCGAGGCCGCCCTGGCGGCAGGCTATGCCGATGCGCCCCACCTGGTGCACGACGCCCGCGACCTGACCGGGCTTGCGCCGGGCGAGCTGCTGCGGGCCCATGGCCGCCGCTAGGCCGATTTCTACAATCCAGCAACCCGCTGCCCAGCCGATACTGGCCTGCCTTCCAGGAGAAGCACCATGTCCGCTGCAGAGCGCCACCACCGTATCGACTATCTCGAGTTCGCCGTCGCCTCGATCGCCGCCTCGCGCCGCTTCTTTGGCGACGCCTTTGGCTGGACCTTCAAGGACTACGGCCCTGACTACTGCGAATTCAACGACGGCCGTCTGACCGGCGGGTTCTTCCACGGCGAGGCCAAGCCAGGCGGCGCGCTGGTGGTGGTGTACTCGACCGACCTGGCCACGACCCAGGCTGCGGTCGAACGCAGCGGCGGGCGCGTGGTCAAGCCGGTATTCGAGTTCCCCGGCGGCCGCCGCTTCCACTTCACCGATCCGGACGGCTATGAATGGGCCGCCTGGACGACGGGCTGACCTCGCGCAAAAAAAAACGGGATGGCTCACGCCATCCCGCTTCTACATCCGCAACGCCCGGCGCTTACTTCAGGCCACGGTTTTCCAGCAGCGGCTCGACGCTCGGATCCTTGCCGCGGAAATCGCGGTACAGCGTGGCCAGGTCGACGGTATTGCCGCGCGAGAGGATCTTGGCGCGGAACGTGTCGCCATTGGCACGGGTCAGGCCGCCGTTTTCCTTGAACCACTCGAACGCATCATGGTCGAGCACTTCCGACCAGAAGTAGGCGTAGTAGCCGGCCGAATAGCCGCCACCCCAGATGTGGTCGAAGTACGTGGTGCGGTAACGCGGCGGCACTTCGGCCAGGTCTACCTTGAACTTCTTCAAGGTATCGGCCTCGAACTTGCCCACGTCCTGCAACGGCGCATCGGCCGGCTGCGTGTGCCAGCCGAGGTCGAGCAGCGCAGCGGCCAGGTACTCGGTGGTCGCATAGCCCTGGTTGAAGGTCTTGGCCTTCTGGATCTTGTCCACCAAGGCCTGCGGCATCGCCTCGCCGGTCTGGTAGTGCTTGGCGTAGTTGGCGAACACCTTCGGGTCGGTCGCCCAGTGCTCGTTGAACTGCGAGGGGAACTCGACGAAGTCGCGCGAGGTGCTGGTGCCGCCGATCGACGGATACTTGCTGTTGGAGAACATGCCATGCAGCGCGTGGCCGAACTCATGGAACATCGTGGTGACATCGTCGAAGCTCAACAGCGCCGGCTGGCCCGCCGCCGGCTTGGTGAAGTTGGCGACGTTGTAGACCACCGGCTTGGTGCCGGCCAGCCCGTCCTGGTCGACGAAGTTGCCCATCCAGGCGCCACCGGACTTGCTGTCGCGCTTGAAGTAATCGGTATAGAACAGGGCCAGCGAGGTGCCGTCCTTGTCCAGCACTTCGTACACCTTCACGTCCGGGTTGTAGACCGGAATATCCTTGCGCTCCTTGAAGGTCAGGCCGTACAGCTGGTTGGCGGCGAAGAACACGCCGTTCTGCAGCACGTTGTCGAGCTCGAAGTACGGCTTGATCTGCGACTCATCGAGGTCGTACTTGGCCTTGCGCACCTGCTCGGCATAGAAGTCCCAGTCCGAGGCGGCGAGCTTGAAGCCGCCCTTCTGCGCGTCGATGACCTTCTGCATCTCGGCCACTTCGCCGCGCGCCTTGTTGGTGGCGGCCGGCACGGTGTCGGTCAGCAGCTTGAGGGCATTGGCGGGGGTACGCGCCATCTGGTCGCCCAGGCTGTAGGCGGCGTAGCTCTCGAAGCCAAGCAGCTTGGCCTTTTGCGCGCGCAGCTGGGCCAGGCGCTGGATGGTCTGGCGGGTGTCGTTGGCATCGCCGCGCTCGGTGCGGGTTTCCGAAGCCTTCAGCACTTCGGCGCGCAGCTCGCGGTTCTTCAGCGAGGCCAGGACCGGCTGCTGGGTGGTGTTCTGCAACGACAGCACGAACTTGCCATCGAGCTTGCGGCCCTTGGCGGCTTCGGCGGCGGCGGCAATGTCGCTGTCCGGCAAGCCGTCCAGGCGCGCCTTGTCGTCCACCACCACGGCAGCGGCCGCGGTGGCCGCGACCAGCTTGGTGTGGAATTGGGTCGAGAGCGTGGTTTCTTCGACGTTGAGCTTGCGCAGGCTCGCCTTGTCGGCATCGGACAGCTGCGCGCCGGCACGTACGAACTGGTCATAGGTACGCTCGACCAGGCGCTTCTGCTCGGCGTCCAGGTTCAGCGTGTCGCGTGCGTCGTAGACGGTCTTGATGCGTGCGAACAGCTTCGGGTCCAGGCTGATCTCGTCCTGGTGCGAAGCCAGCTTCGGCGCCATTTCTTCCTGGATCTTCTGGCGCGCATCGTTGGTATCGGCCTGGACGACCCCGAAGAAGGTCAGCGCCACGCGCTTGAGCGTCTCGCCGCTCTTCTCCAGCGGCACGAAGGTGTTGTCGAAGGTCGGCGCTTCGGTGCTGTCGGCGATCTGGCGCACTTCGGCCAGGTGCTGCTTCATGCCTTCCTCGAACGCCGGCACGAAATCGGCATCCTTGATCTTGTCGAACTGCGGCGCCTGGAACGGCAGCGGGCTGGCGCTCAGCAGGACATTGGCATTGGTGGTGGCGGCGGCAGGCGCCGGCGTGGTGCTGGCAGTGGGCTCGGTCACTTGGGTGGACTCTTTACCGGAACAGGCGGCCAGCGCCAGGCTGATGGCAGCGGCCAATACGACAGTGCGCGTCATGGGAGCAAACTCCTGGGAGTACGGGAATGGGACGACGAGTGGCCGCACCCTAGCGCGTTTTTCGGCCAGGTGGCATGTGCCAAGGGTTGGCCGGGGACCTTCAGAGCTTTTCGTCGTTGAAGATCGCCACGTGCGGCACACCGTCGGCGCCGATCCAGCCCCGGTACATGCCCTGGGTATTGAACGGGAAGGCCATGTGGCCCTCGGCATCCAGTGCGATGGCACCGCCATTGCCGCCGGCGGCCGGGATGGCCTGGTCGATCACCGCTTCGGCCGCCTCGGCCAGGCTCTGCCCGGCATATTTCATCCGCGCGCAGATGTCGTAGGCGGCCACCGAGCGGATGTAGTACTCGCCCCAGCCGGTCCCGGACACGGCGCACTGCGCGTTGGCATAGGTCCCGGCGCCGATGATCGGCGCATCGCCCACCCGCCCATAGCGCTTGTTGGTCATGCCGCCGGTCGAAGTGCCGGCGGCCAGGCGGCCCTTGGCATCCAGCGCGAGCGCGCCGACGGTGCCGAAGTGCTTGGCCGTTTCCAGGTCGGCATGGGCCTGCTTGGCCGCTTCTTCCTTGAGCGCCTTCTGCAGTTGCTGCCAACGCTTGTCGGTGCGGAAGTACGACGGGTCCACCAGCGCCACGCCCTGCGCCTGCGCGAACGCCTCGGCCCCCTCGCCCACCAGCATCACGTGTTCGGAATGTTCCATCACCGTGCGCGCCAACTGGATCGGGTTGCGCACCCGGTGAACGCCAGCGATCGCGCCGGCCTGCCCGCTCGCTCCGTCCATGATTGCCGCGTCCAGTTCATTGCGGCCGTCGTGGGTGAACACCGCACCGCGCCCGGCGTTGAACTGCGGCGCATCCTCCAGCACGGTAATGGTGGCGGCCACCGCATCGATGGCACTGCCGCCCTTCTGCAGCACGGCATTACCGGTGCGCAGCGCCTGGGCGAGCGCA
>DATLJF010000085.1:0-9189 GCA_035539015.1 Stenotrophomonas sp. | reverse complement strand
CCAGGTGCCGGCGCGTCCACGCAACACCCGCCAGCGAGGCGGTCTCGGTGGGCGCGAACAACACCTCGAATTCGCGCTTGCCGGCCATGAAATCGTCGAACCGGGTCGCCAGCAACGAGCCGGCGGCATAGGTTTTGCCGCCGACCGTCCACGGATCGCGCAGTTCCAGGGTCAGCCATTCGCGCTTGACGCTCTTGTTGGCCGAGTTCGGCGCGTCGATCTTGTGCAGCTTGCCATCAGCATCGCGCAGGTACAGCTCGTCGTTGTAGAAGGCCAGGGTGCGGCTGACGAAATCACGCTCGAAACCCGGCGTGTCGTCGTGCACGGCGGCGATGTACATATCATCGGCCTTGCCTTCGTAGACCAGCTCGGCCTTCTGCAGCGGCTGGCCACGGCGCCAGCGCTTGACGATGCGCGGGTAGCCGGAGCTGGTCTGCGAGCCCGGGCCGAAATCGGTGTAGACGTACACGGTGTCGGCATCGATCCAGCCCAGGCCGCCCTTGGCCTCGGGACGGAAGAAGCCGTCGCTGACGAACTGCTTGGTGGACAGGTCGAACTCGCGAGTGACGTCGGCGTCCGAGCCGCCGCGCGACAGCGCGATCAGGCAGCGCTTGTAGTCCGGGCGCAGGCAGTCGGCGCCATGCCAGACCCACTGCGCGTTCTCGGCTTTATTCAGCGCGTCCAGGTCGAGCACCGTTTCCCACTTGGGGCTGGGCTTGCGGTATTCGTCCAGGGTGGTGCGCCGCCATACGCCGCGCTCGTGCTGGCGGTCCTTCCAGAAGTTGTAGTAGTACTCGCCGATCTTCTGCACGCCGGGAATCTTGGCGTCCGAATCGAGTACCTCGCGGATGCTCGAATCCATCTGCTTGAACTGCGGCGAGGCCGCCAGCCGGGCTTCCGTGCGGTCGTTCTGTGCCTTGACCCAGTCCAGCGCGCGGCTGCCTTCGACCTCTTCCAGCCAGGCGTACGGGTCGGGGGTCATGGCGGCCTCCTTGGCAGTGGCGGACGAAGCGGTGATCAAGCCCGCGACAAGGCAGGCGGCGGCGAGTCTGGACATCTGTTCTCCGGGACAAACATAGCCGCGCCACGCTAGCACACCGTTTCGCCTGCCTTCCCCTGCCGAAAGACGTGCGTTTGCCTAGGCGGCACGCGCCAACGCCGATGCCGCTGCACGTGCGCGGCCGCGCACTGGCTGCACGCGGCGACGGGCCTGCGGCGCACGGCGCGAACGCGCGAAGGTCGCCTGCAGCCACCGCCCCGGCGACGGCAGGCGGAAGCGGTACAGGGCCCACCAGGCCGTCATCGGCATCCCCAGCAGCCACAACGGCAACCAGCCGAGCCAAGCGCTGTAGCCGCGCGCGGCCGGCCACACCAGCACCAGGGCAAGGCCGGCCAGGGCCACCTGGCGCACCGGGCGCAGCACGCGGGGATCGGGGGTCTGGCGCGAAGACGCACGCTTGGAAGGGGTGTGCAGCATGGGAGGACTCCGGTTGGGTCGAGGAAGTCACCTTCCCCCATCGCCATCTCACCGATTGCGACCTACCATTGACAGGAAGTTCCCTCCTGCCGGTTTAGGGTGCAGGCCAGCCATGCCAAGACGAGCCACGATGCGCCTGACCGCCACCCTAGCCTTAGCGTTCCTCATTGGACTGGCCGCGCCGCAGGCGTCAGCGCGCCAGGCAACGGCGCCGGAACGGCCGCCGCTCGACCTGAAGCGGATGATGGGTACCTGGTACGTGATCGCGCGGATTCCCAATCCGGTCGAACGCGGCCATGTCGCCAGCCGCGACGAGTACACCCTCAGGGACGAGAACTCGGTCGGCATCCGCTATGTCTACCGCGAAGGGTTCGGCGAGCCAGAGCAGGAAAAGACTGCGCGCGCCTCGGTCGACGAGGACAGCGGCAGCTACGACTGGCGCGTCTGGTTCTACAAGATCGTGCCGACCCGGCAGCGCATCCTGGAGGTCGCGCCGGATTATTCCTGGATGCTGATTTCCTGGCCCGGCCGCGACCTGGCCTGGATCTTCGCGCGCTCGCCGGACATGGACAACGAGCAATACCGCAGCCTGGTCAACAAGCTGCGTGATGACTACGGCGTGTACACCGACAAGCTCAAGCGCGTGCCGCAGCACCGCGAGCAGGTCGACAAGCTCGGCTTCGAAGTGCCGAACCAGCGTTGAGCCGCCGGCCTCAGTCGTAGTTGCTCAGGGCCAGGGACAGCAGGGCCTTGGCCTGCTCGCGCAGCGACTTGGGCTCGATGATTTCCGCGTCCGAACCGTAGTGCAGGACGTCCATCAATAGCTCGCGCGAGACGCTGTAGGGCAACTTCAGCTCGTAGCGGCCATCGGGCAGGAAGCGCCCCTGCTGCTTCGAGTGCCAGTGCTCGTCGGCTACCCAGCGCGCGGCCTTGGCGCTGAACAGGATCGTCGCCCAGCCCTTGGGCGCGCCGGAGAAGATGCCGTAGGACGCGGCGAGCTGGTCGTCCAGTTCGCTGTCGGGCACGTCGCGCGCAACTTCGTCCAACAGCCGCGCATGGTTGATGCGGTCCACCGCGAAACTGCGCACCCCTTCGCGGCCGTGGTCCCAGGCGTCGAGATACCAGTTGTCGCGGTAATGGGTGATGCGTTGCGGCGAGACCGTGCGGCGGGTGGACTCGTCGGTGGAACGGGCGCGGTACTCGAAGCTCAGCTGCTTGCGCTCCAGGACCCCGGAGGCCACGCTGCGGAAACTGGCTTCGTCCAGCTTGCGGCCACGGTGCGGGATGACGCGCACGCGGTCCACCGGCCATTGCGACACCCCGGCCTGCGCAGCCAGCAGGCTTTCGATACGTTGCTGCAGCGGCGCCAGCACCGAAGCCAGCACGCCGCCCCCGGTGCGCGAGAGCAATTGCTGCGAGGCCAGCAGCGCATGCAGCTCTTCCGAGCTCAGCCACAGACCGGGCAGTTCAAAACGGTCGCTCTCACCGGAGAGATAGCGAAAGCCCGCCTCGCCATCGCCTTCGACCGGGGCCATCAGCGCATCGCGCAAGAACGCCAGGTCGCGGTACACGGTGGCACGGGAACAGCCAAGCTCATCCTGCAGCCGCGCCACCGTGACCGGGTAGCGAGCCGCCTTGAGCAGGCGATGCAGGGCATTGATGCGTTCATAGCGGTCCATGCGCCGATTATGTCCGACTCGCGGCCTGGCGCGCGCGGCGGTCGGCAAAGCCAGCGTGACGCCGCTCCCATCTCGCCGGCGGAGGCGGCTGGGCCAGCGGTCACGCTTTGCGACGGGCGGCGCGACGCCGGCGCCGGCGCGGTGGCAGAATCGGCCCCGGGGATCCACACAACCAAAGCATCGGGGAGATGCCGTGTTCAATCGAATTCCGCGGCTGCGGCCGCTTGGGGAATGCCCTTGCGCCTGCACGCAGACACGGCCGTGCTGAAGCCCGCCCACGCTTGGCTGCCGGCGGGCCTGGCCCGGACGCTTGGGCTGCTTGGCCTGGGCATGTTGGTGTGGGCCTGCGTCAGCACGGCGCTGCTGCAAGGCCGTGGCGATGCCTTCGTCAACTTGCGACCGTTCCAGGACCGCACGCTGGGCGCCGGCTTCGCGCTGGCGCTGTGCTGGGGCTGGGCGCTGTGGCCACAGCCGGCCGATACCGAACAACGGCGCTGGCGGCCGCGCGCGCTGGCGGCGCTGGGCCTGGTGCTCCTGGCCACTGCGGCGCTATTGCTGCTGCTGCACGTGCCCGCGCATTCGCCCGGGCTGATCGCCATCGCCGGTGCCATCGCCTGCATGGGCGCGTTGGCGGCGGTCGTGCTGGGCACCCAGGCGCTGGAGCCGGCGGCGTCGCCGTGGCTGCCGCCGGCGCAATCGGCCCTGGCATTACTCGCCGGCGCCGTGCTGTTCTTCGCTTTCATGGTCTGGCTGTGGCCGGGGCAGATGGCCGGCGGCAGCGGGCCGACGCTGGTGTTGCTGGGCGCGATCTCGGCCGCACTGCTGATGGCGAGCTGGGCCAGCACGGGCCGAGCCTTGCTGTTGCCGCTGCACCAGCATTGGCCGCGCTGGTTGCTGCTGCTGGGCGTGCTGCTGCTGCCAATGCTGTTGACGCTGGTGCCGGCGCTGAAACCGACGCTGCAGAAGCCGCTGTGGTGCCTGGCGGTGTTGGGGATTGCCGCTGCGGTGCTGGTCGATGGACGCTTGCGCCGCGGCGATACGGCCGAGGTGCAGAACGGAGCATGAAGCGCGGCGCCTGCCTATGAACCAGCGCAGGGAGCGTCCGTTATCATGAAAGCGTTCCCATTGTGCCTATTGGCCGCCTGATCGAGAGCCGACCATGCCCCGCTGTGCCTTGTTGTCCGCAGTTTTTCTGCTTTCCTGTTCCGGCGCCGCCGCCGCGCAGGCCGGTTCCACCGCCGTCCCGAATGGCCCGACCGATCCCGCCGCCGTCGTCATTCCTTCGCCCTGGAGCGGTTCCAGCGGCGAATTCGGCTTTGCTTCGGCGCACGGCAACAGTTCCACCGAGAGTTTCAACGGCCGCCTGCGCGGGCGCTATACCGATGGCGACTGGATTCATTCTTTGGACCTGTTCGGCATGCGCTCCAGCGCCGAATACACCATCACTGCCGACGATGGCAGCACCACGCGCCAGCGCCAGACCACGGCCGAACGCTACACCGCCGCCGCCGGCAGTGCCTTGCAGTTGGGCGAGCACCGCCAGCTGACCGCCACCGGCCGCTACGAAACCGACGACTTTGCCACCTACGACCGACTGGCCACCTTCGGCATCGGCTACGGCACCCGCCTGCTGGATTGGCAGCGTTTCTATCTCGATGCGCAGATCGGCCCCGGCGTGCGCCGCGCGCACGACTCGGTGGAGGACCGCACCGAGACCGGCTTGATCGGCCGCGGGCTGTTCGACTTGAAGTACACCATCACCGACAACACCGACCTGGTGAACACGTTGCTGGTCGAATCGGGCAGCTACAACACCTATGCGCAGAACGATTTCGGCCTGCAGGTAGCGATGAACCAGCGCTTCGCGCTGAAGGCGGCCTGGCAGTTGCGCCACAACAGCGATGTCAGCGACGACAACAAGAAGACCGACACGCTGACGACGGTCAACCTGGTCTATACCTTCAAGTGACGGGCTGTCGGGGCTGAAGCCCCTCCTACAAGTGGCTTCCGGTCATTGTAGGAGGGGCTTCAGCCCCGACGAGCACAGCGGCGAACCTCAGTCCCGCGCGTACGGGCCCAGCAATAGATCGCCGCCCGCGTCCAGCAACCGCCGCGCCACCTCGCGGCCCAGCCTTTCGCGGTCGGCCACGGCACCCTCGCCTTCGGCGCGCACCAGGCGGCCGTCGGCGGCGTCGCCAACGAGCGCCTGCAGATGCAACTGGCCCGCGCGCTGTTGCGCGAATGCAGCCACTGGCACGTGGCAGCTGCCATGCAAGGCCCGGTTCATGGCCCGCTCGGCTTCAACACATTCGCGCGTGGCCAGGTGGTCGAGCGTACCGAGCAATTCCAGCACCTGCGGGTCGTCGCCGCGGCATTCGACGGCGATCGCCCCCTGTGCCGGTGCCGGCAGCCACTGTGGCGCAGCCAGGCGTGCGGCAATGCGCGTCCCCAGGCCGAGGCGCTCAAGCCCGGCGCAGGCCAACACGATGGCGTCGTAATCGCCCTGGTCGAGCTTGGCCAGGCGCGTGTTGACGTTGCCGCGCAGGTCGCGCAGGTCGAGATCTGGACGCAGGGCGCGCAACTGCGCCTGCCGGCGCAGCGAGGAGGTGCCCACGCGCGCGCCCAGCGGCAGCGCCTGCAGCGAGGTGTGCGTCGACACCAGGGCATCGGCCGCATCGGCGCGTTCGAGGATGGCCGGCAGCACGAACGGCGCATCCAGCTCCATCGGTACGTCCTTGAGCGAATGCACCGCGCAATCGGCCTCGCCACGCAGCATCGCCAGCTCGAGTTCCTTCAGGAACAGGCCCTTGCCGCCAATCGCCGCCAGCGAACGGTCGAGCACTTCGTCGCCGCGCGTGCTCAGTGGCACCAGCAGCACTTCCAGGCGTGGGTGCAATGCGTGCAGGCGGGCGGCGACGTGTTCGCTCTGCCACAGGGCGAGCGGGCTCTTGCGGGTGGCGATGCGCAGGGTCTTCATTGCGTAATTATCAACCCTGGCGCAACTCTCCGCGCAGGTTCGCCACGCAGCGGCGGCTTACTTCCAGCGGCTGGGCCACGTCGCGCAGTACCGCATGCACCTGGCCATCGCCGGCGCGGCGCAACTCGGCCAGCTGGCCACGTGCCACCAGGCAATTGCGGTGGATGCGTACCAGGCGCTCGGCGAATTCTTCCTCGAGCGACTTCAGCGATTCCTCGATCAGGTCTTCGCCACGGGCGTGGTGGACGATGACGTACTTTTCCTCGGCCTGCAGATAGTGGATCTCCTCTATCGGGATCAGCCGCAGGCTGCCACGCAGGCGCGCACACAGATGAGTGCGCCGGCGCGCCGGTTCGCTGACTGGCGTCGGCAGGCGCCCGGCGATGAAGGTGGCTGCGCGCTCCAGGGCCGCGGCCAGCCGTTCGGGCCGCACCGGTTTCATCAGGTAGTCGATGGCAGCCGCGTCGAAGGCCGACAGCGCGTGCTCGTCGTAGGCGGTGCAGAACACCACGGCCGGGCGCCGGGCAAAATCACGCAGGTGGCGGGCCGCTTCAAGGCCATCCACGCCGGGCATGGCGATGTCCAGCAGCACCACGTCGGGCTGGCGGGCGGCGGCTAGTTGCAGCGCCTGCTCACCATTCTCGGCCTCGCCCACCAGCTCCACGCGCGCGTGCGCGGCGAGCAGGTCACGCAGGCGCTCGCGTGCCAGCGGTTCGTCGTCGGCAATCAGGACTTTCACGGCGACGGCCCCGCGGCCGCCGATGGCGTGGACTTGTGCATGTTTCCCCCTTCTCCCCCACCCGGACGGGCCGGTGGCGCGCGTCCGGCTATTTCAACGGCAGGACGATCTCGCATGCATAGTAGCCGCCGCTCCAGCCAGCCGTCATCCGCGCCGCCGGGCCGAAGCGGTAGGCGAGGCGGTGAGCGATGCTGGCCTGGGCATGGCCGGCGCCGCGGCCCAGGGGGTCGGCGGCGACGGCCGGGTCCGGGGCCGGGTTGACGATACGGATGTGCAAGGCCTGGCCTTGCTGGCTCAGCGCCAGCGTCACCACGCCGCCGGCCGGCAGGCGCGAGATGCCATGCAGCACGGCGTTTTCCACCAGCGGCTGCAGGAACAGGCGCGGCATGGGCAGCGTCCACGGCAATGGCTCGATCCGCTCCCATTGCACGGCCAGGCGCTCGCCCAGGCGCAACGACTCGATCGCCAGATAGCGCTCGGCCAGCTCGCACTCGCCGCGCAGGGTCGAATCGCCTTCGCCGGCACCCAATGCGGCGCGGAACAGGTCCGACAGGTCCAGCACCGCCTGTTCGGCCACCAGCGGGTCGCGTCGCAGCAGGCTGGCGATGAGGTTCATGCTGTTGAACAGGAAATGCGGGCGGATACGCGCCTGCAAGGCGTCTGCCTCGGCGCGGGCATTGGCCTGGATCTGCGCCGCCCAGCGGTCGCTGACGTAGAAGTAGCGCAACGCCAGGGCGGTGATCAGCGCCACCGTGGCTGCGCAGCCCAGGCTGAAACGCCAGAACCCGATCCCCTGCCCCGGCGGCCCGCTACCGGTGACCCCGTAGAGCGCATGCACGATGCCGGTCCCCAATAACGCAGCCAGCGCAGCGACCGCGACCGCCACCCATGCGCCCAGGCGCGGCGGCAAGCGCGCCAGCGGCTCGCGCAGTACGCACAGCAGCGCTGTGACGCCCAACGCCAGCCACAGCGCCAGGCCCGACGCCGAGAGAAAACCGGAGAGCGTGGCCGGAGCCGAAGCGTCCGGCACCAGCAGCACCACCACCACGACCAGTTCGGCCAACCCCACCATCGCGCCGACGCGCGGCAACCGGCACAGTTCCGGCATCCAGGGCTGCGGAGGGCGCGGGTCGCTCATGGCAAGCTCAGGCCACCGCGAAGCGGCGATCGATCCACGCTGCCAGGTCCGCGATTTCTTCGGCGCAGACTTGGTGCGCCATCGGGTACTGGTGCCAATCCACTTCAAATCCCAACTGTTGCAGTTGCTCGGCGCTGTTGCGGCCATGCACCAGCGGGATCACCGGGTCGCTGGCGCCGTGGGCCATGAACACGGGTTGGCGTTGGGCGCCGGCCACCAAGTGTTCGGCCGCGTGCGCCAGGTCCGGCAGGTAGGTGGACAGGGCGATCAGGCCTGCTAGCGGCACCTGCCGGCGCAGGCCCGCAGCCAGGGTCACCGCGCCGCCCTGCGAGAAGCCGGCCAGCAGCAGGCGCTCCGGCCCGATGCCGCGCGCCGCTTCGCGCTCGATCAACGCCTCGACCTGCGCCACCGATTCCTGCACGCCCTGGCGATCGGCGCGGTCGGCGAAATCGAAACTGGCGATGTCGTACCAGCCGCGCATGCGCACGCCGTTGTTGATGGTGATCGGTCGCACCGGCGCATGCGGGAAGACGAAACGCAGCGCCGGCCAATGCGGGCGCACCAGCTCGGGTACGATCGGCGCGAAGTCATGACCATCGGCGCCCAGGCCATGCAGCCAGACCACGCTCCACTGTGGCGAGGTGGCGGTTTCGATCTCCAGTCCGTCCAGCGCTGACGACATCGTGCGGCTTCCGTAAGGCGAAAGCCGCATTATGCCTGCGCGCCGCCGGGCTCAGCCGGTGGTGTCGGGCTGCGCGGCCAGCCGCCGCAGTTCGGCCGCGCGCACCATCACGCTGGGCGGGCTGCGTTCTTCGGGGATGGAGAAGATGCCCACGCTTTGCAGCCATTCGCCGGCGCGGCGCAACGAGGTCAGCCCGACCACCGGAATGGCCAGCGCCATGCCGATTACCACCGGCGCCATCCACGCCGCCAGCGCGGGCGAAACGAAGTAGGCCATCCCCCCGACCAGCACGCCGAACACGCTCAGGCCGCCGTAGCCCTTTACCAGCGCGGCCCAGGAAATCTTGCCGTCGTCGCGCTGCTGCGCATCCCAGCCCGAATCCTTGCCGGCCAGTACTTCGGCCACGCCCCGGGACTGCAGGTACATCACCACCGGTGCCATCAACGCAGCCAGCACGGTTTCCAGCAGGATGCTGAGCAGCGCGCGCAGTGCGCCGC
>DATLJF010000084.1:0-9978 GCA_035539015.1 Stenotrophomonas sp. | reverse complement strand
CCCAGGTTCCAATAGGCCACCTGTGGCTGCGCGCCGAAGCGGTAGCGACGCCCGCCCGCGTCGGTGGTGTTGGGGGTCCACTCGGGATCGTAGTCTTCGAGCCAGCCGTAGGGGCCGTAGTCGATGGTCAGGCCGAGGATGGACATGTTGTCGGTGTTCGTCACGCCATGAACGAAGCCCACGCGCATCCACTGCGCGACCATCTCGGCGGTGCGCTCGCAGATTTGCCCGAACCATTCGGCGTCACGCGCCGCGGCAGTGCCGATAAGCTCGGGATAGTCGCGTGCCTGGGTGAAGTCGGCCAACTGCCGCAGCAGTGCGAGGTCGCCACGCGAGGCCGGCAATTCGAAGCTGCCAAAACGCAGGAACGAAGGCGCAACACGACAGACCAGGGCACCCGGCTCGGCGCGCGGATGGCCGTCGTAGAACATGTCACGGACCACCGACTCGCCGCTGCCCACCAGGCACAACGCGCGCGTGGTCGGCACGCCGAGGTGGTGCATGGCCTCGCTGCAGATGAACTCGCGCAGCGAGGAGCGCAGCACCGCGCGGCCGTCGGCCCCGCGCGAGTAAGGCGTGCGCCCGGCCCCCTTGAGCTGCAATTCATGGCGCGTGCCGTCACCGCCGATGACTTCGCCCAGGCCGATCGCACGGCCATCGCCCAACTGCCCGGCCCAATGGCCGAACTGGTGGCCACCGTAATTGGCTGCGTAAGTCTGCATTCCCGGCCATAGCGCATTGCCGGCGAACACCTGAGCGAACCCAGGCTCGGCGACCTCGTCGGGCTCCAGCCCCAGGGCTGCGGCCACTTCTCGCGAATACCCGAGCAGCCGCGGCGCGCGCACTGGCGTGGGCGCCACCGCCGACCAGGCCGCGCCGAGCACTTCACGCACGCGCGGCCCGGCTTCTGGATCGCCCGGCAATTGCTGCAGGAAGCGATTGTCGAACTCCCGGATCACGCAGGTTCACCCGACAAAGCAAAAGGCCCGCCTTGTTGCAGCGCGGCCTGGTAGGAAGGCCGTGCCTGCACGCGTTCGAGGAAACTGCGCAATTTGGGATAGTCGGCCAGCCCGCCACCGCGCACCGCCGCAGCCTGCACCGGGAAGCTCATCTGGATGTCTGCGGCGGTGAAACGCTCGCCCGCGAACCAGCCGTCCACGCCCAGCTGCGATTCCATCCAGTCCAGGTGCAGCTTGACCTGCGGGCCGACGAAGCGGCGCATGGTCTTGTCGGCAATGCTGCGCGCGATCGGCCGCGCGAAGAACGGCATTGGCGCCTGGCGCAGGCGCTGGAAGACCAGGGTCAGCAGCAGTGGCGGCATCGCCGAGCCTTCGGCGTAATGCATCCAGTAGCGGAAGCGCAGGCGCTCGGGCGAATCGACCGGGCGCGGCGTCGGCGACAACACGCGCTCGGTGTCGTAGCGCTCGGTCAGGTAATCGAGGATGGCGCCGGATTCGGCCAGCACATGTTCGCCATCGACCACCACCGGCGACTTGCCCAGCGGGTGCACCGCGCGCAGCGCCGGCGGCGCCAGCAAGGTCTGCGGGTCGCGCTCATAGCGCTCGATCCGATACGGCAGGGCCAGCTCTTCCAGCAGCCACAGCACGCGCTGGGAGCGGGAGTTGTTGAGGTGATGGACGGTGATCATTGGGCTCGGGCGCGCTCGGGGGAGGCACGATGGTAGCCGTCGCTGCCGCAGCGCGGTGTCGTCACCACCCGGGGCCTGAAAACAAAAACGCCGGAAGCTTGCGCTTCCGGCGTCGTGGCTACCTTGCGGTAGCAGGCGGGATTAGACCGCCTGCACCTGGTCAGCCTGCATGCCCTTCTGGCCCTGCACGGCGACGAAGGTCACCTTCTGGCCTTCCTGCAGCGACTTGAAGCCGTTGCCCTGGATGGCGCGGAAATGCACGAACAGGTCCGGGCCGCTTTCCGGGGTGATGAAACCGAAACCCTTGGCGTCGTTGAACCACTTCACCGTACCGCTCTGACGATCAGACATTACTAACTCCTGGATGGATAGGATCGCGGCCGCCGAAAAGCCGGTAGCCGAGACTGTTTTGCAGGCGTTGGTAAAGCGCACACGTTGAAGCGGATCGGATGAGATCAACCGCACGGCCACGATTCACGGTGACCACTAGCAAACACAGTGCCGAGGACAATACTAGGCTTTAAGGGAAAAAGCGACCCATAACCTATTCATCTTCGCACCGGTTCAGCCATTTTCGGTTCCGCTTTTGCATACATTGGCCCAAAAGCGGATGAATAGGCGGACGAGACGGCATCAGAATTATCCCACGAAGCCCTTCCCAGCGGTCCGCCTCCCGGCCTGCGGCGCTTAGAATGGCCGCCCTTTTCCCGGCAACCCCCATGGCCCTCACCGCCACCGTCCGCAAGGCCGAGCTGCAGATCAGCGACCTCGACCGCGGCTATTACGCCAGCCACAACCTCACCGTGGCCCAGCACCCTTCGGAAACCGACGAACGGTTGATGCTGCGTCTGCTGGCCTTCGCCCTGTTCGCCGACGATCGCCTGGCCTTTGGCCGCGGCCTGAGCAACGAAGAAGAGCCGGACCTGTGGCGGCGCGATTACGGCGGCGAGATCGAACAGTGGATCGACCTGGGCACGCCGGACGAATCGCGCCTGCGCAAGGCTTGCGGCCGCGCGCGCGAAGTCATCGTGCTGGCGTACGGCGGCCAGGCGGTGGACACGTGGTGGAAGAAAAATGGCAGCGCCCTGTCCCGCCAGCGCCAGCTGCGCGTGCTCGAGATCGACCCGGCGTCCACCGCGGCCCTGGCCGCCCTGATTGGCCGCGGCATGCGCTTTGACGTGCTGATTCAGGACGGCGAAGTGCAATTCCTGGGCGAAACCGAGAGCGCCACCGTGGTGCCGATCGAGCGCACCGCCACGGCATGAGCGTGATCGAGTGCGATGTGCTGGTGATTGGCGCCGGCGCGGCCGGGCTGATGACCGCGCTCACCGCCGGCCAGCGCGGCCGGCGGGTACAGGTGCTGGACCACGCCAACAAGGTCGGCAAGAAGATCCTGATGTCCGGCGGCGGCCGCTGTAATTTCACCAATACCGGCACCACTCCGGCCAATTTCCTCTCGGCCAACCCGCACTTCTGCAAGTCCGCGCTGGCGCGCTTCACACCGGCCGACTTCATCGAGATGGTCGAACGCCACGGCGTGGCCTACCACGAGAAGGAACTGGGGCAGCTGTTCTGCGACGTGTCCTCCAAGCTGATCGTCAAACTGCTGCTGGACGAATGCGCTGCAGCCGGTGCCCAGGTCCGCAGCCATTGCGCGGTGAACTCGGTCGAGCGCGGCGCCGAAGGTTTCCGGGTGGATACCGCACAGGGCCGATTCCATGCCGCCTCGCTGGTGGTGGCCACGGGCGGGCTGTCGATTCCCAGCCTGGGCGCGACCGGGTTCGGCTATGAACTGGCGCGGCAGTTCGGCCACAACGTGCTGCCGACCCGCGCCGGCCTGGTACCGCTGACCCTGTCGGGCAAGCACCAGGAGCGCCTGCAGGACCTGGCCGGCGTCGCCCTGCCGGTCGAGGCGCGCTGCCACGGCGTGCGCTTCCGCAATGCGCTGCTGTTCACCCACCGCGGCGTCAGCGGCCCGGCGATGCTGCAGATCTCGTCTTACTGGCAGCCTGGCGACGACCTGCGCCTGGATCTGCTGCCCGGCGAAGATGCCGAAGCCTGGCTGCGCGAGCAAAAGCGCCTGCGCGGCGCCACCGAACTGCGCAACGTGCTGGCCGAGCGCCTGCCCAAACGCCTGGCCCAGCGTTTGTGCGAACGCTGGCTGCCGGACAAGCCGGTGCGCCAGCTCGACGAGCGCGAACTGCGCGCGGCGGCGGCGACCCTGCGCGACTGGCCCCTGGTGGCCAGCGGCACCGAGGGCTACCGCACTGCCGAGGTCACCCTGGGCGGCGTGGATACCGATGCGGTGTCGTCGGCGACCATGGAATCGCGTCGGGTTCCCGGCCTGTACTTTGTCGGCGAAGTGCTGGATGTGACCGGCTGGCTGGGCGGCTACAACTTCCAATGGGCCTGGGCCTCGGGGCACGCCGCCGGCAGCGCCGCCTGAGCTTGGTGTCGGTCCGGCAGCGCTGCCGGCGGGCCGATCGCGGACGTGTCCATGGACGGCGGCAGGCGGCATCGTGTATTACAGCAGCTCATGGATCTTGGGGAAGATCGCGTGGACCCTGCCGACCAGCTCCCCCGGGCTGCCGGTGCCGCGCCGCACGCGCTTCCTGCCTGGTCGCTCCGTCCCCGCGATTCGTGCCAGTGCCCCACCCTGTCTCCCGGAACACCTGAATGCAGAACGGCAAAGACCTCACCCTCCGCTTGATGATCGTCGATGACAGCGGCGAGAGCGCCGAGGGCATCGTCACCACCTTGCGCAACAGCGGCATCGCGGTGCGGCCTTCGCGCCCGCAGACCGTCGATGACCTGACCTCGATGCTGTACGGCCAGATCGACCTGGTCCTGGCCTCGCGTTCGCGCGACCTGCCGCTGGCCGCCGTGCAGCAGGCCATCGCCCGCAGCGGCAAGGACGTGCCGCTGGTGCTGCTGACCGACAAGATCGACGAGAACGAATGGGTCGAGGCCGCCGGCCACGGCGTGCGCGCGATCGCCCTGCGCCAGCGCCCCGAACACTTGCTCGGCGTGGTGCGCGCGGAAATGACCGATCTGCACGCGCGCCGCGGCCTGCGCCGGATCGAGGCGCAGATGCGCGAGACCGAGCGCCGCTGCGATGCACTGATCGCCTCCTCGCGCGACCCGATCGCCTATGTCCACGAGGGCATGCACATCCGCGCCAACGACGCCTACCTGGAAATGTTCGGGTTCGAGTCGTTCGAGGATGTCGAGGGCATCTCGCTGCTGGACCTGATCGCCGCCCAGCACGTGGAAGACTTCAAGCAATTGCTCAAGTCGATGAGCAAGGGCGAAGCGCCGCCGCCGCAGTACAAGGTGGATGCGCGCAGCCTGGAAGGCGACACCTTCCCGGCGACCATGGAATTTGCCACCGCTACCTATGAAGGCGAGGCCTGCGTGCAGGTGGTGTTCCGCCGCCGCGAGGAGTTCGACCCGGAGCTGGCGCGCGAGGTCGAAGACCTGCGCCAGCGCGACACTGTCACCGGCCTGCTCAACCGCCCGACCTTCATGGTTGCACTGGAAGACGCGGTGGCCCAGGCCAGCCGCGGCGGCGCCCAGGCCGGCTTCCTGCTGGTCGAGCCAGACCATTACAGCCGCATCCTGGCCGATATCGGCCTGGACTCGGCCGACACCCTGATCAGCGCGCTGGCCAGTCACCTGGCCGCGCACGTTGGTGCCGAGATGCGCACCGCGCGCTTTGGCGAGAACAGTTTCGCGGTGCTGCTGTCTGGCGACCACCACGGTACCCGCGCGCTGGCCGAGAAGATCCGCGCCGCCTTCGCCCAGCACGTCTTCAGTGTCGGCGAACGCTCGGCCACGGTCACGGTGAGCATCGGCGGCGTGCAGATCGGCGAGAAGATCGCCAGCATCGGCCAGGTCCTGCAGCGCGCCACCGAGTCGGTGCGCGCCACCAGCGAACTGGGCGGCAATGGCGTGCAGGTGTTCGATCCGGGCGAGGTCGACCGCGCCGAGGAAGAGCGTATCCAACGCTGGATCGAGCAGTTGCACGAGGCCCTGGTCGGCAATGGCTTCCTGCTGCATTTCCAGCCGGTGCTGCACCTGATGGGCGAGCCGATTGAGCTGTACCAGGCGTTCCTGCGCCTGGACCGCAATGGCGAGCTGATCTCGCCGGCGACCTTCCTCAGCATTGCCGAGGAGCACGCGCTCATCGCCGACATCGACCGCTGGGTGATCCGCGAAGCCATCCGCACGTTGGCCGAACGCCAGCGCGCCGGGCATGCCACGCATTTGCTGGTGCGGATCGGTCCGGCGGCTTATTCGGACCCGCGCACGGTGGCGCTGATCCGCCAGGAGTTGGCGGCGCATGGCGTGCCGGGCGCACGGTTGTGGCTGCAGACGCCGGAATCGAAGGTGTTCACGCACCTGCGCAATGCGCAGCAGTTCCTGGCCGAGACGACGGCACTGGGATGCAAGTTGGGCCTGGAGCAGTTTGGCTCGGGGCTGGATTCGTTCCAGTTGTTGTCGCACTTCCAGCCTTCGTTCCTGAAGCTGGACCGCGGCCTGACCGCCGATGCGGTGCAGGCCAAGGAGAGCCAGGAGAAAATCCGCGAGATCACTGGGCGGGCGCAGCCGGAGGGCATCCTGACCTTGGTCGAGTTCGTCGGCGATGCGGCATCGATGAGCCTGTTCTTCAATGCCGGCGTGGATTACGTGCAGGGCGACTTCATCGGGCCCGCGGCGGCGGGGATGACTTACGAGTTCTGAGTGCGGATCGATCCCCGATTTCCCGAAAGGGCCTGCCGCCGATGCCCGACAGTTCTTTGTTGTCGGAGTGGAAAGCTCGAGTTCCTGCCAATAAAAAAAACCCGCCGAAAGGCGGGTTTTTTGTTGATGGTTGAAATGGGGTTTTAGACCACCGTGGCGTTTGCCTGCCTCAACGCCGCGATGCGCTCGGTCAGCGGGGGGTGGCTCAGGAACAGTTTGCGCAAGCCCTGGCCGATGCCGCCGGAGATGCCGAAGGCTTCGACCTGGGCCGGCAGGGTGCTCTGGCCGTGGTTGAGCGAGAGGCGTTCGAGCGCAGAGATCATTTTCTGGCGGCCGGCCAGTTGGGCGCCGCCGGCGTCGGCGCGGTATTCGCGGCGGCGCGAGAACCACATCGCGATCATGGTCGCAAACAGCCCGAAGACCAGCTCCAGCACCATCACGATGGCGAAGTAGGCAAAGCCACGGCGGCCGTCTTCGCGGTTGCCCGACAGGTAGGTGTCGATGACGCCGCCGACGATGCGCGCCAGCACGATCACGAAGGTGTTGAGCACGCCTTGCAGCAGCGCCATGGTCACCATGTCGCCATTGGCGACGTGGCTGACTTCGTGGCCGAGCACGGCTTCAGCTTCGTCCTGGCTCATGTGCTGCAACAGGCCGGTCGAGACGGCAACCAGGGCGTTGTTGCGGTTGGCGCCGGTAGCGAAGGCGTTGATCTCCGGGCCGTCGTAGATCGCCACTTCGGGCATGCCAATGCCGGCCGCCTGAGCCTGGCGGCGCACGGTTTCCACCAGCCAGCGTTCGCTCGGGGTGCGCGGTTCGGTGATGACCTGGGCGCCGGTGGCGCGCTTGGCCATGAACTTGGACATCAGCAGCGATATCAGCGAGCCGCCGAAGCCGAACAGGGCCGCCATCACCAGCAACCCGCCCAGCTTGGCGGGATTGACGCCCAGGACCGACATCACGATGCCGGCCAGTATCAGCACGGCCAGGTTGGTCAACAGGAACAATGCGATACGACTGAACATGGAAGTGCCGACTCCGCGGGACTTTAGAGGGAAAAAACACAGGTCCGGCCAATCTGCGGTGCGCTCAACTTGAAATCAAGCGACAACCTGAAAGACGATTCAGCCTTCATGTCCTCCTCTTCCTACCGCGGGCGCTTCGCCCCCTCGCCCACCGGTCCGCTGCATTACGGCTCGCTCTACGCGGCGTTGGGCAGCTGGCTGCTGGCGCGCAGCCGGGGCGGCCAGTGGCTGATCCGGATCGAGGACATCGATCCGCCGCGCGAGGTGCCCGGTGCCGCTGCGGCGCAGTTGCGCACGCTGGCGGCGTTTGGGCTGGCCCACGACGGTGAGATCGTGCGCCAGAGCGAGCGTCAGGCGCTGTACGCCGCGGCGCTGGAGCGCCTTCTCGCCAGTGGCCAGGCTTTCGCCTGCTACTGCAGCCGGGCCGAGCTTGCCGCGGCCGGCGGCATCCACCATCGGTGCCTGCACGGCGCCGACGGCCGCACGCCGGCCTTGCGCCTGCGGGTGGCCGACACCGGCGCGACCGCCTTCGACGATGGCCTGCAAGGCCACGTCCGCCGGGACATCTACCGCGAGGTCGGCGACTTCGTGCTCAAGCGCGCCGACGGCTACTGGGCCTACCAGCTGGCGGTGGTGGTGGACGACGCCGAGCAAGCGATCAGCGACATCGTGCGCGGTGCCGACCTGCTCGATTCCACCCCGCGCCAGATGCTGCTGCAAGGCGCCCTGGGTTTGCCGACACCGCGCTACCTGCACCTGCCGCTGGTCACCGATGCGCTGGGCCGCAAACTCTCCAAGTCCGAGGCCGCGCGCCCGCTGGACGATGCCGACCCGCTGCCGGCGCTGCGCAGCGCATGGCGCGACCTGGGCCAGGCGCCGGAAGTCACCGCGCACGCCGGCTCGGTGGATGCGTTCCTGGGGGCGGCGGTCGCCGGGTTCGGTGCCGAGCGCCTGCCACGCCGGCTGCCACCGATCCCGGGCTGAGCCTGGCCGCGCAACGCGCACACGCGCGCCTCGTCCTTGTCTAGAATCCAAGCCATCCCCGCGTCTTTCGGAGCTTCCATGACATCCCGCGTCGCACTGGTCACCGGCGGCACCGGCGGCATCGGTACCGCCATCTGCAAACGCCTGGCCGACCAGGGCCATCGGGTTGCCACCAACTACCGCAACGAGGAAAAGGCGCGCGCCTGGCAGCAGCGCATGCAGGAGCAGGGCTACGAAATTTCCCTGTTCAAGGGCGACGTGGCCTCGCCGGAGCACGCGCGCGCACTGATCGGCGAAGTCGAAGCGGCGCTGGGGCCGGTGGAGATCCTGGTCAACAACGCCGGCATCACCCGCGATACCACCTTCCACCGCATGACTGCCGAGCAGTGGCACGAGGTCATCAATACCAACCTCAACTCGGTGTTCAATGTCACCCGCCCGGTGATCGAGGGCATGCGCAAGCGCGGCTGGGGCCGGGTGATCCAGATCAGCTCGATCAACGGCCTCAAGGGCCAGTACGGGCAGGCCAACTACGCAGCGGCCAAGGCCGGCATGCACGGCTTCACCATCTCGCTGGCACGCGAGAACGCGGCCTACGGCATTACCGTCAATACCGTCTCGCCCGGCTACGTGGCCACTGACATGGTGATGGCGGTGCCGGAGGAAGTGCGCGCCAAGATCGTCGCCGACATTCCGACCGGGCGGCTCGGCAAACCGGAGGAAATCGCTTACGCGGTGGCCTTCCTGGTGGCCGAGGAGGCGGCCTGGATCACCGGCTCCAACCTGGATATCAACGGCGGCCACCACATGGGCTGGTAAGCCGCGCAGCGGCGTCGGCAGCAACGTCATGCTGCACGGTTCAGATGCAGCATGAAAAATCGCGCAAGCGCATGCTGCGCAACATTTTTTCGCCACTCAGCACCGTTCCCCCTGACTTCCGGCGGTTGCAAGCGCTGCTGCACTGCGCCATCCACCGCTCAATCCGTACCGAGTGACTGCTTTCATGGCTGCACTTCGCATCATCAAGAAGTACCCGAACCGCCGGCTGTACGACACCGAGATCTCCAGCTACATCACCATCGAGGATGTGCGCCAGCTCATCATCGACGGCGAGGATTTCGAAGTACGCGATGCCAAGAGCGGCGAGGACCTGACCCGCTCGGTACTGCTGCAGATCATTGCCGACCAGGAATCGGACGGCGAGCCGATGTTGTCCACCCAGTTGCTCAGCCAGATCATCCGCTTCTACGGCGATTCGCTGCAGGGCTTCATGGGCAACTACCTGGAACGCAGCATGCAGGTGTTCCTGGAGCAGCAGCAGCAATTCCGCCAGCAGATGGGCAACCTGCTCGGGCAGACGCCGTGGGCAATGATGAACCAGCTGACCGAGCGCAACCTGGAGCTGTGGCAGGAATTCCAGCGCAACTTCGGCGCCGGCTTCGGCCGTGGCCCGGGCACCGGCACCGGGACTGGCACGGGAACCGGCACCGGCACCGGCAGCGGCGCACCCTCGGCGGGCCCGACTGCGGCTGCGGGCGGAAAGACCCGGCGCTAAGCGTCGGCATCGGCCTCTACGGG
>DATLJF010000083.1:0-8846 GCA_035539015.1 Stenotrophomonas sp. | reverse complement strand
CTTCATGAAGGGCCACAAGTCCGAGATCTGGCTGGACATCCAGAACGTGGGCAACCTGCTGAACAAGGATTGGGGGCAGATCTACGACTACGGTTTCTACGCCGATGCTCGTGTCGCCAACCTGCAGGGCATCTACAACGGCAAGTACGTGTACAACCAGCTGTACCTGGACAAGCCGACCGTGGCCAACGCCGATGCCGACGGCTTCAACGTCGGTGTGTCGCAGTGGTCGCTGCAGCTGGGCTTCCGCTACCAGTTCTGATCCATCGGAACCGTAGCGAAATGGATAACGGCCGGGGCGACCCGGCCGTTTTCTTTTGCCCGCGTGGGTGGGTTACAGTCCCGCGGCTGCATTGAAGGAGTAGCTCATGGAACAAGGCAACAATACGAGCGGTTCGGCGCTGCCGACCGTGGACGCGCGGATCTACCCGCGGGGCGGCCTGGACGTGCTGTCGCGGGCTGAAGTGGCGCGCCTGCGCGACGCCTCCGCCGGCGGCATGCACGAATTGCTGCGCCGCTGCGCGCTGGCCGTGCTCACCAGCGGCAGCGCCTCGGACGACCCGCGCGCTGCGCGCGACCTGTACCCGGATTTCGACATCCAGGTCACCCAGCAAGACCGCGGCGTGCGCATCGACCTGAAGAAGGCGCCGGCGATGGCGTTCGTCGATGGCGAGATCATTCGCGGCGTGGCCGAGCTGCTGTTTGCAGTGGTGCGCGACCTGGCCTACATGGCGATCGAACTCGGTCCGCAGTACGCCGAGGACCTGGAATCGGGCGAGGGCATCACCAACGCGGTGTTCGGGCTGCTGCGCAACGCCCGCATCCTGCATCCGGCCGACCCCAACCTGGTGGTGTGCTGGGGCGGGCACTCGATTTCGCGCGATGAATACCTGTACACCAAGCAGGTGGGCTACGACCTCGGCCTGCGCGGGCTGGACATCTGCACCGGCTGCGGCCCGGGCGCGATGAAGGGGCCGATGAAGGGCGCCACGATTGCCCACGCCAAGCAGCGCCGCCACAACACCCGCTACATCGGCGTGACCGAGCCGGGCATCATCGCCGCCGAGTCGCCGAACCCGATCGTCAACCACCTGGTGATCATGCCGGACATCGAAAAACGCCTGGAGGCGTTCGTCCGCATCGGCCACGGCATCATCGTCTTCCCGGGCGGCGTCGGCACCGCCGAGGAAATCCTTTATCTGCTCGGCATCCTGCTGCGCGAAGAAAACGCCGGCCTGCCGTTGCCGCTGATCCTCACCGGCCCGACCATCGCCGCCCCGTACTTCGAGCAGATCGACCGTTTCATCCGGCTCACCCTGGGCGAGGCGGCGGCCTCGCGCTACGAGATCATCACCGGCGACCCGGTGGAAGTAGCGCGGCGCATGACCCGCGGCATCAAGCAAGTGCGCGAGTACCGCATTGCCCAGCGCGACTCGTTCTACTTCAACTGGTCGCTGACCATTCCCGAAGAATACCAGCGCCCGTTCGTGCCGACCCACGAAGCGATGGCCGCGCTCGACCTGCACCAGGGCCGCCCGGCCTCGGCGCTGGCCGCCGACCTGCGCCGCGCCTTCTCCGGCATCGTCGCCGGCAACGTCAAGGAAGAGAGCATGCAGCGCATCGAGGAGCACGGGCCGTTCGAGATCCACGGCGACCCGGCGATGATGCAGGCGCTGGACGAGCTGCTGCGCGCCTTCGTGGAGCAGCGCCGGATGAAGATTTCTGGCGAGTACAAGCCTTGCTATCGGGTCATGGCCTGACCCGGTAAGCGGGCAGGGCGGGGCGCCTCCACCCCCGCCACAGCGGTCGGCGTCAAAGCCTTGACGCCCGTCCGCCCGAACCGACCGTTCGTCCCGCCCGGGCTTGCCGCCGGCAGCGCCCGCGGGCAGTCTGGGCATCTACACGCTGGGGAGCGTATGTATGCCGCGTCATCGCAGTCGAGGCTTCACCTTGGTGGAATTGATGGTCACCATCGCCGTCCTGGCGATCTTGGTGGCGATCGCCTTTCCGAGCTTCGAATCGGTCTTCCGCTCCAACCGCGTCGCCACCACCAACAACTCGCTGCTGACCTCCCTGTCGATGGCGCGCAGTGAGGCGGTCCGTAACACGCGCGGGGGCGGTGTCTGCGCCAGCGCCGCGGGCCAGGCCTGCGACGGCGACTGGGGCCAAGGCTGGATGGCCTTCTCGGACAACAATGGCAACGGCGAGTTCGACGATGGCGACACCGTCGTCAATTTCACCCAGCTCAATTCCAAGATGGTCGCCGAGGCTGACGGCGTGGACGTGATTGCCTTCAATTCCCGCGGCATGCGCGAGGGCGATGCCGACCAGGTGATCGTCCTGCGTCCGACCGAATGCGGCGGCCAGGAACTGCAACGTACCGTCACCGTGAGCAAGACCGGCGCGGTGCGCGTCACCAAAGGAGCTTGCCCATGAGCCGCCGCCTGAGTTTTCGTCCGCGTGCCAACGCCGCGGGTTTCACCCTGATCGAAGTCATGATCGCGGTGCTGGTCATGGGCGTAGGCCTGCTCGGCTTTGCCCTGCTGCAGACCATGAACGTGCGTTTCACCAAGAGCGCGCAGCAGCGCACCGTGGCCACCAACCTGGCCTACGAGATCATCGACATCATGCGTAGCCAGCGCAGCCGCGGCTCGTACTTCAACGGCATCACCTACGACAGCTTTGACGCCGCTGCCGGCACCTGCCCGCGCGACGCCGACATGAGCCCGAGCAACAGCATCGACCGCTGGAAGTGCGAAGTCAGCCGCGCGCTGCCCAATGGCCAGGCCCAAGTGCAGCTGCAAGCCGACGGCAAGGTGAACGTGACCGTGCGCTGGGGCGATTCCAGCTGGGAAACCGACGTCAACAAGGTCATGACGGCCTTCAGCGTGGAGAGCCGGATATGAGTTTCGTTGCGCCTCTCGTTGCGCCGCGCCGCCAGGCGGGCCTGTCGTTGATCGAACTGATGATCGCGATGCTGATCGGCCTGGTGCTGATCCTGGGCCTGGTGCAGGTCTTCGGCGCCTCGCGCCAGGCCTACCAGCTCTCGCAGGGCATCGCGCGCAACCAGGAGAACGGCCGCTTCGCGATGGACTTCCTCTCGCGCGACCTGCGCATGGCCGGCCACACCGGTTGCGTCAACGACCAGCAGTTGCTGGCCGCCAATGCGGCCGGCAACCCGATCGGCGGCAATATCCGCTCGCTGTTCCTCAACCAGGCCGACCGCAACAGCAACAACGTGGCCGCCGCGCCGTTCCCGCTGCGCTTCGACGTCGCTATCCAGGGTTTCGATGCCAACGGCACAGAGCCGGAGGACACCCTGGCCGTCTCGACCACGCCGGCCACCGCGGGCAGCGGGGACTTTTCGCCGGCACTGCCAGCCGACCTGGCCGCGCTGAGTCCCATCGTCGGCAGCGATATCGTCGTGCTGCGCTACTTCTCGCCGGAGGAAACCAAGATCCAGGGTTTCTTCCCCGGCGCCAGCCCCGCGATTACCTACCCGGATGAAGGCCTCGACGGCAGCACGAAAGTGGCGACTGGCGGCCATGGCCTGTATGCAGTCGCCGACTGTGGTGGCGCCACCGTGTTCCAGGCCACCGCCGCCCCGGGCAATACCGGCATGAGCGTCGAGACGAGCGGCAAGAATCTCAGCGGGCTCACCTTTGTCGGCACCTACGACGGCGCCCCGGCTTATAGCGCAGGGCAGGCCTCGCTGTTCCGCGCCGAGTCGGTGGCCTACTACGTGCGCAAGAACGATGCCGATCAGACCCCCTCGCTGTACCGCGCGCATTGGCAAGCCGCGCCGGACGGCACGCTGACCGCGGTGCAGGAAGAATTGGTCGAAGGCGTGGAGTCGCTGCAGCTGCTCTACGGCCAGGACGCCGCGCTGCTGACCAGCATGCCCACTGGCTACATCACCCAGAGCAAGTCGGCCGCCGACCTCGGCGACGCCACCCAGGCCGCGGCCTGGCGCCGGGTTGGCTCGGTGCAGATCGGGCTCCTGGTGCGCGGTGGCAGCGAGCGCGCCGCTTCCGAGCAGGTCGAAGCTGGCCATGCCGGTTCGCTCAACGTGCTGGCGGTGGACATCGATCCGCCCAACGACGGCCACTTCCGCTCCGTGTACGAAACCACCGTTGCCCTGCGCAACCGCCTGTTCGGGAACTGACGCATGAACCAGCGCACATTGCAGCGCAACCCCAAGCGCATCGGGCAGTCCGCCCGCCTTGGCGCCGGCCGGCAGCAGGGCGCCGTGCTCTACGTGGCCCTGATCATGCTGATCCTGCTCGCCCTCATCGGCGTGGTCGGCATGCAGGTGGCGAGCATGCAGGAGCGCATGTCGGCCAACTACCTGGCGGCCAACCAGGCCTTCCAGCAGGCCGAGGCGCAGGTACGCGGCCGCGAGGCCGAGATCACCGCCGGCAGCGAGTTCGACTACGAAGAATGCAACGTCCCGTTCGAGCCGGTGGAGTGGGCCAACGCGGTCAGCAACGATGCCGCTACGGATATCCGTACCCGCAACGTCAGCATCTGCAACCGCCAGTGCAGCGCCGGTGCCGGCGTCGATGTTTCCGAGCAGCCCTGCAACATGTTCCGCACGACTGCCTTCAGTCGAAATCTCCCCGATGACGCCGCCGCATCTTCGTCGTTGGCCGCGGTCGACACCATCTTCATCAGGCCCTGATCGATGAAACTCAAACTCTTCAAGTACGGTTTGCCGCTGGTGGCCGTGGCCGCGCTGGGCTCGCTGGTCTACACCGGCGTGACCGCGCCGGGACCGCTGAACATCGCCGACGCGCCGCTGTTCACCCGCGTGGCGCTGCCGCCGCTGAACATGCTGGTCATGGGCCGCGACCACAAGCTGTACTACGAAGCGTATAACGACGCCTCGGACTTGAATGGCGACGGCGTGCTGGATGTCGGCTACAAGCCGAACCTGATCGACTTCAAGACCAAGCAGCCGACCAGCTATTACGGCTACTTCAACTCCAACGTCTGCTACACCCAGGATGGCGCCAAGTTCGTACCCTCGAGCCTGGCCACCAATAAACAGTGCAACGGCAGCTGGAGCGGCGACTTCCTCAACTACCTGACCACCTCGCGCATGGATGCGCTGCGCAAGGTGCTGTTCGGCGGTTACCGTGAAGTCGATACCACCGACCAGACCATCCTGCGCGCCTCGTTTACCCCGCAGGACGCCCACAGCTGGGGCAAGCAGTACACCTCGGCGACAGTGGACGGCTACGACATCTCCAAGTACACGCCGTATAGCGCGCCGGGTGCCGGGCGGCACCACCTGTTCGCGGTCACCACGCTCAGCGACAACGGCATTCCGCAGCTGCGCGTGCTCAGGAACACTACCTTCCAGATCTGGAACTGGGTGTCGATCGAACGTCCGGTGGCGGGCAACGACTGCTTTACCGCCACCAACAGCCGCGTCAACTGCGTGACCGGCTCTGGCAATGCCGACGACTGGACGGTGGTGCCGGCGAGCGCTTTGTCCAATTTGCGCATCACCACCTGGAAGCGTAGCGGCGGCACGCCGGCCAATGACGCGGCCATGACCACGTCCTTCGATGGCAACAACAGCGACAACCGTTGTGGCACCGGCACCGGGATCACACAAATCTACACAGAGGGCTCCAACAACAATCCCTTTGTCCCGGGCGAACACAGCTGTACGCATGACGGTTACAACACCCTGATCACCGGCACGATCTACGCCTCGACGGCCGGCGATTACAGTTTCGCCATCAACGGCGACGACGGCCTCGATTTGTACATCGATGGCAGGCTGGTGGTGGGCTGGTACGGCGATCATGGCGGAGACGCCTCTTCGGCGGGCCTGACCAGCCACTCCGGCACGGTCAACCTGAGCCAGGGCGCGCACACGGTGCAGGTGCGCCACCATGAGAACGCCGGCGGCGATTCTTGGCAGTTGTACTGGAAGACGCCCAACTCTGGCGGCTCGGTCGCCATGACCGACTTCCCACTGCGGGTGGAAGTGTGCCCGCCGGGCAGTGCCGCGCTGCGCGAAGACAACTGCAAGGTCTATTCGAACAATACTTCCTACAAGCCCACCGGCATCCTGCACGAGTACGGCGAGAGCAATCGCATGTACTTCGGCCTGCTCACCGGCTCGTACCAGAAGAACATCACCGGCGGCGTCCTGCATGCCAACATGGACAGCTTCTCCAAGGAGCTGAGCCCGACCACCGGCCAGTTCTGCCTCAATGGCAACTGCGGCAACGGCAACGACGTGAAGGGCATCGTGCATACGATCAGCACCTTCCGCATGCTCGACTTCAACTACAACGGCTACCAGTATGGCTGCGGCTGGATCACCACCCGCCCGGTCAACGAGGGCGAGTGCTGGATGTGGGGCAACCCGGTCGGCGAGATGATGTACGAGACGCTGCGCTACTTCGGCGGCGCCAAGCTGCCGCGCAGCGAGTACGACATCAACAACAACTCGCAGGACATCGCCACCCTGAAGCTGTCCAAGCCGACCTGGGTGCCGCCGTATGTCGCCAAGGCCGAGGGCGGTGCCGGTTACCCGCTGTGTTCGCAGCCGACCATGACGGTCCTCAGCGACATCAACCCTTCGTATGACTTCAAGTTGCCGGGCTCGCATTGGAGCACGCTCAGCGGTACCGGCGACCCGACCTCGCTCAGCGGCCTGAACGTCTCCAACGAAGCCGATGCGATCTGGTCGGCCGAAGGCGGCGGCACCCGACGGGTCTTCATCGGTGAGTCGAACGGTGTGGTCGACAACGCGCCGACGCCCAAGGACGTCAGCAATCTGTCCACGGTGCGAGGCTTGGCGCCGGAAGAGCCCAGCAAGCAGGGCACTTACTATTCGGCCTCGGTCGCACGTTTCGGCGCCAACCACAAGATCGGCGGCGACAAGTTCGTGCGGACCTACTCGGTGGCGCTGGCCTCGCCATTGCCGAAGTTCGACTTCCCGGTCGGCGACGGCCGAATCACCCTGGTGCCGTTCGCCAAGTCGGTGCGGGGCAGCTCGATCGATGCCTCCGGTAACTTCCAGCCGACCGACCAGATCGTCGACTTCTACGTGCAGCAGGTTGCCAACACCGGTCCGAACGACCGCGACCCGAATATCAACGGCGGTCGTCCCCAGGCGGTATTCCGCATCAACTACGAGGACGTGGAGCAGGGCGCCGACCACGACATGGACGCGATCGTCCTGTACACGCTGAAAGTCACGGAAAACAATCAGCTTGAGGTGACGCTGAGCTCGGAGTACGCCGCCGGCGGCATCGACCAGCACATGGGCTACATCATCTCCGGCACCACCCAGGACGGCGTGTACCTGGAAGTCTGCGACCTGGCCGATGGCAAGACCAATGGCGGCACGCGCACCTCGTGCGCCGGCCAGCAGGCCTACAAGCTCAACACGCCGCCGGGCCGCGCGCCGGGCTACTGCAACACCGCCTCAATGCCGACGGATTGCACCGGCCTGCCGCCGACCGCCAACCGCACCTTCAGTGTCGGCACTACCGGTGGCGCCGAGCTGCTGAAGAACCCGCTGTGGTACGCCGCCAAGTACGGCAACGACCAGGGCGTGACCCTGGACGCAAACGGCGACCCAACCAACTACTTCCTGGTCACCAACCCGCTGTACCTGCGCGCCCAGCTGACCAAGGCCTTCGACGCCATCGGCACCGCGTCCGGCTTCAGCGGCTCCACTGCCGTGGTCGGCGCACGCGTCAACGCCAGCTCGTTCCTGGTGGTGCCGTCCTATGCCAGCCTCAACGACGGCAGGGACTGGATCGGTGATGTCACCGCCTACTCGGTGTCCTCCAGCGGCGGCTTCGGCACCAAGTTGTGGTCGGCTGCCGCACTCCTGCCGACGACCTCGGCGGCCGTGGACGATCGCAAGGTCTATACCTCGATCGCCGACGTGGGCTCGGCCAACCGCGCTACCGCGGTGCGCGAGTTCCGCGCCACCGAGCTGGCCGTGGACCCGGACAACACCACCAATGCCGAGATGTTCAACCGCCTGGGCTATACGGAAGGCGAAATCTCGGCCAACTTCGGTGCGGTCACGCCGAACCAGCTGGTGGGCTATCTGCGCGGCGACACCGCGATGGAAGGCACGACGCTGACCACCGCGCCGTTCCGCGATCGCAGCAGCATCATGGGCGACATCATCAACTCCTCGCCGGTGGTGGCCACCAAGCGCGCCAACTACGGCTGGAGCGCGGCCGGTGGCCTGACCCAGGCCCAGCGCACCGCGTACACCCAGTACGTCAACGGCAAGGCCGGTGCCGGCAAGCATGAGTACGTTTATGTCGGTGCCAACGACGGCATGCTGCATGCCTTCGACGACCAGGGCGCCGAACAGTTCGCCTACGTGCCCAACGGCGTGCTGGGCCACATGGCCTACCTGGCCAACCAGAATTACCAGCACCGCTATTACGTGGATGGCAAGCTGACCCTGTCCGACGCCCTTGTCGCGGGTAGCTGGAAGACCGTGCTGGTCGGCGGCCTGGGCGCCGGTGGCCGCTCGGTATACGGGCTGGATGTCACCAACCCGGACCAGTTCGACGAGAGCAACGTGCTGTGGGAAGTCACCTCGACCACCCAGCCCGACCTCGGCAACATGATGGGCAAGCCGGTGGTGGTGCCGCTGCAGAACGGCCGCTGGGTCGCGCTGTTCGGCAATGGCTACAACAGCACCAACGGCAAGGCCGCGCTGTTCGTGGTCGACATCGCCACCGGTGCGGTGATCAAGACGCTGCGGGTGGATGACGGCATCGTCGGCACCGAGACCGCAGATGGCCTGGCTGCGCTGGGCTACAACGGCATGGGCAACATCGCGCCGG
>DATLJF010000082.1:0-17911 GCA_035539015.1 Stenotrophomonas sp. | reverse complement strand
GACCGCATCGTCACCGCCGCGTTGCATCTGGCCCTGGGCGAGGCCACCCTGCCGTGGAGTTACTGGTGGGCGCCGCTGTTGGGAATGCTGCTGTGGCCGTTGTTGTTCGTGCTGCTGGACGCCGTGCGCCTGGGCAAGCGTCGCTGACCCATGTATTCGCGTCGCCAGGCCAAGAACCCGCATGCCGAGGCCGAGCAGTTCCGGCGTCGTGCTGCACTCGGTTTCGCTGCCGTGCTGCTGTGCCTGGGCGGGCTGGCGGCGTGGTACTTCAAGCTGCAGGTAGTGGATCACGAGGTCTACGCCACCCGTTCCGAAGCCAACCGGATCAAGCCACGGCCCGTGGTGCCCGGGCGCGGCATGATCTACGACCGCAACGGCCGCCTGCTGGCCGAGAACGTGCCGGCCTTCCGCCTCGACGTCACCCCTGACAAGGTGCCGGACATGCCCGCGATGCTGGCCGAGCTGGGCAAGGTGATCACGATCTCGCCGGAAGACCTGGAGCGCTTCAATCGCGAGCGCAAATCGCGCCGCAGCTTCATCCCGGTGACTTTGCGCCTGCGCATGAGCGACGAGGAGATGGCGCGTTTCGCGGTCGAACGCTGGCGCTTCCCGGGCGTGGAGCTCGAACCCTACCTGACCCGTCGCTACCCGTATGGCGAGCTGTTTGCGCACGTCATTGGCTATGTCGGGCGGGTGGATGAGAAAGACCTGGAAGCGCTGGGCGAGGGCAACGCCGCGCTGACCCATATCGGCAAGTCCGGGCTCGAGCGCTATTACGAGCAGGAACTGCGCGGCAAGGTCGGCTACGAGCAGGTCGAAACCAACGTCCAGGGCCGCGCGATCCGCACCGTCGGCCGGGTGCCGGCACAGTCCGGCGCCGACCTGCGGCTTTCGATCGATGCCGACCTGCAGCGGGCGATGGTCGCTGCCTTCGGCCAGTACGAAGGCGCCGCCATCGCCATGGATCCGCGCAGCGGCGAGATCCTCGGCATGGTCAGCCTGCCCAGCTACGACCCCAACCTGTTCGTCAACGGCATCTCGCATGCCGACTTCAAGGCGCTCAACGAAAACCCCTCGCGGCCGCAGTTCAACCGCCTGGTGCTCGGCGGCGTGGCGCCCGGTTCGACGATCAAGCCCTTGATCGCGCTGGCCGGGCTGGACAGCGGCGTGCGTCGGCCAGAGGACAAGGTGCTGTCCACCGGCATGTTCTACCTGCCCGGCACCAGCCGCGGCTGGGGCGACTCGCATCGCGGCGGCCATGGCTGGACCGACCTGCGCAAGTCGATCGCGCAATCGGTCAACACCTACTACTACAAGCTCGCGCTGGACATGGGGATCGAGCGTTTCGATCACTTCATGGCCGAATACGGCCTTGGCAAGCCGACCGGCATCGACCTGTCCGGCGAGATCGGAGGCATCCTGCCGTCGCCGGCCTACAAGATGAAGAGCCGCAAGGAGCGCTGGTACCCGGGCGACACGGTGAACATCTCGATCGGCCAGGGCGACTGGAAGGTCACGCCGTTGCAGTTGGTGCGCGGCATCTCCGGCATTGCCAGCGGGCAGTTGCACCAGCCACACCTGGTGCTGGCCGAGCGCAGCGGCTTCGATAGCGACTGGCAGCCGACCCAGCAGCCGGCGCCCAAGCCGATCAGTCCGAAGCCGCAGAACGTGGAAGTGGTACGCGAGGGCATGCGCGACACCATGCGCCCCGGCGGCACCGGCTACACGCTGTTCGCCAACGCGCCCTACCAGATTGGCGGCAAGACCGGCACCGCCCAGGTCGCCAGCCGCAAGGGCACCGCGGCGGTTGATCCGCGCTCGCTGCCGATGCATCTGCGTCACCGCTCGCTGTTCGTCGGCTTCGCACCGGCCGACAACCCGACTTTCGTGGTCGCCATCGCGGTCGAAGGCGGTGGCTACGGCGCCAGTACCGCCGGCCCGATCGCGCGCAAGATCTTCGACGCCTGGATGCTCGGCAAGATGCCCGAGGGCCTGTTGCCGCTGGATGTCGAGCGCGGCAGCACGGCCATTGGCGTGACCCACTTCGACGCGGAGTCGCCCGAGCCGCGCCGGCTGGGCGACGAGGCCGGACTGGCGATGGCCGCCGATGGCGTGCCGGCGGTCAGTGTGGGCGGCGCACCGCTGGCGATCGACCCCAACCACCTGCCGCCACCGCCTTCGAGCGAACCGGCGCTGCCCGATGAAGTGCCGGAGGACGACCAGTGAGGGACTTCCTGCGCTGGCTGCTCGACCTCGCCGGGCGCTTCGCCCAGACCCTGGACTGGGTGCTGTGCCTGGCGCTGGCTGCGCTCATGGTGATCGGCCTGGCGGTGCTCAAGAGTGCCGGCGGCGCGCTCAATGGCGACCACCTGGTGATGGCACAGGGCGTGCGTTTTGCCGTGGGTGCCGGCGCCATGTGGGCAATCTCGCGGGTCTCGGTATTGCGCCTGCGTGCCTGGACGCCACTGATCTACGCGCTATCGATGTTGCCGCTGCTGGCCGTGTTCGCCCTGGGCACCGGCAAGTACGGGCGGCAGTGGCTGGACCTGAAACTGTTCTACCTGCAGCCGGCCGAACTGTTGAAGATCAGCCTGCCGATGATGGTGGCCTGGTACCTGCACCGCATGCCATTGCCGCCGCGCATCCCGACCGTGCTGGTCAGCGCGGCGATCATCGGCATCCCGACTGCCCTGATCATGCTCCAGCCGGACTTCGGTACCGGCGTGCTGATCGCGGCCAGCGGCGTGTTCGTGCTGCTGCTGGCCGGCCTGCCGTGGTGGTGGGTGGGCGTGGGCGTCGGCGGCGTCGCCGCAGCCGCGCCGGTGGCCTGGTTCTGGCTGCTGCGGCCCTACCAGAAGGACCGGATCATGATGTTCCTCAACCCCGAGAGCGATGCGCTTGGCGCGGGCTGGAACATCATCCAGTCCAAGATCGCGATCGGCTCCGGCGGCCTGGGCGGCAAGGGCTGGGGCCTGGGTTCGCAGTCGCACCTGAACTTCATTCCCGAGCAGACCACCGATTTCGCCTTCTCGGTGCTGAGCGAGGAATTCGGCTGGCTGGGCGTGGCCACCGTGCTGGCGCTGTACCTGATCGTGATCGGCCGCTGCCTGTGGATCGCCTCGCAGGCGCGCGACACCTATTCGCGTCTGCTGGCAGGGGCTACGGGCCTGGCGTTCTTCGTCTACGTGATCGTCAACGGCGGCATGATCTCGGGCCTGCTGCCGGTGGTCGGCGTGCCGATGCCGCTGATGAGCTATGGCGGCACCTCGGCGGTGTCGTTGCTGGCAGGGTTGGGTGTAGTGATGGCGGTAAAGGCGCACCGACCGGTACACGGAGGGGCGTGACGTGGCACATCCCGCTGCGCGGCCTTGCCTATCCCCTGCGCCTTCGGCGCGCCCCCCTAACAGAAGGGGGGCTTTGCTCAAGATGGACGTCGCACGCCGAGTTATTTGATGCCCTGACGCCGGGTTATGAATAGGCAGTCATGCCGTAGTACTTGACGGCTGGCAAAGTTCTTTTGTTTCATGGTCTTATTGGGAGTAATTCATCCCGAACTTGTGATGTGCCGATGATCCGTAGCGCGCTGCTCTGCCTGATGCTGGTTTGCCTGGCGGCCTGTGCCACCCAGGCGCAGCCCCCGCGGCCGGCGCTGGCCCCATCCAAGTCTGGCCCGACGGCGCCCAGCGAGGCGGCGCCGGAGAAGGTCGCGCTGCCGCCGGTGGACCTGACGCCGGTGCCGTATGAGACCGCGCGCGCCAATTTCATCCGCGACACTGCGGCCAAGTACGGGCTCGATCCGCAGCAGATCGACGCGGTGTTGGCGCAGGCCCAGTTCCGCGATCCGATCATCGCCGCCATGTCGCGCCCGGCCGAGCGGGTCAAGCCGTGGAACGAGTACCGGCCGATGTTCATCACCCAGGCCCGCATCGATGGCGGCCGCGCGTTCCTGCAACAGCACCGCGAGGAATTGGCGCGGGTCGAAGCGGCGACCGGCGTGCCGGCCCAGGTGATCGTCGCGATCATCGGCGTGGAGACCAGCTACGGTGCCAACACCGGCAAATACCGCGTACTCGATGCGCTCTACACCCTGGCGTTCCGCTACCCGCGCAGTGGCGACCCGGCCAAGCTCGAACGCGAAGTGCGGCGCGAGCTGTTCTTCCGCGACGAGCTGGCCCAACTCTTCGCTTTGGGCAAGGAAGAAAACCTCGACATCACCACGCTGATCGGCAGCTATGCCGGGGCAATGGGCATGGGCCAGTTCATGCCCTCCAGCTACCGCCAGTTCGCGGTGGACGGCAACGGCGATGGCCGCCGCGACCTGTTCAACACCTACCAGGACGTGTTCGCCTCGATTGCCAATTACTTCGTCGGCAAGGGCGGTTGGGTGCGTGGCGGGCAAGTCGCCGTGCCGGCCACGCTGGCGGCCGGCCAGCCCGAGTTCAATCCGGAAGACTGGACGCCGACCTATACGCTGGCCGACCTGTCGCATCGGGGTTACCGCCCGAATGCGGCCGTGGTCGCCGGCAGCCTGGCCACTCCGATCACCCTCAATACGGAGAACGGGCCGCAGTACTGGCTCGGCTTCCAGAATTACTACGCGATCACCCGCTACAACCTCTCCAAAATGTATGCGATGGCCGTGTTCCAGCTGTCCGAGGCCATCGCCGGCAAGGAGCTACCCCCGGCATGAACATCCCGCACAGCCGCAAGCATCACACCTGGTGGTTGCCGGTGCTGCTGGCCGTTGGCCTGGCCGCCTGCAGCAGCGCCCCGAAGAAGGCCCCTTCCGCCGCTTCGGCGGGCAAGGGCGTCAAGGTCGAAGGCAAAGGCCAGGCGCATGTCGCCACCGGTTGTCCGTCGACCTCGCCTTACGCGCCGGCCCGGGAGGATGCCTCCACGCGCGGCGACTACACTGCCGGCGGGTTGTACAAACCCGGCGTCAAGGACACCACGCCCGACTACGTGCCGAACGTTGGCTGCATCCCCGAGCCGCTGGTCAGCAACGAGCCGCGCTCGCCCATCGGCAACCGCAGTCCCTACGAAGTGCTGGGCAAGACCTACCGGGTGATGGACGATGTCGAGGGCTACAAGGAAACCGGCACTGCTTCGTACTACGGCAACAAGTTCCATGGCCGGCTGACCTCCAACAAGGAGGTGTACGACATGTATGCCTTCACCGCCGCGCACAAAACGCTGCCGCTGCCGAGTTTCGCCCTGGTGACCAACCTGGATACCGGCGATTCGGTGGTGGTGCGGGTCAACGATCGCGGTCCTTTCCACGACGGACGGGTGATCGACCTGAGCTACGCCGCCGCGGTCAAGCTGGGCATCACCCAGCGCGGTACCGGGCGGGTGGAAGTGCGCGCGCTGACCGAAGCCGATAACGCCGGCCTGCTTGCGCGCCGAAACACCGGCAAGACACCGGCGCCGGCAAAGGCCAGCACCGCGGTGGCAGTGGCGGCAGCGGCCAAGCCCGCCGAATCGAGCCGCATCGACGAGCTGGTAAAGCGCCTGCCCGACGGCACCGGTAGCGCCAGCACTGCTTCGACGCCGACGCGTGCCACCGTCGCCTCACCCGCCGCTGCGGTGGCGACGGTGGCCCGCGCCACCTCGCTGGGCAAGGAGTCCGAGCCTTGGCGCTATCGCGTCGCCGACGCGCCCCAGCCCGGCAACGCCGATAACTTCGATGCCTGGATGAAAGCCAAGGGCGTGCGCGTGGCCACCGGCAAGCCGGCCGCGGTATCGGCCCGCACCGACGCCGCGCCGGTTGCCAGCGCGCCGACCGCGAGCGTCGGCGTGGCCACCGTGGTGCCGGCCAGCGTGGGCGCGGCGGTGGCGCGCAAGGTTGCAGAAGAAGTGCCATCGCGTGCGCCCAGCAATGCCCAAGCCGCGCTCGGCTCGATCCTGCTGCAGGTCGCCAGTTTCGCCAGCCGCGAGAACGCCGACCGCGCGCTGACTCAGCTGTCCACGGCCGGCATTCCCGGCGCCAGCATCAGCGACATCGTCAGTGGCGGCCGCACGATGTGGCGGTTGCGCGTGAATGCGCCCGACCATGCCCGTGCTTCGGAACTTGCCGCCCGCATCGCGGGTCTGGGTTTTGGTCCTCCGCAAGTCGTAGCGAACTGAGCCGCCGCTTTCCGCTCGCTGCCGACGCTGGCGGTGGCCCGCATCGTTCCGCCTACAATGCACCTCCGGCCCGCGTGGCCGGCACCCATGCAAGCACGGCCCCGCCAGGGCCCCACCGGCCCTCGTGGCCACCATTGGCCCGCGCAGGGGCCGCAGGAGTCGTTGTTCGATGAAATTCCGCTTTGCCGTCGCCATGGCCGCCACGCTGGCCGTAGGCCTGGTTTCCGCGCAGACCCCGGCGCCGCAGCCCACCCCCGCCGCCCCGGCTGCCCCCGCCTCGGTACCGACCCCGCCGGCACCGGCGCCGGCCGTTTCCAAGGCCTGGGTCCTGATGGACTACGCCACCGGCCAGGTGCTGGCGGGCGAGAACATCCACCAGACCCTGGCTCCGGCCAGCATCACCAAGGTGATGACTTCCTATGTCGTTGCCGCCGAGCTGAAGAACGGCAAGATCACCCGCGACGACCAGGTCATGATGAGCGAGCGTGCCTGGCGCGAAGGCGGCGCCGGCACCGACGGCAGCTATAGCGGCTTCCCGGTCAACCAGACCGCGCGCCTGGAAGACATGGAAAAGGGCATGGCGATCCAGTCGGGCAACGACGCGGCCATTGCCTTGGCCGAACACGTGGCCGGCAGCGAAGAGGCGTTTGCCTCGCTGATGAACAGCTACGCCGCCAAGATCGGCATGAAGAACTCGCACTTCGTCAACGCCCACGGCCTCAGCGCCGAAGGCCACCACACCACCGCCTATGACCTGGCGCTGCTGGGGCGGGCCATGGCGCGTGACTACCCCGAGACGTACGCCTACAACAAGATCAAGGAATTCACGGTCGGCAACATTACCCAGCCCAACCGCAACTTGTTGTTGTGGCGCGACCCGAGCGTGGATGGCATCAAGACCGGCCACACCTCCGAGGCCGGCTACTGCCTGATGAGCTCGGCCAAGCGCGGCGACCAGCGCCTGATCGCCGTGGTGATGGGCGATACCTCGGAGAAGCAGCGTGCCGACGACAGCCTGGCCCTGCTCAACTGGGGCTTCCGCTTCTTCGAGACCCACCGCCTGTACGAGCCGGGCAAGGTCGTGGTGCAGCAGAAGGTGTGGAAGGGCGCGCAGGACCAGGTGCAGCTGGGCGTGGCCCAACCGCTGCTGGTGATGGCCGCGCGCGGCCGCTACAACGACCTCAAGCCCAGCATCGAAGTGCCCAAGAACCTTACGGCGCCGATCAAGCAGGGCCAGCAGGTGGGCACGGTGAAGGTGCAGCTGGACGGCAAGGTCATCGCGCAGGCACCGCTGGTGGCGATCACCGCGGTGGAAGAGGGCAACTTCTTCAAGCGCCTGTGGGATGCCTTCTGGATGTGGTGGGCGTCGGAATAAGCGCAAAAAAAAGCCGGCGAAAGCCGGCTTTTTTTATCCGGACAACCTCCGGGCTACAGCATCCGGCTGATGGTGAAGCTGCCGTACACCGGCGTTTCCTTCTGCGTCTCGAACTCGCGGGTGCGGTGGTAGCGCGCCAGCGCGAACTTCCAGCGCCCGCGCATGATTGCCAGGCCATAGCCGATGTCGGCCACGAACGGCCGCTTGTCCACGCTGTGGCTATCGCGGAAAGTGTTGCCGTCCAGGGTGATGTCGCGCAGGACCCAGCGGCCGTCGGTGGTCAGGAACAAGTGGCCGGACCAGCCCGTCGGACGGCCGCGCAGGCTGGGCGCGGTGTTTTCGCCGGCCGGCCGGATCGGCGTGCTGCCGAAATCGTCCGGCAGCTTCCAGCCAAAGCGCACTTCGGCGCCAACGTTGGCATAGGTAGCGCGATTGCCCAGGGTGCCACCCCAATGGGTGATGGCATCCCAGCCCCAGCCCCCGGCGTTGACGGTGGCATCGCCCGGCCAGCGGCGCATGCGTTCGTGCACGATGCCGATCAGCGGCTCGTTGTGCAGCTGGTTGTCCCAGCCCTGGAATTTCGGATCGTCGAGCACTTCGTGCACCGCGTTCTGCACCTGCTTGCCCAGGGCCCAGGGGCCGACCACGCCCAGCTGCAGCTGCGTGGTGCGCAGGTGGTCATCGTTGCGCGCGTTGTAGCCGAAGCTGGCCATGAGGATGCCGGCGTACGGGCGGTCGTCGGGGATCACGTCGGTGCGGGTGTAGTCGGTCGGGGTGAAGATGCCCTGGCCGAACGAGAAAACCATGTTCTGCTGCTGGAATTCGCCCGGGTGCAAGCGCTCCAGGTGGGTGTTCACCCAGCGCGCCAGGCGCGGCAGGCAGGGATCATTGGTGTAGTCGACCAGGTTCGGTGACACCAGCGTGATCATGGCGCCGTTGGTGTAGCCCTGGTCCTGGTCGGCGCCGCCGAACAAGTCGTTATCGACGCGGAAGTTCACCGCCGGCGGCGTCTGGTCCATCGTGCTTTGTTCGCACTGGTCGGCGGCGTGGGCGGGGGCAGTGAGGGCGGCGCAGGCGGCCGCGGCCAGCACCAGGGACAGCGGACGCAATGAGGGCATGGGGGATACCGTGAGGGGATGGGCTGGACGCTAGCGGACAGGGCCAGCTAAGTAATGTGAATGGGGAGACATGGAGGCGTGAAAATTAGACGCTGTGCAGGCCGGCTCGACCAGCCCCGCCGGCGCACCGCAGCGTTTCCGCCTCCGTACCGCACCCGCCGCTTGAGCGCCGCCGGCAGCGCGCTGCGTTCCACGGCCGGGCTTGGGTTTGCCGGGCCGCGGCTCAATAATGGCGGGCATGGAAATCAAATCCGACAACCCCGAACACGGCTTCCAGTTTCCCGGCACCTTCGAGCTCAGCGCCATGGGCACCGCCGACAAGGGCCTGGAAACCGAACTGCCGCGCCTGTTGGCCTCCAGCGGTGTAGAAGTGCTGGAGGAGCGCATCAGCTGGAAGCATTCAAGCAACGGCAAGTACGTCTCGGTGCGGATCGCCTTCCAGGCCGCCAGCCGCGAGCAATACGACGAGGCCCACCGCGTCCTGCGTGACCACCCGGAAGTGAAGTGGACGCTGTAGCGGCCTGCCCCAGGGAGGTCGCCCCGGCGGCCCTGCAGCCGGCGAGCGTGCGCCAACTCGGTCGCCAGCCCTACGAACCGGTGTGGCGCGCGATGCAGCGCTTCACCGACGCGCGCGACGAAGCGACGCGCGACGAGCTGTGGGTGGTCGAGCACGATCCGGTATTTACCCTGGGCCAGGCCGGCAAGGACGAGCACGTGCTGGCGCCCGGCGATATTCCGGTGGTGCACGTGGACCGCGGCGGCCAGGTGACCTATCACGGCCCCGGCCAGATCGTGGTCTACCCGCTGCTGGACCTGCGGCGCCTGGGCATTGGCGTGCGCGAGTACGTCTGCAAGATCGAGCAGGCGATCATCGACACCCTGCTGGAATGGCACATCGTGGCGGTGCGCCGCGAAGGTGCGCCCGGGGTCTACGTCGGCGATGCCAAGATCGCCGCGCTGGGCATCCGCGTGCGCCGCGGCTGCGCCTTCCACGGCCTGGCGTTCAACGTCGACATGGACCTGGAGCCCTTCCAGCGCATCAACCCCTGCGGCTACCAGGGCCTGCAGGTAACCTCGGTGCTAAACTTGGGCGGTCCTTCCGGCCTGGCGCCTGTGCAGCGCGTGCTGCTCGACGAACTGGCCCGCCAGTTCGGCCTGGAACTGCACGCCGAACCGGCTTTGCCCGACCTTACTCCCGCGGCCTGACCGCGCATTCGCCTCGCCATGACCCAGCCAACAGCCCGCACCATTCCCCTGGAGGTCGTCTCGACCGACAGCGCCCCGGCCGCGCCCCTGCAGGCCGGCGTCAAGCAGGTGGGCGGGGACAAGATCCACCGTTCGCCGGTGCAGTTCGCCGATGTGCCGGTGCTGCGCAAGCCCTCGTGGATCCGCGTGCGCATCCCGTCCGGCAACGCGGTGCAGAACCTCAAGGCCAAGCTGCGCGAAAACCGCCTGGTCACGGTTTGCGAAGAGGCCAGCTGCCCGAACATCCATGAGTGTTTCAGCCACGGCACCGCGACCTTCATGATCCTCGGCGAGGTCTGCACGCGCCGCTGTTCGTTCTGCGATGTCGCCCACGGCCGGCCCAAGCCGCCGGATGCCAACGAGCCCCTCAGCCTGGCCACGACCGTGGCCGACATGGGCCTGAAGTACGTGGTGGTCACCAGCGTGGACCGCGACGACCTGCGCGACGGCGGTGCCCAGCACTTCGCCAATTGCATCAGCGCCATTCGCGAGCACGCCCCGCGCACCCGCATCGAGATCCTGACCCCGGACTTCCGCGGCAAGGGCCGCATGGACCGGGCCCTGGAGATCCTGGCGACCAGTCCGCCGGACGTGTTCAACCACAACATCGAAACCGTGCCGGATCTGTACCCCAACGTGCGTCCAGGCGCCGACTACCAGTGGTCGCTGACCCTGCTGCAGAAGTTCAAGGCCCAGCACCCGGCGCTCAACACCAAGTCCGGCATCATGCTCGGCCTGGGCGAAACCATGGAGCAGGTGCAGGCCACCTTGCGCGATCTGCGCGCCCACGATGTCGACATGGTGACCATCGGCCAGTACCTGCAGCCGACCCCGCACCACCACCCGGTGATGCGTTACTGGACCCCCGAGGAGTTCCAGGCGCTGGGGGACTACGGCTACAGCCTCGGCTTTGCCCATGTCGCGTCCGGTCCGATGGTGCGTTCCTCCTATCATGCCGACCGCCAGGCGGCCGGGGCTGGCGTTGCCGCCTGAGCCAGAGGCTGAACCCGGCATCGCCGCCACGCGGCGGCTAACGGGGCGTTTACAGACCGTAGTCCCCCCGGCGCGCTACGCTGGGGCCGCACTGATGACAAGTGCGGCAACTTTCGGCACTGTCGTGCTGTCAGATGCTTCCGCAGCCCCCCATTACGGCTTCGTGCCGAGAGTATGCCGATGAATTACAAAGTCCCCGCCAGGTTCACCGCCGGCTTGCTGGCGCTGGCCTTGACCGCGCCACTGGCGCTGCTGGCGCGCGCCGATACCGCGATGCCGCCGGCCGCCACCGCCGACCAGGCCACTGCGAGCAAGCTGGTGTATGGCCTGCTCTCTGACAGCCGCTATGCCTACCGGCCGCGCGAGCTGGACGAGGCGATGGCCAAGGACGTGTTCAAGCGCTACCTCGAGTCGCTCGATGCCAGCAAACTGTATTTCACCCAGGCCGACGTCGACGGGTTCGCGCCGCTGCAGGCCAAGGTCGGCAGCGCCATCCGCGATGGCCAGCTCGATCCAGCCTTTGAAGTATTCGCTGTGTACAAGCAGCGCGTCGGCCAGCGCGTGGCCTTCGCACGCAAACTGCTGAACCAGAACTTCGATTTCAACAGCAGCGAGAAATTCGAGTACGACCGCGAGAAGGCGCCGTGGGCGGCCAACGATGCCGAACTCGATACGCTGTGGCGCAAGCAGGTCATGAACGATTGGCTGCGGCTCAAGCTGGCCGGCAAGCAGCAGGCCGACATCCGCAAGACGCTGGACAAGCGTTACACCAACGTCGCCAAAGCGGTGAACGAACTCAAGGGCGAGGATATCTTCCAGGTCTTCCTGAGCGCGTACACCAACGCGGTCGACCCGCACACCGACTACTTCACCCCGCGTACCGCCGAGAACTTCAACCAGCAGATGTCGCTGTCGCTGGAAGGCATCGGTGCGCAGTTGCAGAAGCAGGACGACATGGTGGTGATCCGCGAGGTCATCGCCGGTGGGCCGGTGGCGATCGACGGCACCCTCAAGCCGGGCGACCGCATCGTCGGCGTCGGCCAGGACAAGTCCGGCCCGGTCGAAGACGTGATTGGCTGGCGCATCGACGATGTCGTGGCCAAGATCCGCGGCAAGAAGGACACCCAGGTCCGGATCGAGTACATCCCCGCCGAGTCCGGCATCGATGGCAACCACCGCACCGTCACCCTGACCCGGCAGAAGGTGCGCCTGGCCGAACAGGCCGCCAAGGGCGAGACCATCACCCTGCCGGCGAAGGACGGCGAGCCGCAGCGGCGCATCGGCATCATCAAGTTGCCCGGTTTCTACCAGGATTTCGAGGGCCGCCGCCGCAATGCCGCCGACTACGCTTCGGCGACCCGCGACGTCGCCAAGCTGCTGGCCGGCTTCAAGAGCGACAAGATCGACGGCGTGGTGCTGGACCTGCGCAACAACGGCGGTGGCTCGCTGGACGAAGCGGTCGAGTTGACCGGCTTGTTCATCGAGCAGGGTCCGGTGGTGCAGGTGCGCGAGTCCGGCGGCCGCGTCACTGTCAACGGCGACCGTAGTGAAAAGGTCGCCTGGGACGGTCCGCTGGCAGTGCTGATCAACCGCGGCTCGGCCTCGGCTTCGGAGATCTTTGCCGGTGCCATCCAGGACTACGGTCGTGGCCTGGTCATTGGCGAGACCACCTTCGGCAAGGGCACGGTGCAGAACATCGTCGACCTCGATCGCTGGCCCGCCAGCGAAGAACAGCGCTTCGGCCAGGTCAAGCTGACCATTGCGCAGTTCTTCCGCGTCAGCGGCTCCAGCACCCAGCACAAGGGCGTGGTGCCGGACATCGCGTTCCCGGCAAGCGTGGACGCCAGCGAGTTTGGCGAGAGCACCTACGACAACGCCCTGCCGTGGACGCGGATCGCCTCGGTGCCGCATACCCAGTACGGCAACTTCGGGCCGCTGCTGCCGAAGCTGGAAAGCCTGCACGCCTCGCGCGTGGCGCAGGACAAGGAATTCCAATGGTGGCAGCAGGACGTAGACCAGTTCCGCGAGGAAAAGGCGAAGAAGTTCGTCTCCCTCAACGAGGCCGAGCGCCGTGCCGAACGTGAAAAGCAGGACAGCCAGCGCAAGGAACGCCAGGCGGTGCGCAAGCAGCTGGGCATGCCGCTGGACCCGCTGGCCGAAGATTCTGACGACGGCTTGACCGGCAACGAGCGCGACATCGCCAAGGACACCGCGCGCGAGAAGGCGGCCGAGAAGCGCCCGGACCCGTTGCTGCATGAGTCGGCAGCGATCCTGGCCGATGCGCTGAACCTGCTCGAACAGGACCGGCCGCTGTCGGCACAGGTGTTGCCGCAGTCGAGCGCGCCGGGCCGCTGGGCCGATTGAATCGGCCATGGCTGTCTGATCAGCGTTGCAAAGAAGGCCCCGCGATTGCGGGGCCTTTCTTTTGTGTCCGCATCAGCTCCACGCTTGCCAGAGAATTTCCAGCCCCAGCGCGGCCAGCGTGGCAAAGAAGACGCGGCGGAACAGGAGCGGCGGCAGCCGCGTCCGCAGGCGTGCTCCGAGCCACAGGCCGAGCAGGGTAGGGGGCAGCACGAGCAGCGAAGCCGGCAGCGTGGTGGCGTCCAGTACCCCATGCCCGGCGAGCGCGGCGGCCAGGGCCAGGGTGGAAGTGCTGAAGCACAGGCCCAGTGCCTGGACCAGGGTTTCGCGCGGAAGCCGCAGCGACACCAGATAGGGCAAGGCCGGCAACACGAACACGCCGGTCGCGCCGGTCGCCACGCCGGTCAAGACGCCACACAGTGCGCCCAGCCAGGCTTCGTGTTTGCCCGGTGCGGGCAGGGTCCATTGGCTCAGGCCGAACACGGCGTACAGCAACAACATCGCGCCGAGCCCAATCCGCGCCGCCCGGCCGTCGCTATCGGCCAGCACGCCGGCGCTGAGCGCGGTGGCCAGCAAGGTCGTCAGCAACATGGGCGCCAGCCGCCGCGCCAGGCGCAGCCCTCCACCGCCGCCGTGCGCTTGCTGCAGGTTCGTCAGCAACGAAGGCAGCAGCACAGGCTGGCCGCCGCGGCCGGGCTCATCCGCAGCGCCAGCAACGCCATGGCCACGGTCGGCAGGCCCATGCCGGTGACGCCCTTGACCGCGCCGGCCAACAGGAACACGGCCATCAGGAACGGCAGCTGTGGCAGCAGGTTCGACATGCGCCCATGTTTGGCCCGGCGTGGCCTGTACACAATGCGCGATATCCTGAGCCAGCCTTCGTCAAACCCGAAGGCTGGAGCACGCGATGCATTTCGATCTGACCGACCTGCGCCTGTTCGTAGCCGTGGCCGATGCCGGCAGCATTACCGCTGGCGCCGCTGCTTGCGCGCTATCGTTGGCGGCGGCCAGCGCGCGCTTGCGGCAACTCGAAGACCAGGCCGGCATCACCCTGCTGGAGCGCGGCCGGCGTGGCGTGCAGCTGACACCGGCGGGGCGCGCGCTATTGCGACACGCGCGGCAGATCGGTGGCGAGGTGGCGCGCCTGCGCGGCGAGCTTGCCGAGTATGCCGGCGGCCAGCGCGCCACGATCCGGCTGCTGGCCAATACTGCGGCCCTGAGCGAATGGCTGCCCGAACGCATCGCGGACTTCCTGGTGACCCACCCCGCACTGGACGTGGCGCTGGTCGAACGCGGCAGCATCGACGCGGCCGATGCGGTGCGCGAAGCGGCAGCCGATCTGGCGGTGATTGCGGACCACGCCAGCCGCCGCGACCTGCAAGGTGAGGTGGTCGGTGAGGACGTGCTCGTGCTGGTCTGTGCGCATCAACACCGCCTGGCGCAGGCGCCGAGTGTGCGCCTGCCGGATCTATTCAACGAAGCGCTGCTTGGGCTGTCTGCCGACAGCGCGCTGCAACGCCACTTGATCAGCCGCGCGGCAGAGGCCGGCGGGCGGCTTCAGTGGCGTGCGCATGTCCCTGCGTTGGAAGTGCTGTGCAGGATGGTGGCGCGCGGTGCGGGCGTGGCGATCGTGCCGCGTAGCGCAGCGCGCCGCAGTACCGCGAGCGCGCGCTTGGCCAGCGTGCCGTTGCAGGAGCCTTGGGCCCACCGGACCTTATGGTTGGTAGCGCGGGAGTTCGCCGCACTGCCGCTGCCATTGCGGCAGCTGGCGGACTGGTTGCGTGCGCCGTCGGCGGGCGCCTAGTCCCAGGAGTGGGTGTCGGCGCGGTTGGCCGGATCGCGCATCCGCACGATGCAGAAGCGGTGGCCGGTGGGCGCTTCCATCACCCACCAGCGTTTGACGAAACCAATGCGCTTGGCGCCAAGCTTTTCCAGGCGTTCGGCTTCCGCGTCGATGTCGTCGCTCTCGATATCCAGGTGCACGCGCGAGGCATGGCTCACGCGCTGGACTTCCACCTGCAGGCCGCCGGGCGCGTTCTTCAGCTCGGCGTACTCGGCGTCCCCTTCGCGATAAGCAGGCGCGGCGTCCAGGCCCAGCGCGGCCGACCAGAAGCGCGCGCCCTGGTCGGCGTCGTAATCCTGGCAATCGATGATGAAACCGGCGAGGCGACTGCGATGGCCCATGGCGTCTGGCTCCCGTGGTGGTGTGGGAAAGCCTAGCGCGGCGACTGCGTGGGGGTTGTGACCGCTGCGGGGAACGCCAGCTCGGCCAGGACCGGGTAGTGATCGGAGGGGAACAGCCCATGTGGCCGCGTATCGAGGGTGCTGAAGCGCCGCGACTGGAAGCCACGCAGCAGGATCCAGTCGAGCTGGCGCCGCTCGCTGCCGCCGAAGTCCTGGAAGGTCAGGCGCGGGCCATCCACCTGGGCCGCCTCGCCGCGCGCGTCGCGCAGCTGGGCGGTCAAGGTGCGCCACGTGTCGCTGCCCGGTTCGCTGTTGAAGTCGCCGGTCAGCACCACCGGCACGTCGGCCGGGAGCGCGGCGATCCGGCTCAGCAGCAACTTTGCGCCGAGCACCCGCGCCGGCTCGTCCTGGTCGCGGTAGGGCAAATGGGTATTGAACAAATAGAACTTCCTGCGATCGGCGCGGCGCTCGAACAGGCCCCAGGTCACCATGCGCGGATAGGGATGGCCCCAAGTGTCGCTGCCCGCCACCTCCGGCGTATCCGACAGCCAGAAGTCGCCGGACGCCAGCAGTGCCAGCGCCCGAGAATCGAAGAACACGCCCATGTGCTCGTCGTCATCGCCGCCGCGCCGGCCGCGGCCGAACCAGCGGTATTCGCCCAGTTGCTCGGCCAGGTACTTGGCCTGCACTGGCGTCAGTTCCTGCGTGCCGATCACATCCGGCCGGGCTTGCTCGATCACCTCGACCATGGCGCTGCGGCGGTCTTCCCAACGGCGGCCCGGCTCGGTGTCGGCTGGCGTGCGCACGTTGAACGACATCACCCGCAATGGCGGCGGTGCCGCCCACGCCGGGACTACGACCAGCAACAGCGACAGCAGGCAGGACAGACGCGTAAAAACCATGCACCTCACTCCTATGCAAGAACCCGGACAGCTTCGCACCGTCGCGCCGCCCAAACCTTGCCGCGATTGGCCCTTCGCGCATGAACCGGGTCCGCCGTGGCGAGGTGCCTTCGTTCATCTCTCACGGCAACGGGGATATCCTGCGCGCGGATTTCACCGGATATCCCTCATGACTCCTTCACGTCGCCTTCTTCTCACCATGGCTTGCACCATGGCGCTGCTGTCCCTCACCGCCTGCGGGCGCGGCAAGGCCGACCACCTGCTGGTGCGCGAGACGTTCAATTCGGACAACACCTATTCGCGCAGTGTCGATGTCACGCCCGCCGCCGCCTGCGAGGCCGCCCGGCGCGCGCTGCTGAGCCAGGGCTACATGGTGACGCGCGCCGACAATGCCGCAGTGGAAGGCAGCAAGAATTTCCAGCCGACCGAGGAGTCGCACGAACAACTGGACCTGCGCATCTCTTGCGTTGCCCAGGGCGACGACAAGGCCTGGGTCTTCGTCAGTGCCGTGCAGGACCGGTACGCGCTGAAGAAGAGCGCCACCTCGGCCAGCGTCGGTGTCGGCGTGCTCGGCTCGGTGTCGCTGCCGGTCGGCAGCAGCAACGACTCGATGGTGCGCGTGGCCAGCGTCACGGTGCAGGACGGCGACTTCTACAAGCGCTTTTTCGAGCGACTGTCGACGTACCTGCCCAAGGCCTCGTCAAAGGCCGATACGAGCGCGCCCGCGCCGACCCCACCGCCACCGCCACCACCACCGCCGCCCGCTCCGGTTCCAGAGCCCGCACCCGAAGTGAAGCCGGCCGCTGCCACCGCGGCGCCAGACAACGCAGCCGATACGCCATCGGCGACGCCGGACACGCCGCCGGCCTCGGTCAATCCGTTGCCATGACCGTCATCGCCGTGGCTGCCTGCTGAACGTGGCACGCGCATTTCACGGTGCCTTGTTTGCGGGCTCGACACAGTAGTCGCAACGCAGCGGCATTGGGCCGCTTGCGACCAACAGGAGATCGTCCATGAACGTACGTGGATGCCTGGCCGGGTTGGCGCTGGTGGGCCTGACGTTCGTCGCCCAGGCGCAGACTTACGGCCCCGAAGATGAGGGCCGTCGTTTCAACGACGGCACCGTGGTCCGTTGCCACAAGGAAACGGTGCAGAAGAACAGCTCCGACCCCAGCCGCGTGACCGGCACCGTTGCCGGCGCGGTGGTCGGTGGCCTGCTCGGCAACCAGATCGGTGGCGGCAACGGCCGCAAGCTCGCCACGGTGGGCGGCGCCGTGGCGGGCGGTGCCACCGGACGCTATATCCAGGGCCAGCACCAACAGAACAACGGCGACCGCGTCGTGCAAACGGTGTGCACGCGCAGCCGCTGATACCGCCGAGCGATGATCGACAAGGCCCCGGTTCGTCCGGGGCCTTGTCGTGTGTGCCGCGGTGGCCGGGCAGGGCACGCCTGCTGTTGATGGGGCTGGGGTTGCTGTTCGCGGCCACCGCTGCGGCAGCGCCTCAGCCCTCCACCTGCGCCGTCCAGTTATTGCAGGAACTTGGATGGCAGCTGGAATACGCGGACATCGCGACACCGCTAGTGACGCCCGGGCGGTCCTGCACCC